>NZ_CAKVFS010000017.1 GCF_934746965.1 uncultured Methanobrevibacter sp. | reverse complement strand
CAAAACGAAATTTCGTCTGTAAAAAAATTCAAAATCAAATAAGCCTATAAAATTTTACAGACTCAAAAAAAAGAAAATTAAGAGAATATTAAATTCCCTTAAGCAATTGTAATATTGTTTCCAACTTGATAACCATTCCACATTGAAGTAATAATGTATTTACCTGCAATTAAATTAATATTTAAACTTGCAACACCATTAGCATCAGATATTCTATTATAGAATACGCCATTTACGTTGAAGGTTACATTTTGATTAGCTAAAACTTTACCTTGACCATCTAATACTTTTGCAGTAAATTTAGAACCATCTTGGAACTTCATAGAGAGATCTTTGGTTTCAAGAGTTGGTAAAACCGTTACTTTGTTAGAAGTTTGTTCTTTATTAACTGGGTTGTATGCAGTTATAATATAAGTATCAGGTAACAAGTTTATATTTAGTCTTGCTACTCCGTTACTGTCTGTCATACGTTGATAGAATACACCGTTAATGTTGAATGTTACAGTAGTGTTTGTTAATGCTTTTCCATTTGTATCGAGGAATTTTGCTTCATATTTGGTTCCGTTACGGAAGTATAATGTAGTGTCTTTTCCTACAATAGTGGATTTAACAATAACATTTGTATTAGCTGTTGCTTTATCTTGTGCAGCAGTTCCATTAAACACAGCAGATGCATTGTATGTTCCAGCTACTAAATTAATAGCCATAGATGCTGTACCATTAATATCAGTGATTCTTGCATAGGTTATTCCGTTTACTGTGAAGTATATTGTTGCGTTTGCTATTGGATTTCCATATGCGTCAACTAATTTAGCTGAAAGTCTTTGTGATCCACCCACATATTTTACAAGCTCTTCCATTATTAAAGTAGTTCCAGTATTTTTATTAACAGTTATAGTTCCATTAACAATCATTGAATCATATTTATTGTCTCCAGTGTAGAATGTGACAACTTTGTATGTTCCTTCTTTTAAATCAGGAATAATAACTTTAGCAACACCATTATCAACACTACCTTTATACTCTTTACCATTAATAGTAATTATAACTTCACCAGTTCCATCATCAGGAACAACCACAATCACACTAGCATTCTCACCCTCAATAATATCCCCAATACCAACAGTCACATTATAATCAGATACTTTTGCAACACTGAACTGAGTAGTATTTTCACTAGTTAAATATTTGTTATCACCAGAGTATTTTACAGAAACATTGTATTTTCCTTTAGCTAAATCAGAAATAGCAACACTAGTAACACCATATTTAACAATAGCTACATAATTTTTACCATCAACAGTTATAGTAACACTACCAGTAGCACCATCAGGTAAAATCACACTAACAATTGCATCTTCACCAACAACAATATCTTTAACATCAACAATAACAGATGAAGGTAATTTAGATATGGTGAATTTAGTAGAATTACTGCTTGCTAAATACTTATTATCACCAGCATAATTCACATTAACATCATAACCACCAGCAACCAAATTAGAAATAGTTAAAACACCTTTACCATCAACAATAGCAACATTATAAGACCTACCATTAACAGTAACATTAACTACACCAGAAACAATATCAGGAACAGACACACCAATAACAGCATCAT
>NZ_CAKVFS010000016.1 GCF_934746965.1 uncultured Methanobrevibacter sp. | reverse complement strand
TGTGTCCCATCTTTAATCTCACAAATATCACATAATTGTTTACTTTTCCAATGTTCATCAAACCCTGGAAACCGTAAGTAGTATTCTGAAGGTTTAATAGGACTACAATTTTTTAGGCGTTGATTTTTTTAAAAAAAGTTTTTTTTCATGAAAATGTATATATTTTAACGTACAAATATTACATATCTATTAATTAATTATGGTGAATTTATGTTTAATAGAAAGTATTTTATTTTAATTTTTTTTGTTTTTCTAATAGCTATAACATCGGTTAGTGCACAAGATGATGTTGTAGCTAGTCAAGACTTAAACGAATTATCAGTTAATGATGAGGTAGTAGATACTAATATTAATGTAGAACAATATGCTGATGGTGCTATTAAGCAAGATACAGATAAGACTGATGAAGATTTGATTGATTTAAGTGAATGTAGTTCAGCTGTTCTTCAGGTAAGTGATAATGAAGGAGTTATTTGTGTTAGACGTGATGCTACAAATGCTGCTGATATTCATATTGAAAGTGGTAATTGGGGAGATATTAGCTATTTAAAGCAATATAAAACCGCTGATGGTTATTTTTCACATGCAATTATCACATCTAATGGTTGGCTCATTGGTAATGGTGGTGTAACAGACGGTTCAGCATTCCGACAGATTGAAAGCATAGCTTCTGAAATGGTTACCAATAATCAAATTACAAATGACTATCTTTCAAGAATTCATAAGATAATATCCAGATATTCCTTAGGTCATTTTGTCATAAAAGCTGCTGATGGAACTTATGGTGTTGTCTTTACTAATTTATATCATGTTGGTAAATTACAAGCTGGACAGTATGTTTTATGCCCTAATGTTTATTCAATGTCTCAAAAAGGAAGTTATGATAATAATCTGAATCCTGTTGATGCAGGTATTAAAAAAGTTTATACTGATGATTATGGTGTTAATAGGAGAAATATAATGACTTATCATTGGAAATTAACTAATTCCCCTAATGGATTATCATATAGTGTAGATTCTTATGCATCAAATGATGACGGTAAAGGTGTTGGTCGTTCAACATCCTATATGGCAGATAATGTTTATTACTTTAATAATTTCCATTCAAAAAATTCTCTCCCACTAGCTAGGGATAAATTATTTTTAGGAAACCATGTTTTTGGTAATAGTATTGAAGTTTTCAAATTATTAACTCCTGTTAGTTCCTGTCTTGTTGGGGATACTATTGAATTAAAATATCAGGTTAATTATATTGCTCATTCAAACCCGTTAGTTCAGTTTGCTCTTCCAGAAGGATTTGATTTTAATAGTGCAACAGTATCTAAAGGAAATTACAGACTTGACCCTACACGTATTGTAGTCTGGAATTTAAATGATTGTGATGTGAATAATTATATTACACTTTCTCTTAAAGCTGTTAAATCTGGACAATTTGATTTCTACCATTCATTAGACAATACTTTTGTTGGTAGTGATAAACTATTTGCAAATAACTATGGTGCTATACTTTCTGTAAATGATGTGGATAAATATTATAAAGGTCCTGAAAGGCTTAATATATACTTAAAAGATGCTAATAATAATCCTATTGTTGGTGAAAATGTTATCATCAATATCAATGGTGTTGATTATAAAAGAACAAGTGACGAGAAAGGTATTGCTTCATTAGCTATTAATTTAAGTCCTGGTGAATATCTTGCTAAAATAAGTTATAATGGACGTTTTGGCAGTGATTCAAAAGAAGCTAATATAAACATATCTAAAACTATCATAGGTAATGATATTGTAAAAATGTTTAGAAATGCAACTAAATTTTATGCAAAATTCATTGATACTTCTGGAAATCCTTTAGCTAACCAAGCAGTTACATTTAATATCAATGGAGTGTTTTATACCAGAAACACTAATGAATCAGGATATGCTGGATTAAACATTAACTTAAGACCTGGAACATACATCCTAACTGGATATAATCCAGTAAATGGTGAGCAAGAAGGTTTCAATATAACTATTAAAGCACTTATTTGTGAAAACCATGACATAGTTAAATATTATAAAAACGACACACAATACACAGCAAAAGTCTACAATAAAGACGGAAGCTTAGCTATTGGTAAAAATGTAACATTTAACATAAACGGAGTATTTTACAGTAAAACAGTTGATGAAAATGGTACAGTAAAACTAAATATCAATTTAAATCCTGGAGAATATATTATAACTGCACTCTATGAAGAATATGATGTGGGAAATAATGTAGTTGTTAAAACTGTACTGCTTACTGATGATTTATCTATGGAATTCCAAGACGGAAGTAGGTTTAATGCAACAGTTCTTGACGGACAAGGAAATCCACTAGCTAATCAAACAGTGATATTCAATATAAATGGTGTATTCTACAACAAAACAACAGCAGATGACGGTGTTGCAAGTTTAAATATCAACCTTCTCAAAGGAAAATATATTATCACTTCAACCTGGAACAATTACCAAATTGGAAACAAAATTACAATCAGTTAAGATGAATCTTAACTTTTTTTCTTTTTTATAAACCCTACATAATTTACATGCTTATTTTTTATAGGAATTTTTAGACTGTTACTATGAAACTTACGGTTTTTGGAGTTTTCAGATAAGTGGAAAATTAAAAAAATAGATGAAATTGCAAATGTTGTAGGTGGTGGAAC
>NZ_CAKVFS010000015.1 GCF_934746965.1 uncultured Methanobrevibacter sp. | reverse complement strand
CATACATTTTAAAAAAGGTTTATTGCAACAAATTTTCAAGGAAGGAGCAAAAAAATTACAATTTAAAAAAGAAAATTCTAATTGGTTAACCTATAAATTATCTGATTTATATGCTTCTAAAAAAGGAACAGGATTATCAAAGGACAAATTAGATGAAAATGGATCAAATAAGTGTATTTTATATGGAGAATTGTATACAACATATGCTGAAATAATTCATGATGTTAAAAGCAAAACTAATTATGATGAAGGTGTTCTATCTAAACCTGGAGATATATTAATTCCTTCTTCAACAACAACTACTGGTGTTGATTTAGTAACGGCTAGCGTAATTTTAGAAGAAGATGTATTATTAGGTGGAGATATTACCATTTTAAGAAATAAAAATGAAAATATTATTAATAATAAATTCTTTGCTTATTATTTTACAAATAATCTAATAAAAGAAGTTTCAAAATTAACACAAGGATCTACAATAATTCATTTGTATTGGAAAGACTTTAAAAAAGTTAAATTAACTCTACCTCCCATTAATGAACAAAATAAATATATAAATCTATTTTTAAAATTAGATAAAAAAATTGATTTAATCCAATCTCAAATCCAAAAAATGGAAGAGTTCAAAAAGGGATTGCTTCAGCAAATGTTTATTTTAAATCTTAAATTTAATTGTTTTTGATTAAAAAAGAAAAAGAGTTTAAGAGAAAATTAATTCTCTTAAGCAATTGTGATTTTATTTCCAACTTGGTAATCATTCCACATTGAAGTGATGATGTATTCTCCAGATATGAGATTGATGTTTAAGCTTGCAACACCATTTTCATCAGAGATTCTTTCATATAACACACCATTTACATTGAATGTTACTATTTCGTTAACTAATGGTTTTCCTTGTTCATTAAGTACTGTAGCGTTGAATTTACTACCATCTTGCATGTTCATAGATAAATCATTTGTAATTAATGTACTTTCAACAGTTACATTGTTTCCTACACTATATCCATCATATATTGCTGTTATAATGTATTTTCCAGGATTTAAATTAATGTTTAATTTAACTGTACCATTTTCATTAACTGTTCTGTTGTAGAATACTCCATTAATGTTGAATGTTACGTTTTTACCAATAGCTAAGGTTCCGTCTTTATTGTAGACTTTTGCTGTGTATTGTGTTCCATTTTTATAATATTTAATTATATCACTGTTTTCAGTGATTAAAGCTTTGACTGTAATGTTGAATCCTTTTTTCTCACCAGTTACTGGATTGTAAGCTGTTAATGTGTATTTTCCAGGTATTAAGTTTATGTTTAGTCTAGCTGTTCCTTGTTCATTGGTTTTTCTTTCATAAACTGCTCCATTTATATTGAATTGTATGGTAGTGTTTATTAATGGGTTTCCTTGACTATCTGTGAAGTTAGCAAAGAATTGAGTTCCATTTTGATACATTTTAGTAATATCTTTACTAATAATAGTTGGATTGATTGTTACAGTTGCATTAACTTCAGCACCATTATAAGTTTCATTACCTTGATAAGTAACTGTTACATTGTATATTCCTGAATTTAAGTTAAGACTTAAGAATGCATAACCATCCTTATCAGTAGTTCTGTTATATGATACACCATTAATTGTTATTGTTACTATTGTATTTGCTATTGAATTACCATAATAATCTTTTAATATAGCTATTAATTTAGATCCGTCATGATAAATCATTATGACATTATCAACAACCAAAATTGCGTCTTTATTAACATCTACAGTAATATTTCCTTCTTTAATTACTGAATCGTATTTATCATCACCAGGATAAATAACTGTGATATTGTGTATTCCTTTATCCAATGGAGGAATATCCACACTACCAGTACCGTTAGATACGTTTCCAGTGTAATTTTTACCATCGATTATTGCAATGATTTCACCTGTTGCATCATCAGGTAAATCTATAGTGATTGTAGAGTTTTTACCTTCAACACCACCAGGAATAGTAATGTTTGCCGGATATTTTTCTACTTTGGAAACTTTGAAACTACCTACCATAGAAGTGTTCATGTAATTATTGTCACCACTCCAGGTAGTAGTGAAATTGTAAACTCCATTATTATTAAATGCATTGATACGGATATTTCCTTTACCATTAACAACATTAATAACATAATCTTCATTGTTTAGTGAAATAATAAGTTTACCATTTAATGGAGAGTTATTTACTCCAGTTAAAGTAGCACTTATATTAATAATTTCACCTACTTTTACATCATCTATTATAACATTCAATATAGGATTTGCTTTAGCTACATAAACTGTTTTAGAAACTTCTATGGACGTATATTTATCATTTCCATTGTATTTAACACCAATAATATGATATCCTGCAGTTAAATCTGTGATCATTTCGTTGATTTTACCATTTACAACTAAAACTGTTTTTTCAACACCATCAACAGAAATAATTGCACTTCCATTAATATCAGCCGGTAAATTACCTATAACAGTTAAGTTTTCACCAAAAATAATATCTGTAATATTCACATCTAATACAGGATTTATTTTGGATATAGTAAAACTAGCTGTGCTATTTGCTTTATTATAATTATTATCTCCATTATAATTGATAGCTACATCATAAGTTCCTTCTTTAAGGTTAGGTACTTCTATAATTACTTTACCCTCAGTAATAGCACCAATGTAATTTTGACCATCAATAGTTATAATAACATTGCCTTCAGCATCAGAAGGTAAATTGACAGTTATTGTTGTATTTTCACCAATTTGAGTGTTGTTAATTGAAACATCAAGAATTGGATCTATTTTATTAACATTAAATTTGTCAGAATCAATTACTGCATTGTAATTATCATTACCTGCAAATCTAGCTGAGAAATCATAAGATCCAGCAGGCAAATTAATTCCTTCTAATGTACCTTTACCATCAATAACAGTTACAAGATATTGTTTACTATTGATTGTTACAATTACATTTCCAGTTAATTTAGCACCATTAACACCATTTAAAGTAGCTTCAATAGTAAATACATTGTTATAATCCACATCAGCGATAACAACATCAAGAGTTGGATTTGCTTTAGCAACATTTACAGTTTTAGAAACTTCAACAGAATCATATTTGTCATTTCCATTGTATTTAACAACAATATTATGATTTCCAGCAGTTAAACCAGAAATAGGTTTAGTAACTTTACCATTTACCACATTTACTGTGTATTCTTTTCCATCAACAGTAATAATAACATTACCATTAATATCAGCAGGTAATAAAGCATTAATAGTTAAATCTTCACCAAATACAATATTATCAGCAGACACATCCATAACAGGAGTTACTTTAGATACTGTGAATTTAGCATTATTAGAAATAGCATTGTAATTATTATCACCAGCATATTTAACAGTTACATCATAAGTTCCTACTCCCAGATTAGCTATTGTTTGAACAGCCTTACCATTTACAATAGCTACAGTATAATCATTACCTTTAACAGTGATTACAACATCACCAGTAGCATCAGAAGGGACGTTGACTGTAATAGTTACATCTTCTCCTACCTTAATATCATCAACAGAAATATCAATAGCTGAAGCTATTTTATTAACTTTAAAGTTACCGGAGATTTGTTCAGCATTGTAATTATCATTTCCAGCGAATTTAGCTGAGAAAACATAAGATCCAGCAGGTAATTTAATACCTTTTAATGTACCTTTACCATCTACAACTTTAACTGTGTAATCTTTACCATTAACAGTTACAATAACATCACCAGATAATTTAGCACCATTAACACCAGTTAAAACAGCATCAATATTAAATATCTCATCATAATTCACATCTTTAATAACTATACTTAAAGCAGGTGCAGCTTTAGCTACATTTAACTTGCAAGTAGACATAACAGGAGCATATTTATCATTACCGTCAAATACTACAGAAATTTCATGAGTACCTGCATTTAATCCAGATATTTGAAATTTTGCAACACCATTTATAACATCTACTTTTCTAGAAAAGCCATCTATATAAATACTAAGTTTATCATTAATATCAGAAGACAAAATAACTACAACAGTTCCATTTTCACCATAAACAATATCATTAATAATAACAGTCATGTCAGTAGTTAATTTATGACCTATAAGAGTGATATTTTGTGTTTCATTATCTACAGTTATTGAAATATCCTTTTTATCACCCATATCAAGTGAATAAATTTTATTAAAAACACCATTAATCATTTTACCGCGAATAATCTCAGATCCACATTTAAATTCAATATCCCTTGTTGGAATATCTGCAATAGTCTGAGTACCATTTAAATGCAATTTAGCAGTAATTTCATAGACATTGAAACCAACTTCACTAACAGCCACATCTAAAACAACATATGATTTTGGAGTATAACCTGTTCCATTTATAGACACTACTGATTTCCAATCTGGAGAACTAGAACCCCACCAATTATTTTCAACAATAATATTCATTTGGAAATATGTGAAAATAACACTTCCATCATTTGAAGTATTATTACTTAAAACACAATTAGTCACAGCAATATTTGAACCTTCTCCATAAATAACACCACCATAACCATTTGCAGTATTATTTACAAAAACAGAATTATCCACAGTAAGATTTCCATACATTACAGAAATAGCACCACCATCATATGCTGCGTTATTTATGAAAATACAATTATCTGCAGTTAAATTACCTTTAGATACACTAATTGCCCCATCGAAATTATTAGTGAAATTTGAGTTGATTACAACAAGATTACCTTCCATTACCCAAATAGGTAATTCATTATGTGTAAATGCAGAATTAATTACAGTAAGATTCCCATAATTTGTATTAACAACCCCATCTCTGCCAGTGTTATTAATAAAAGTACAATTATCAACATATATATTTCCAACATTTACAGCAACAACACCTGAATAATCAGTTCCATAATTATTTATAAATATAGAACCACCAATAGTAATATTACCATTTTCTACAACAACAGCACTTCCCGTTTTACCATTATTATTCATGAAACTACAATTATTTGCTGTAAGATTTCCTTCAAGTACATGAATAGAACCAAAGTGCTCTGTAGCATTATTATTTGTGAAATTAGAGTTACTCAACGTAATATTGCTAGAACATAAAACTTCAATAGCACTACCACTATTTGCAGTATTATTAATAAATAAACAATTATTTATAATAATAACAAAACCATCATTACCACTTACTTCAATAGCACCACCATTATTTGTTGCAGTATTATTAATAAATGAACAATTATTTATAATAACAAAACCACTATTACCATAGATGCCAATAGCACCCCCTCCAGAATCATAAACATCATCCTTTTCTTCAGAATTATTAATAAAAATAGAATTAGATACACTAACATTACCACATTCTACACAGATGGCACCACCAATAGCACTCCCATTATTTACAGTATTAGCTATAAAAACAGAATTATCCACAGTAATATTACCCATAAATATATGGATAGCACCACCAAAATCAACACCAGAATTATTAACAAAAACAGAATTATTTACAGTGAGATTACCTATAAACACTTCAACAGCAGCAGATGTACCTGCAGTATTATTTATAAAAACAGAATTATTCACATCAAGATTACCTTTTTCTACATAAATAGCTACACCACCCCATTTTGCAGCATTATTTATAAATGAACAATTGTTTACAGTGATGTTTGCTTTATATGCACAAATTGCAGCACCCCTAAAATATCCTGGCGTAATTTTATCTGACATATTTGGTGAAGTGTTATTTATAAAAGAACAATCATAGATAATAAGATTTCCTGAATCTATGTAAATAGCACTACCGTTTTCTGATTCATTATTATTTATAAATGAACAATTGTAAATTTTAACAGTAGCTAAATTTGTAATAAGTAAAAAACTACTGTTTTTACTTTTTGTTAAAATTGTTTTTTCTCTATTTTGACCTATTAATGTAATATTTTTAGTAATATTTGCAGAATTAGTATGTTCACCATTTGCAAGGTAAATATTACCATTTACATTGACAAGGTCTAATGCTTTACTAATAGTTTTAACTGAGTTATCCCAATTAATACCATTATTATTGTCATCTCCATTTGTAGGATCCACATAAATGTTATCTACAGTATTTGGAGCTTTAAAAATAGGTTTGTTTGTAATTTCTTTTTCAATTGATATGTTTACATTATTTAAATCAATATCATTTTCAAAGGATTCATCAGATGTATAACTAACATCATCATTAGAATTTTCAATTATTTCCTGTTCATTACTCATATCTATATGGTAGGAAACAGGGTTTTCCATAGCCACATTCGTATCATTTAAATTTAATGATGTTGAATCTTCAGCATTAACAGCAGAAACAGACAATAACATTAAAATTAAAATCACGAAAATAAAAAGTTTATTTTTCAATATTTTAATACTCTCCATTATTTAATCTTGTAAAAAAAATTATGAAAAAATATTTCATTTAACTAAAAAAACACTTTTTTTACCTTATAATATTTGTATAAAATCATATATAAAATTTCAAAAAGTCTTTTTAAACTTAAAAATATCATATTACTATCATAAAAGCCATTTAAAAGGTGAAACTCATGAAATTTTATTATTACAAAATAAATAACATATCTAAAATATGGTGTTTTAATGAAAACCAAAATTATAAACAATATTCAAACAGATATGAAACCATTTTTAGATAAAAACCAAATTCAAAAGTTGGAAAATATTCTAAAACAAAATCTAGAACATTTTGATGTAATAAAAAAAGATAAAATATTAACATCAATGGAATCTAAGAAAAACCAGGACCTACTCACAAATTTTCTATCAGCAAAACAAGTAGAAGGCTGTTCAGAAAGAACCGTAACATATTACAGAACAACAATAACAAAAATGTTAGATAAAATTAAAAAAAAGATAGAACACATCACAACCGATGATCTAAGAACATACCTTGCAAACTACAAAAAAGAAACCAGTGCATCTAAAATAACCATAGATAATATAAGAAGAGTATTATCTAGCTTTTTTAGCTGGTTAGAAGATGAAGATTACATAGTTAAAAATCCAGTACGACGTATTCATAAAATAAAAACAAGAAAAACCGTGAAAGAAGTGTTAACTGATGAAAACTTCGAAATATTAAGAGATACTTGTAGCAACATCAGAGACCTAGCAATGGTTGAACTTCTAAATTCCACAGGAATCCGTGTAGGAGAACTTGTAAACTTAAATATTGATGATGTTTTCTTTAATGAACGAGAATGTGTTGTTTTAGGAAAAGGAGACAGTGAACGAACAGTCTATTTTGATGCAAAAACAAAAATACACTTAATGAATTACATAGAAACACGTGATGACAACAATCCAGCTCTTTTTGTTTCTTTTAAAAAACCACACAATCGCCTAGGAATAAATGGAGTTGAAAGAAGAATACGTGAACTAGGAAAACAAGCAAACATCAAAAGAGTACATCCTCATAAATTCAGAAGAACCATGGCAACAAATGCAATTGACAAAGGAATGCCAATAGAACAAGTACAAAAACTACTAGGACATGTGCAAATAGATACAACCATGCACTACGCAATGGTAAATCAAAATAATGTGAAAAACTCACATAGAAAATATTTAAGCTAAAAAATAGGATTAAGACTTTAAAGTCTTAATTTTACTATTTTTAAAATTTTAAATACAAAACCCAAAATGGAATTCAAATAAACATTTGCTGAAGCAATCCTTTTTTGAACTCTTCCATTTTCTGGATTTGGGATTGGATTAAATCAATTTTT
>NZ_CAKVFS010000014.1 GCF_934746965.1 uncultured Methanobrevibacter sp. | reverse complement strand
ACAGTAACATTAACTACACCAGAAACAATATCAGGAACAGACACACCAATAACAGCATCATCACCAACAACAATATCATCAACACTAACAATCACACTAGATGAAACTTTTGATACTGTGAAATTAGTAGAATTACTACTTGGTAAATATTTGTCATCTCCCCCATATTTTACATTAACATTATAGTTTCCAGCAACTAAATTAGAAATAGTTAAAGTTCCTTTACCATCAACAATAGCTACATCATAAGACCTACCATTAACAGTAACATTAACTACACCAGAAACAATATCAGGAACAGACACACCAATAACAGCATCATCACCAACAACAATATCTTTAACATCAACTGCAACAGAAGAAGCTAATTTAGATACTGTGAAACGAACTGTAGTTTGTGCTTGATTATTTTTAGTGTCTTCCGGTGCAATAAATTGAACTAAATAACTTCCTGCAGGCAAATCAGATATTTTTATTGATCTTTGACCATATATATAGAAAGACTCATATCTAATACCCTTTGAACCATCTAAATAAATAATTAATTCAACTTCTATAGAAGATACAGATGAAGACACATTAATAATAACATCTTCGCCACATTTAATAGAACTAGCATTAATACTAAGGACTGGGTTTAATTTATTCACACTAAATGATGCTGAAGCAAATGAGTCTTTATAATAATTTTGACCTGTGAAGTAAGCAGATACATCATATTTACCTGCTTTTAACCATTTTACTTCTAAAGTCCCGATACCATTTTTAATAGCTACATTATAAGTTTGACCATTTACAACAACTTTTACTGTTCCATTTATTCCTGGAGTAAGTGTTACATTAATTACTGCAGTTTCATCAACATTAATATTACCTACAACAAGTTTAATTCCAGTATTGATTTTATCAACAAAGAAAGTTTTAGTAACAGTAGTACCATTAAAATTATTATTACCATTATAAGTTACAGTAATATTATGTTCTCCAAATTCTAACAATCCTAAATCATAAACAAGAGATCCTGAACCATTAAAATCAATAGTTTCTATTTTTCCATTGAAGTTAATAGTTATCGTACCATTAACCATAGGTGAAAGTTTAATAGTAGCTGTAGCATTTTTAGTTATATCTGCATCTATAGCAACATTAATATCTAAAGGTCCATTACCAGATACTTTACTTTTATCTTTAGCTTTAACAGAATTATCTCCTTTAAATGAACTAGAAACAAGATAATTACCCATAACTGTTACATTATTACTCCTACTATCAGACCATACAGCATATTGTCCCCTAGCAATAATTGTATTATTTAAAATTAATAAATCAGTAGAAAATGGTTTTAAAAATATTCCTCTATTTCCAACATTAATTACATTATCTTCAATTGTTGCAGATCCTCTTGTAATTACAATAGCATCAGTAGTTGCAGTTATATTATTACCATAAATATATGCTTTTTCAACAACTGCTCTTTGATGAGCCATTTCTATACCGGTTCTTACATTAATAAAAGTGTTGTTTATTATAGTTGTACCATTTACATCATCTTGGATATAAATACCATCATATGCATTAGATATAGTATTTCCTATAAATGTATTTTGACCAATAGTTTTACCAACATTTGAATTACCTTGTAATTTAATAGCATAACACATTGCACTACTTATACCATTTCCATCAAGAATATTATTTTTAAATAAGTTACCTTCACTAATACCAGTTACACTAAGAGTTGAAAAACCTAATCCAACAAAAATAACATTTGCTGCTTTAGAATAAATCTTATTATCAGTTATATTATTATAACTTGATGTAACAATATTCATAGGCACTTTACCTGAAGATTGAGAAATAGTATTATTTCTAATATTACAATAAGATGAATTTACCATATAAACAACATTATTTGGAGCTGCTACAGTACCTGCTGATGAATAAAGATTAGAATTAATAACTGTAATATTTTTAGTATGCTGAATTAAAATAGGTATTAAAAATATACCATCATTATTACTCCATTTACCAACATTATTATTAATAGTTACTCCATTTACAATAGAACCTTCACTTCCTGGAATAAAATTAAATCCTACATTTGTAAAAGTAGTATTAGCCCCAGCAGGCAAAATAGTTAAATTTTTACTTATTACAAAACATTTATCTGATACATTATCAATTTTTAAAACATCCCCATTATTAAACGGAGCAGTATCTAATATATCTCCAGTTTCATTATCAAAATAGTTTTCATAATTATCATTTGTTATTGTATATTCCTTTGCATTATTTGCATAAATAGGACTATCCATAATAACTGAATCAATTGATACACGATTTATTGCTGTATCTGCATCAACTGCATTATCTACAGTATTATTTACATCATCTGCAGCACTTACAGCACCAATTGAAACAATGAACATTAAACATATGAATATTAAATATTTAAAATTCATTAATACAAATCCTCCATTTTATATGTAATCAAAAATATTTGTAGAAAAATAAAATAGTTTTGACATATTTCAATATAGTTATTAAATTATTTAAATATATATTTTCAAAAAAAGAAAAATAAAATTAAACAAAAATAAGTTATTTACAACAGACATGCTTAAATTGCATTATAAAAAAACAAACAATTTAAAAAAAAAAGAGGAAATAATAACCTCCTTGAAAAATTTTAAAAATTATTTTTTCTTATATCCAACAACTAACAATGCAAAAATGACCACAATAACCACAATAAAAAATATCAAATAATTATTATCATCAATATTTTTAGAAACATTGGATTTTTCAATTTCATGAGCTTCTGGTGAAGAAGAAGCACCAGGTGAACGTGGACTAGCTTGACCTGCACCAACATTTGATTTTATAGATTTAGATTCACTAGGATTTCCATTATTAGTTTCATCACTGTGACTATATGAAGGCAACATATTTAAACTATCACCAACATCAGAATCACTATCTGAGTCTGTAACATTATTATCAAATTCAGTATTTTTACCATTGCCTTCAGATGTAGAATCATCATTCTTTTTAGTATTATCTTCAGAAGTATTATTATCTGGAATGGTTGTGTTATTGACATCAGATGTGGAATTATCTGTATTTGTAGTATTATCAATAATTTCTGTGTTGTTAGATGTAGAATTACTTACATTTGTATTATTAATTTCAGTATTATTCGTAATGTTAGTTGTAGAATTATCAATATCAGTATTATTCGTAATTTCAGATGTAGAATTACTTATATTCTTATTGTCATCAACTTTAGTTGGATCTTTAATAGAATCTTTACCTTTGAAAAAGTCATCCCATAAATCTTTAATAAAATCAAATATTTTATTTATAAATGAGCTACTTTCTCCCATGTATTTTTTATTATCAGATCCATTGAAATTTTTAGAATTATAAAGATAAATATAATCCCCAATATTTCCAGTAAAATCTTTAATTTCATTATCAGTGAAATTGACATATTGAATTTGGTAATATGTGTCATTAGCTAAAATCATTAAACCATTATTATTTTCAATAATATTTCTCACAATATTAATTTTCGAAGCTATAGATTCAAATAATGCCCCACCATTAAGAGAATTATTTGCAAAATAATTATTATTAACTTCAACATTACCTAAAGGACCATCAACATCAGTTTTACCATCAATATAATAAAATCCACCGAATAATGAATAAATAATTCCATTACCCTGTGCAACAGTATTTTCAATAAAAGAATTGCCAGTAATTGTAACATTATCAACTACCATAATAGCAATTATAGGACCTAAACTATCATTATTACCCACTTTTCTAAAGACATTTCCTGAAATAACCGTGAAATGAGAATTTATATTAACATATCCTTGATGAGAATTACCATCAGAACCTCCACCATAGAAATAATTATTTTTAATATTAATATATCTTCCAGTGTAAGTATCAATTGCATAAGTGGAATTTATAAATATATTTGAAGTTATATCAACATTATTTCCATGTTCTACAGAAATAGATTTCCTGGAATTATTAAATATATTATTACTAATAGTTAAATTCGCAGTTTTATCTTCACCTATAGCATTAAGATAATGAACACCATTAGAATTTTCGAAATAATTAAATGCAATTGTATTATTTACTCCACCATCAATTAATATTTCAAAAACTTCCCAATAACTAGGATCTTCAAAATAACCTTTATCAGTAGCATTTCCATCTCTATAAAAAGTATTTCCACTAATAACCATATTATTTCCACTAAGCCACATGGATTGTGCAAGAGATCGTGCATTATTATTAATAAAAGTATTATTTAAAATAAGACAACCTTCACCACCATTAATATCTATAGGAGCACTTGCTGCAGAGTTATTTGAAAATGTATTATTAATTATGAATACTTTATTATATGCTGAAATAGCACTAGCTATACCTTTATTACTTAAATATATCTTTTCAGTGACATAAGAAGATAACATAGCATATATTTCATTTGAATCAAATTCATTATTTGTAAAAATTGAAACAGATGCGTTTGAGTAAATAGCTCCACCATATTTATCAGATAAATCCACATTTTTATTCATATTATTTGTGTACCCATAAATATAGTTTTTAATAAATTTAGAATTTCTAACTAATAAATTATCTCCATAGTTATAAATAGCTCCACCATACATTTTTCCATTTTTATACCAATTAGTATTAAATACATGATTTTCTACAAAAGAGCAGTTATCAACAGTAAAATTATTAGCAAAGTTAGCTATTGCACCACCTTTCAAAATACCATTACTAATTTTTGCATAATTTTCAATGAAATTAGAATTTTTAATAGTTGATCCATCTTGAAGATTATATATGGCTCCACCACTAACTGAAGCAACATTAGATTTAAAAGTACAATTATTTAAAATCAATGTTCCATTATTGTAAATAGCACCACCAAAACTAGCTTTATTATTTACAAAAATACAATTATTTAATATTAAAGTACCTTCATTGTAAATAGCACCACCATTGATTCCTTTAGCACCTGTTAAATTTAAGTTAGATAAAGTTAACTTACCACCACTAGAAATATTAAAAATACTATTTCCATTATTAGCTGAAACAGTAGCAATATCCTTAGATTCAATTGAAATATCACTATCAATTAAAATAGTACTATCAACAACATAATTAAAATCATCCAACACGACATTATTATCTAATGTCATATTATTCAAAGAATCAACTGCAGAAACTGAATTAACACATAACACAAACAACAATCCTAAAATTAAAATCTTTAATTTAAAGTTCATATTTTTCACCTCCATTTAATTCCATGATAGTCAATGAAAATTAAAGGAAAATTGACTATTAAATAATTATTAAAATGTAACATATTTAAAACTTTTTAATAAAATAACCAACTAAAAAATTATTAGGTTTAACTAATAAATATAAGATTAAAAAGGAGAATAAAAAATGGACACTATACTTGAAAATTGTAAATTATTAAATAAACCTGGAAATTTCTATATCGGAATTAAAAATGGAAAAATAGGCAAAATATCCAAAATTCCATTTGAAGGAAGTAAAAAAATTGATATTAAAGAAAAATTACTTCTTCCAGGATTTATTGACCCTCATGTTCATTTTAGAGATCCGGGATTAACTCAAAAAGAAGATTTTAAAACAGGTAGCTTAAGTGCCGCAAATGGTGGATTTACAACAGTTATAGATATGCCAAATACTCTCCCACAAACAAACACATACAAAGCATTGAAAGAAAAAATAAAAATTGCTGATAAAAAAAGTGTTGTGAATTATGAACTTCAAGCAGGATGGAATACACTAAAAGAAATGGAAAAAATAATCACATTAAATCCAATATCTTTTAAAATATTTATGGATTTGGAAGATGATAACACTTTAGAACAAATATTTGAAGATTTAAAAACATTAAAAGAAACTACTTCATATAATGGTCTTGTAGCTACACATTGTGAAAATAAAACTATTGTAAACGAAGAAACTAATAAATTAAAACAAAAAGAAGAAAACATTCCAATCGATTATAGTTATGGAAGACCTGCTAAAGCAGAAGACAAATCAGTAAAACAAGCTATTGAATTAGCTAACAAAAATGATTTAAAATTACACATATGTCATTTAAGTTCTAAAAAATCATTAGAACTAGCTAAATCCAATAATATAAGCTATGAATTTACACCCCACCATTTACTATTAAATAATAATGCATATAACACTTATGGAACAATGATTAAAACAAATCCTCCTTTAAGAACAACAACAGATAAAATAAATATTAATGATATTGATGAAAAATCAATTATTGGAACTGATCATGCTCCTCACACATTAGAAGATAAAAATCATGGAGTGTGGAGTTCTTCACCAGGAATTCCTGGACTTGAAACAGTAGTTCCACTTTTATTAACTCAAGTTAACAAAGGAAATCTTGATTTAAAATTAATTCCAAAAATATTATCTGAAAATGCTGCAAAAACTTATCATTTAAAAAATAAAGGATCAATAGCTATTGGAAAAGATGCTGATTTTACAGTTATTGATTTGAAAAAAGAAGGTAAATTTAATATTGAAAATTTTAAAACAAAAGCAGAGTACTCTCCATTTGATGGTCAAAAATATATTGGTGAATCAGTAATGACTATAATTGATGGTAAAGTAATAATAAATAAAATCTAATTTTTTAAAAAAAAAATAAAATGATGAAAGGTGTAAATTACACCTATGCATCATATAATGCGTGTTTAGGACATGCTTCGATACATTGACCACATAAAGTACAGAATCCCATGATTGGGAATTTATCATTACCTGTTGCATGGAGCATATTATATGGACATGCTTCGATACAGTCACCACATTCATTACATTTGTATGGGTTGAATTCTATCCTATCTCTAGATACAGTTTCGCCATTAATAACTTTTTCTATTGTTCCAACAGATAAAGCATCATTTGAACATACTGCTGCACATGCTCCACATCTAATACAACTTGTAAAAGATGGTTCTGCATCAGTTTCTTCTAATGCTGGGCATAACATACCAGAGTTAGTTACTACACGAATTGCTTCAGTAGGACATTTATTAGCACATGCACCAATAAAGTCACATTTTTCAGCATCATAACCTAATCCTTCAGTATCTGCAGGAATTCCATCAGCCCATTCAACATTCATATTTAATGCATCAGTAGGACAAAGTTCTACACATAATTTACATGCAGCACATGCATCTGGAAGCAATACAGATAAATTAGCATTATTAGCTTTAATAAAGTTACCTGGACATGCTTCAACACAAGTGTTACATCCAATACATTTAGCTAATTCTAAATCGAAAGCTTTAATGTCTTTTCCACGTTTTGCAGGTTTTTTCTCAGATATGAATACTGCATTCCAAGGACAAGTTTGGGAACATAAACCACATTTAATACAAACATCATCAGCAATAGTTATTGTTCCACCAATTTCATCAAGAGTAATTGCATCAACAGGACATGGATCTACACAAGTTCCACAACCTACACAATTATTAATGTAAATAGGTCCTTTACCTTCAAGGTCAATAGGTTCGCCTTTAGGTTCTACAATACCTGGAATACCAATTACTTCAACCGGACAAATGTCTACACATTTTTGACACATTACACAGAAACCTTCAACTCCCATTAAGTCGTTTCCTGTAAGTTTAATAGTGTCTTGTGGGCAAGCTTCAGCACATTTACCACAGGAGTTACATAAAGTAGAATTGAAAACTAATCTTACTTGATCTTCAGCATCTTCTGCAATAGAATAGGTTTCTACTTTTAATGCACCTTCAGGACAAACATCAGCACATTTTGGTTCTCCACCACAAGTATCACAGTGAATAATGGAAGTAGGTGTTACATCAATAGCTGAGGTTGGGCAGGTACCTTCACAAGCACCACACCTTATACAGCCATCTTCATTAAATACTATCATTATTAAAACCCCTCAATTAGAATTTTTTAATGATGTTTCCTTCACTGTCTACAATATCTACTTCAGCTAATCTCATTTGGCTATCCATAGTATGAGTTGCACAAGATAAACATGGGTCGTATGCTCTGATAACCATTTCCATTAAGTTGAATATTTTATCGTCTACTTCTACACCAGGTTTGATGTAATCTTTAGCTACTTGTTGAATACCCATTTCCATAGCAGGGTTGTTTTGAATAGTAGCTACAACAATGTTAGCTTCAGTTACTAAACCATTGTCATCACATGCATAGTTGTGTATTAAAGTACCACGAGCAGCTTCTACAATACCTGCACCTTCACCAGCAGTTCTTTCTAATTCTTCTGGGAATTTTTCACCAGATAAATCTTGGTCTAATGCATCAGCAGCACATTCAGCAGCTGCTAATAATTCAATAAGTCTAGCCCAGTGGAATAATAATGGTGCTTGTGCATATCCAAATTTGTCATGGAATTCTTCAAATGCAGCTTGTGCAAGAGGTGCTGCATCTGGCATTTTATCAGCAACGTTAATCCTAGATAATGGTGCTACTCTGTAAATACCTTCAGGATATCCTAATTCTTTAATATATGGGAATTTTAACCAGGAGTGAGGTTTTACATGTTCAGCAACAATATCTTTGTATTCTAAGTTTTTGTATTCAGTGTAAATACTACCATCAACATCTTTAATTCTTACATTACCGTTGTAAACATCCCATACACCATCATTTACAAGACCACAGTGTCTGGTGTCACCAAAGTAACCTAAAGATTTGATTAAGTCCATTTTTTCTTCAAAGATTGGTTTAGCTAAGTCAAGAGTAGCTTGTGCTAATTCTACGTTTCTTTGAGCTCTTTGTAATAAATCTTTTTGAGTTTCATCATCTAATTCAGTTGAAATACCTCCAGGAGTAGAGGAAGTTGGGTGAATTGGACGACCACCGATTTTTCTTACAATTTCTAAACCATTTCTCCTAAGTTCAATTGCTTGGAGTGCAATATCAGGTTGATCTTTGATAATTTGGAAAACATTTCTGGTTTTTCTAGTTCCGTCAGGAATTATTAAATCTGGTGCAGCTAAGAAGTAGAAATGAAGTGCGTGGGAGTGCATGAATGAACCCCAGTTCATAATTTCTCTCATTTTGTATGCTGCAGGTAAGATTTTTTCATCTTCAAAACCGAAAATTTGATCAGTAGCTTTTGCAGCTGCTAAGTGGTGTTGAACATCACAAATACCACAGATTCTTGGTACAATTCTAGCTACTTCTTCAATTGGACGGCCTTGTAAGAATTTTTCAAAACCTCTGAATTCCATAACGTGTAATTTTGTATCTACCACATTTCCATCATCATCGAGCTGTACAGTAATTTTAGCGTGACCTTCAATACGTGTTACAGGCTCCATAGTAAGTTTTACCATATTATTCTCCTCCTTTCTGCATTTTCATAGGGACTAAAGCAGCAGGTAATGTGTAAGTATAGAAAGTACCTACAATATCATCTAATTGATCTGCTACAGCTTCAGGGTCAACAGTTTTATCTTCTTCGACACCATAATCAGATGCAATAGCACTAATCATTTTTGCACCTTGATCTAATACATTTGCAGTAGGACCATAACATCCTCTACATTGGATTCCAATAGTAGGACATTCTGCACCACATAATGAAACAGTTGCAGGACCCATACAAATTAAACCTTGGGAAATTAAACATAAATCTTTTTCAGGAGCTCCAACTTCAAATTGTCTTTTAATGAAGTCCATAGCTAAACCAGCAGGTGGTTTTTCTCTAGGACATACTTCACAAAGGTTAGTTGAAGGTAATTCAATAGTTTCTCCACGTAATAATGTTAAAACAGCTTCAGCTACAACATCAGAACGAGGTGGACAACCTGGGATTATTAAATCAATATCCATTACTTCATCTAAAGGTCTTACCCTACTTTCAAGAGCAGGTACTTCTTCATTAGGAATAATTCCTTCTGGGTTAACTGTAGTACAAGAATTAATATAAGCTTCTTCTTCTAATTCATCTACAGTCCATAAGTTACCAAGTCCAGGAATTCCTCCGTAACAGGAGCAAGTTCCGTAAGCAATAACCATTTTAGCTTTTTCATTTAACATTTCAGCTAATTCCCTGTTTTCATCATTTCTGATTCCACCTTCTACGATGAGAACATCTAATTCAGGTACTTCATCATATTTGGTATCCATAAGTACAGGGGAGAATTCAAAATCAGCTAATTCCATAACATCTAATAAAGATTCGTGGAAATCAGCAATTGATAAGTGGCAACCGGAACATCCGCCTAACCACATTGTTCCTATTTTTACTTTATCAGCCATAATAACTCCTCCAATCTAGTTTTCAGCATCTAATTGTTCTTTTAATGGTGCAGGACCTAAATCTTTGATTCTGTTAACCATCATTTTAACAGCTTCAGAGAATTTTTCACCTTCGGATGCAGAAATCCAATCGTGGTGAACTCTTTCTTTTCCAATTCCCATATCTTCAACAAGTTTGTAGATTAATCTCATTCTACGATCTAATTTATAGTTTCCAGAATCATAGTGGCAGTCACCCATGTGACATCCAGCTACAAATACACCATCTGCCCCTTCTTTAAATGCTTTTAACACAAATTGTGGGTCAATTCTTCCAGAACACATTACACGAATAACTCTAATATTCGGTGGGTATTGCATCCTTGCAGTACCTGCTGTGTCTGCTCCTCCATAGGAACACCAGTTGCAACAAAACATTACAATTTTTACATCATCAGCCATAGAGTTTTTCCTCCTCTATCATATTTTTTACTTTATACTTTGAAATTATAATTTCAAAATAATTTTTTTCAAATTTAAAAAATTTTTTAAATTCTTCTTTAAGGCAAAAAATTTAGTCATACCTTAATTTCTTACCTTAATTCACAATTTTATGTACTTAATGAGCTAGCTCAGCATAACATTAACGTACTGATTAATATATTAATTTAATAATTAATATAAAGGTTACTTAGAACTTAAAGCCAAAAAGTTTATATACTATAAAACAAGAATTTTGAAAATTAATAAAAAAAGTTAAAAGTTTAAAAAAAGAAAAAATAATGGGATTACATCCCATCTACACTCATATCAATCATTTTTTGAGTATCCGCAGCCAATTCATCAGGAAGTCCTGTAATATCCATACTTAAGAAACCTCTGACAATCATAGAAGCTGCTTCTTCCTCAGTTATTCCCCTAGAAGTTAAATAATTAATTTCATCTTCATCGATTTTTCCAACTGCTGCTTCATGAGACATTTCAAGATTTGCAGAACTTGCCTCAAGTTCAGGAACTGCATAAATCATACTATCATCAGATAAAACCAATCCATGACATTCTAAATGTCCTTTTACTTCAGGAACTGTACCTGCCAAATGTCCTCTAGCATATATCTGAGACTCATCTTGAGATACTGCACGAGAAATAACTTCCCCTCTTGCACCAGGTGCATTAAGATAAGCTCTTGATCCAACATCAATAATTGAATCTTTCTTACCTCCTTGAATACTTTGGAAAATAGCTCTTGAATTTGCACCATTACAATATGCAGTAGGATAAGATTGTAAAGTATTAACTGGACTAGTTAAAATATAATTATTTAAATAAGTACCATTTTCAGCAACTTTAATTCCAGTTCTTGGACGTACTTCCACTTGTTCTGCCCAATTATGAACCATAGTAAAAGTTATTTTAGCTCCGGGTTTTATATACATTTCAGAAACACCAACGTGCATTGCAGAAGAAATATCTTCACCAGTTGCACATCCAGTAATCAAATGTAATTCAGAGTTTTCTTCAGCAATAACTACATTATGTGCAGTTTGCATAATATCTTCATCACTAATAAACATGCATGCTTGTACTGGGAAAACCTCTTTAGTTCCAGGTAAAGATCTTACAAAATAACCACTTTTAATCCCATCTTTTTCTTCACGTAAAGCAGTTTTTGCAGTATATTTATCTGCATCAGGTTTTACAACATTCCACATATAATCTTTAAGCCAGTGATACTTATCTAAAGCAACACCTATATTCATAACTTCAACAGAGTTAGACATTGAGTTATTTGTAAATATATTAGACTGATCAACTTGTAAAAATGAACCTGACCTTCCTTTTTCCTCAGTATCAACACCTACTTTTAAAAGAGTGTTTTTAGTTTTTTTAGAAACATCATCTAAATCATCTAAAAGATCCATCCCATCAATAATTTCATCAGAGAAATTTTCAATTGTAACATCCACTCCAAGAGGAGCTTTTTTATCTTTAGCTCTTTCAGCATCATTTAATACATTGCGCACATTCAACACATCCATTGAAACCTTCTTTTCTAATGTCCTCAATAATCTCTGTAGGGTTACCAGAACAAGCTATTTCTCCATTCATCAATACATGAGCTTTATCAGCACTTACAAAATTTAAAATATAACCTAAATGAGTAATTAAAAGCCCACTTCTTTTTCTAGATCCTTGTTTTTTATCTTTATCAAGCAAAGTACCAATTTCACTAGCTATTAACTCAACATTTTCAATATCTACACCAGAATCAGGTTCATCAAACATGGTGAAATCCGGCATTTGAGCAAGTAATTGTAAAATTTCAGAACGTTTAACTTCTCCACCAGAAAATCCAAAATTAACATCCCTATCTAAAAATTCATCATTAAATTTAAGTTTTTGTGCTAATCCAACCATTCTTTCATTTAATGGTTCTTCAACATCCTGATGAGATTCGATTTTAAGTAAATCACGAACAGATACTCCACGAATAGATGGAGGAGTTTGGAAACTTACACCAATTCCTAATTTAACACGTTCAGCAGTACTCAAATTAGTGATATCAGTGCCTTTAAATTTTATAGTTCCATTAACTACATTATATTGTGGAAAACCAAGAATTGTTAAAAATAAAGTACTTTTACCAGCACCATTAGGGCCTAAAAGAACATGAGTCTCCCCCTCATCAATTGAAAGATTAATATCCTTCAAAACTCTTTTACCAGCCACTTCCACAGCCAAATTTTTAATTTCAAGTAACATATCATCACCTCTTAAAAAAGACATAATCTATATAACATTATTACATTTAGATTAAGACATATAAAAATATGTTTAATTAAATTTTTATAAAAAAATAAACTTTAAAAAAAGTTATTTGAAAAAAAATAGACAAGTAACTAAAAAAAATTATTCAGTTACAATAATAAATTCTCCAACTTTTTCAACTTTAGCAAAAGGAACTAATAAAATATCCCCATTTCTTTTAGCACCTTTAACATGAATATTACGGCCACTTTCTACCCTAATAGCAATATCAACAATTTTTCCAGTTTTTTCATTGATAATTAACTCATCCAACACACCAAGAATACGAGCATTATTAGTAGCCACTTGATAATTTTTAATTTCACTCCATAATTTTTCTTCCCTTTTAGGAATTTGTTTATTATCCATTACATCACCCTAATCAAATTTCATTAATTATATAAACTATCTTAACTTCATCATATTTAAATTTAAAGAGTTTTATTAACAAAGGCAGTATAAAATTTTTCAGCAACTTTACTATCTTTAAGAGTGTTAATATTTAAAGCTAATTCAATTTTAGATAAAACCAGACATTTTTCATCCTGAACCTTATTAATACTTCTTAAAACATTTACTCCAGATGGAACACAACCATTAAATTCATATGAATAATCCAAGCATAATTTTTCAAAAATTTCAACTGGAACCTGAGCAGATAACGAATCTTTATCAGATTCTAAATATTTATCCAATATCAAATCAACTGTTTCACCATTAACAAAAGGTAAATCTGCATTAATAAACAATAAAACATCATCTTTTGATTTTGATTCAAAAAAAGTTAAAATATAAGATAAGTCCTCCAAATAATCATTTCCAGAAGTATTTAAAATTTGAAAATCCCCATCTATTGATTTCAAATATTGGGTTGTTTTCAAAGTATTATGACTCACAGCAATAATTACTTTTTCAACTAATTTAGATGAACTTAAATTATCTAAAACATATTTAATTAAAGGTTTGTTATGTAATTTAAATAGAGGTTTTTCAACATCCACTTTTAAGCGAGTTCCTCTACCTCCAGCCATCACAATAGCATAAATCATAACAAAGCCCTCAAAATTAATTATGCATATTTACTACCTTGCAATTTCATCCGTTTACCAAGAATACATTTTTGACCTTGACAACCACCAATAGGTGATTTTTGAGTACCCATAGAATTCATACAACGAGCCATAATCGCTGAACCTAAAGCCAAACCATCTTCAACAAACACTACATTCTCAAACTTATCCCGAACAGCTTCTAAAATAAGCTGAGGTTTACGTCCAGTAATACCTGCCCTACCAGTAATACCTAATGCAGAACCTTCAGTAACAATACCTTCTTTAAATGCAACATCCAACACACGAGTAACAATTTTTGCACTTACATAATCCATAGTAGATAATAATGTTGGAAGACCATCATTTTCATAAAATTTAGACCCAAGATCCATTAATTCACCTAACTTATCACCATTAACTCCAACATCACAACCAATTAAAGTTGTACCTGCATTTTCAGATGCAACAGGATCCAATGGAACAGTACCAAACCTATCTACATCCATGGGCACTTTACGAATATCAATTAATTTATGAGCTTCTTCAGCATTAGCCTGAGCTTTTTTAGTATTAGCTTTTTTAATTAATTTATCAGAATATAAATCCAATGCAGCACCATTCTTTTTATCAATTTCACCAGAGCCTCTAGCTAAAGAGTCACTAACTACACCAGCTAAACCTAAAAAATTACCTACAGTATTTGCATAAGGTTGATTATCATTAACAACACGTCCAGCTAATGTAGAACCAAAATCAAGAGAAATACAAGGATTTCTATAATCAACATCAGTCCATTTAGCACCTAATTTTATACCTGCAGTAACAAGCTCTCCTTCCATCTCATTTGCAACAGTCTCTTTACCTTTAGGTGGAACAACACTAACCACTGCACCATCAAACATTACATTATCCAAAAGAGAATATTTTTGTAATCTTTCAGGAAGCTGAGAAACACTCATAGCAGGAGACATTTTTCTTGGAGGAATACCTGCATCTAAACAACCATCAGCTAATGCAATAACCAATTGCCCAGCCTCTTCAGCAGTAGCAAAACCTGCAGTTACCCCCGTAGAACGAACAACAAAATCTAAATCATTGTCTTTATCCACATGACATTTTCTTAAAGATTCTAAGACAGTGTCTTTAACCATATCTGCAACAGCTTCTTTTGAAAGTTCAATACCCCAAACAGTTTTACCAAAAACTTCTTCATTAGCTTTAGGAGGACGAATATCCCTAGTCATTTTTACTGTTTTATCAAGTAAATAACATTCACTAGTATTTAAATTAGTTGCTGTAACAACACATTTAGTAGTAGTGTTACCTAATTCTACAGAAGCAGTTACATAAAAAACATCTGGCTTTTTAACAGCACCAGGACTTTGTGGACCTGCCCTATTAGCTCTTAAAGAGTCTAAATTTCCCTCATGAGACTTAGCAATTATAGGTTTAGGACCTTTATTAAAAATTTTACCTAAAAAAGACATTATTTAACCTCAACAAACTCAATTAAAAGTTAATTAATAATATCTTTTTATAATAATATAAATTTTATTAAATGAATTTTAAAAAAAAAGAGTCTGTAAAATTTTATAGGCTTATTTGATTTTTATGTGTTTTTCGGTCCAATTTTGCATTTGATAG
>NZ_CAKVFS010000013.1 GCF_934746965.1 uncultured Methanobrevibacter sp. | reverse complement strand
AACAGAATTGAATGATAAAAGCAGATATCATAAAAAAGCTAATTTATGAAGTACGCTAAAAAAATATAGACGAGTAATAATACACATAATAATTTGATATAAGAGTTCCTATAATCAAATATCACCACATCTACAAAACCAACATCATACCCGAAAAACTCAGGTACTCATAAAGCACATTCTATAGATATTAAATTTAATTAATACAATAAATATGATAAATTTATAGCCATATGTGGAAAAGCAGTCATCATAGTTATAATTGTCAATACAATGTAACTTAGACCAACGCCATAAGACACATGGCACATCTAATAGACAGGGAAATTATATCAACAAAATTAATTAAAAACTATTGCAAAAATAATTTTTATTTAAAAATATGTAAAATAAAAAATTAAAATATTAATTGAAGAAGATATATTAAAAATAAATAAAACAAAAGACATTAAATTTAAAATAAATTTTAAAATTTGAAAAAAAGTAATAATATTATAATTAGAAAGTAGTAACAAAAACCAGTAATAAAAAAAATAAATATATTAATACACCATCATTTAATAGTAATTAGTTAACCTCCCAAACAGGAATAATATTTAAAACTTTCTATCTAAGTCAAATAATAAGTGCTTTATATATTCTTTAATAAAATTTAGTATGGTGATAAAATGAAGTTCGGTATAGAATTCGTACCAAATGAAGACTTAGATAAAATAGTAAAACGTGTAAAATTAGCTGAAGAAGTTGGTTTTGAATATGCATGGATCACAGACCACTACAACAACAAAAATGTATATGAAACCTTAGCTTTAATTGCTAAAGAAACCGAAACCATTAAATTAGGTCCTGGTGTAACCAACCCATATGTAAGAAGCCCTGCTATCTCTGCTTCTGCAATTGCTACTATCGATGAACTCTCCGATGGAAGAGCTACTTTTGGTATTGGACCTGGTGATAAAGCAACATTTGACGCATTAGGAATCCCATGGGAAAAACCTGTATCTACAATAAGATCCGCTATTGCTGATATTAACACTTTACTTGCTGGTGAAAAAACTGAAACTGGAGCAGCATTAGGTGGAGTAAAAACTGTTCAAGAACACCTTCCAATTTACATGGGTGCTCAAGGACCTAAAATGTTAGAAACCGCTGGAGAAATCGCAGATGGTGTTTTAATTAATGCATCCAACCCTAAAGATTATGAAGCAGCATTACCTCTTATTAAAAAAGGAATTGAAAATGCTGGTAAAGATGTTTCCAACTTCGATGTAGGTGCATACACCGCAACCTCTATTGGAACTGACTCTGAAAAAGCTAAAAACGCAGCAAAAATTGTTGTTGCATTTATTGCAGCTGGTTCACCACCTATGGTTATCGAAAGACACGGATTACCTGAAGGTATTAACGAAAAAATCGGTGCTTGCTTAGGTAAAGGTGACTTTGGTGGAGCTATTGGATTAATCGATGATGATTTACTCAATGCTTTCTCCGTAGCAGGTACTCCTGATGAATTCATACCTAAAGTAGAAGGATTAGCTGAAATGGGTGTAACCCAATATGTAGCTGGTTCTCCAATCGGAAAAAATGTAGAAGAATCTATCAGATTATTAGGAGAAGTAATCGCAAGTTTCTAAACTCCTAATTTCTTTTTTTCTTTTTTATTTTTAAATCATTGTTGTTTTAACATCCTGTTTTTTGCAAATATTTACTATTTTTCTATAAATATCATTTTGATATTTTTGTGAAGGATATTCTCTATTATAAAACAATTTTTTTACATTAACTAAAATCTCAGGGAAATTATTTTCAATAAAATTAAAATATTTTATTTTAGAAGAATTATCATTATTTCCAAAAAGTGACAAAGCACCAAGAATCAAATAGCTGGCATTATTTTTCTTAAAAAGTTTAACTGCATTGTCAAGATTTTCAATATCATCATTTAAATAAGGTAAAATTGGCATTAACGCCACCCCCACATGGAAACCTTCACTAGCTAATTTATTCATTGCATTTAATCTTTGTGAAGGTAATGGTGCATTTGGTTCAATTAGACTAGCTAGTTCATCATCAATTGTTGAAAATGAAAATGTTATACATACTTTAGATTTCAAATTTTTTATGTCCTCAGGTAAAATAGCTATTTCATTAATCTTTCTTAGAATATCAATATCCCTTAAAATCAAATCGGATTTTGTTATAATATGAACCGGATATTTAAATCTTAGAAATATTTTTAAAATATCCCTGGTTAATTCTAATTCTTTTTCTATTTCCATATATGAATCAGATGCTGAACCTAAATTTAAAAATGCTCGTTCTTGATTTTTAGCCAATTTTTTTAATTTTTTATAAACCAGATCAGAAGCATTTGACTTTACATAATAATTATTTGTTTCTTTTGCATATTTACTTCCATTAATATAACAATAAACACAATTAAAAGAACAACCTATATATGGATTTATAGTATAATCTTCCAAAAAAAGATTGAAATTTCTTTTTCCTTTTATTTTATTAAATATTGAATTTACTTTTTTATTTTTAAATCCATATTTTTTCAAAATCAAATCATTATTATTGGAAAAGTTTTTAATTATATCAACACCTTAAATATTAATATTAATTTTATTATAAGGTATATATAATGGAGATTGAAAATTTAACTAAAGAAATTAGAGCTAGGGCTTTTGAAAGAAAAGACCCAAAAACACCTAACCAGGTAGCTGCTAGTTGGTACAATGATGATTTAACTTATGATGGAGTTGCAAAAACTTTATTTATTATTTTACCTACACCTGGATGTTCTTGGGCTCTTGGAGACAGTGGTGGATGTACAATGTGCAGTTATGTTTCAGATTGTACATTAGAACCTATTGACAGTGAAACTATTGTTAATATTTTTAAACAACATTTAAGTCGTTTTCCGATTAATGAAGAAAACAAGATAACTGTTAAATTATTTGCTTCAGGTAGTTTTTTAAATCCTCGTGAACTTCCAAAAGATGCTCGTGATGAAATATTAAATATTTTAATGAATTTAGGTAATGTTACAGAAATTGTAGTGGAATCTAGAGCAGAATATGTTAAAGAGGAATATATTGATGAAATAATGGATATTATTGGAGATACTTTATTTGAAATTAGTATAGGTCTTGAAACTTCAAATGATTACACTAGACTTAAAAAAATTAATAAAGGATTTAGTTTAAAAGATTTTAATGAAGCTGTTTTAACAATTCAAAAATTAAATAATGAAAAAGGTTATAATCTTAAATCAAAAGCATATATTTTTGTAAAACCTATTTTGTTAAATGAAAAAGAAGCAATTGATGAAGCTATAGAAACTGCAAGATATTGTGCTGAAAATAATGTAGACAGATTATCTTTTTGTCCAGCGACAATACATGGTGGAACTTTAATTGAAAGAATGTGGCGTAAAGGAGCTTATCAACCACCTTGGATTTGGAGTTGTATTGAAATTATAAATACAGTACGTCATGAATTAAATATTCCTGCATTACTTGATACTTCTGGATTTGGTTCAAGACGTGGCCCATATAACTGTAAAAAATGTAACAAAGACTTGAAACATATGATTATATCTAATAATTTAACACAAGAACCTATAGAATATGATTGTGATTGTAAAAATGAATGGTTAGCTGAAATCAATAATGCAGACATGAATAAATCAACCATACCTGTAAAACATCTTCCATTATATTAAAAAAATTTTTTGATATATCAACTTATATCAAAAATTAATTTTATTTTTTATATTGTCAATTAATATATAATCCAAAATCAGCATTATAAATCCATAATATAAAAATATTCTACCATCACTAGTTAATGAAGGTGTGAAACCTGAAATAATAACTGATCCAAATCCTAATACTAATAGAGATAATATAATATAACTTAACTGTTTATTTCCATTTTTATAGATTAAATAAATAGAATATAACATTGGTAGTATAACAACAAGATATGCTCCCAAACAACTTAATAATCTTTTTAAATCTAAAGATAACAAACCATGTTTTAATGTAGTTAAATCAAAATAATTTAAATGACCGAAATAGATAATTGCAATTAGTATCACTGAAACAAATGTTATTTTTTTCTTAGATATCAAATAAGTGTAGATTCCAAGTAAGATAAAGAAAATAACTGAAAATATATCTTTAGCCATTAAAATCCAACTTAAAAAATAATTAGTCCCAACATCTAGTTTATTTATAATATTAAATTTTGCATAATCTGGAAATCCTAATTTTGTAACTACTTTAACTCTATTAGTATTTCCAGGACAATAAAAATCATAAATAAAATTTAAAAATATCAAACATATACCTATGTAAAATATGCGAGGGATTTTTATTTTCTTATATAAACAATAGATTACAATAAATAAATATGCTCCAGCTACCATAACTAATAATTGTTCAGAACTAATAGCTTCCAATAATGTAATAATCAAAACTACATTTACCAATAATTTCTTAAATTTAGTTAAATCTTTATTTTTAAATGTATATTCTTTTAACAGATAAAAATGGATTAATATAAAACAAAGTGGCCAAATATAATTTGTTGTAGTAGCTAACCATCCAGCGGATTCTAATATTTTAGAAAATGATATTATACATAATCCCACAAATAAACAAGCTAAGGAGTTATAAAATAAATTTGATTTTTCCTGTTTAACAAAAATTTTACTTATTAAAACTGCAATAGCTGCAAAAATGATTGAATCTAAAATTCTCCAAATTTCTGTAGGTATTGAAACTAAAACACCTACATTAAATTCAATAAGTGATCTGGAACTCCATGTTGCATATCTATAATTTAGATAACCATCCCTCGCTAAGGAAAATAAAGGGTGTTTTGAAATTATAGTTTTAAAAGTAGGATAATCTGCAGTAACTACTGCTAACTTCCAATGATAAATCAGTAATATAATTAAAAACACAATAAATGGAATATATTTATAATATTTTTTAAAATTCATGTTATAGGTCCTACTTTTTATTATTATATCAATTTAATAACTATAATAATATTTTGGTTAAAGATAATTTTAATTACTTTAAAGAAAAAACTATATGAATATAAAATATTAAAATTAATAACAAGGGAGGAAAAAGATGAAAAATAAATTTGTTAGTTTACTAGCTATCATTTTAGGAATAATAATCATCGCATTTCCAATGATTGGTGTTATTGGAACTAGTTCCTTAATAGGTTTATCTGTTCTCTTAATATCTATTTACTTACTTGTTGTAGGAGTAGCTATAATAGATTATAATAAAACTGGAGCAATTATTGATTTAATTTTAGGAATTATACTATTATTCTTAAGTCTTGGCTTAACATTTAATCCTAATTTATTTGCATTCCTTGCAGAAATTTCACTTTATCTTGCAGGAATTGTATTAATTATTGTGGGAGTTGTTGCTTTAGTTAACAACCGCCATGCTAGATTTGGATTTTATATAGGTATAAGTGGAATATTATTAGGTTTACTTTACATCATTATTGGTAGTTATGTTGCAGACCCAATTATTCTTGGTACTTTAATCGGATTGTGGTTAGTAATAACCGGTACTTTAAAAATTATAGATGGTTAAACCCATCAACTTTTTTCTTTTTTTGGTGTTGAAATTGATAGCTATTAGTGCAGACTTTGACCCTATACATAAAGGTCATGAAAAATTAATTAAAGAAGCAAAAAAACTAGCTGATGCAAAAGGAAAACAGCTAGTTGTATATTTAAATAAAGGATACAGTGCTAATCACGGACCATTTTTTGCAAATTTTGAAGCAAGACGTGATATGGCATTAGCTCTTGGAGCAGACGATGTTAAATCATTTGAAGGTCTTCATCATAGACTTGTTTTATCTTATAGTGTTCCAATAAGATTAAATAAAATGTATGAAGATGGTGCCACTGATTATATTACATCAGCACATATCCCTCTTGAAGAAATTAAAGATAAAGCTCAAAAATTTATCAAACAAGGAAACTTTGTTGGAATGCCTAAAAATTACCCAAACAGAAATGAAATACGTTGGTATGCTTTAAATGAATTTTTAGGATCTCCTTTAGAATACCATGTAATTCCAGAACTTAATAAAGAAAAATATTCTGGAAGAAAAATCAGAAAATCAATAATAGAAAATGATATGATTATCCCTAAAGAAACTAAAAAATTACTTCCAAAAACAACTGTAGAAATTCTTGAACGAGAAATAGCTGCCGACAATATTCCTGGAAAACGTAACTGGGATGAAATTTATAAAAAAATGAACACTTATTCACGGGGAAACCTCGAAAAAATAGCATACTTAAATGGAAACACTATAAATGAAATTATTAAAAGAAGAGTTTATAGGGATCCTGAATCTATATGGGCAGTATTTAGAAGAGCAAATTATGGTCCAGTTATGACTAGATTAGCTGTAAGTGCTATTGAAGAAGAAGTTACTAAAAAAGAAGTTATGGATTTAATGAAAAGTTACGAAGCAAAAGGAGTTATTCCTGATGGTCAAAAAGTTCAAAGAGTTATTGATCGAGCATGGTATGTTGCAAGTGAAAGTGAAAAAGGAGTAAGTGCTAAAATAGCTAATGAAAAATTTAGAAGTGAAAATATTAAAGTAAATAAACCTCCTTTAAATCTTCATGCAGGATTAAATTTAACTAAATTTGAAACCAAAATTATGTCAGAAGGTTTAAATGCTGATTTATACATTGATAAAAATAATAAAATATCAGTTCAACTAAAAGCAGATGGTAAAAAAATTAAAACTAATTTAAGATTACCTGCAAAAGAAGTAACTTATCTTAGATATATCATGGATTCAAACTTTATTCCAACAACAGGAACTATTGAACAAGCTAAAAAAGGATATAAAGTAAATATAACTATTGGTTAAGCTTTTTTAAACTAGCTTTAACCATGGTTAAATCTTCTTTTTCAAAATAATCAATAATTTGAGTTAACTCTTCAGCTTTTCTTTTTTTACTGTTTTTTGTATTATTAATTCTTGAAATAGCTCTGTTTTTAAAATCTTTACCTTCAGTTAAAGTTAAACTATCAAAAAATTCATCTTCCAAATCTAAATTTTTAGCTATTTGTGAACTTTCTATTAAAATAGCTGAAACAGATTTTGTATACATACTACGCAGCAATTTTAATTTAGATGCATCACCTAATTTTTCACTGATTTTATGGAGTTCTAAAAAATCACTTAAAAAATCCAATTTTTCTAGATCTTTACCAGATAAATATAAAATTGGGTTTGAAGAATCAATTTTTCCAATAATAGCTCCATCAATTAAATTATCTACATATTTACTAATTTCAAATGTTGTTTTTGGAGAGATATTATTTAAATCCAAATAAATTCCATTTAAATATTTTCCATATTTAACAGCTATGTTCAATGCTTGATTTGGACTATTAACTGAAATTAAAATATCACAGTTAAGAGCCACATCTTTAAATGTGTTTAAAACCATCACTTCTGAGTTTTCTATATTTTCAATTGTAGTTTTTGATCTGTTTTGAGCAGATGTTAAGAAAGTGATATTATCACATTTAATTAAATTTACCAGATTTTTAGCTACTTTTCCAAAGCCAATAAAACCTATTTTCATAAAATCCCTCCTAATGCAGTTATTAACATGTAAATTGCTCCAAGTAGAATTAATATAGCAAATATTTTTTGAAGATTTAAAGACTTTTTAGCAAATTTATTTACATCTACTCTAGAAATTACATAACCTAAAATTAATAAAGTCAAACCAAAACCAATACAATATACTAAAATATTAATTGCTACACTTATTGGATTTCCTGAATTTACAAGTACTGTTAAAAGTGAAATTAAATATCCGCTGTAACATGGTGCCCATGATAATGATGTTAAAAAGCCTAAAATAAATGCATTATTATTTTTATAAGCTAAAGCAGGCATATTATATGATATATTAAATAACAAACAGCTCCCGATTAGAATTAAAATAAATGCAGATATTAATCTAATATAATTTAAGTATTTATAAATAAGTATAGTAAAATAAACTGTTGCAAATAATACAATTATAAAAATAGCAAATAAGCCTAAAATAAATGAAATAATTTCTATATTTTTTCTCTTTTTTAAGTTAAATCCTATAAAAATTGGTAAAATAGGTAAAATACAAGGAGATAAAATTGAAATTACTCCAGCAATAAAAGAAATAACTAGAAACATTTCCATAGTATCTCCTCATATCATTTTCAATAAATCATCAGGTCCATAATAGCCCACAATAGATTTTAATTCATTACCTTCACTGTCTAAAATAACCATAGTAGGTGTTGAATAAACATCATACTTACTAGCTATTTCAGGATTCTTATTAATATCAATTACAGTTACTACATAACTTTCATTAAGTTTCTCCATAACCTGATTATTGTTTAATGTATTTTGTCTTAATTGATTACAATAAGTACAAGTATCTGACTCAAAAACAGCAAAAACTTTTTTATCTTTACTTTTTGCTATTTCAATAGCTTCAGATAAATTTCCTGCAGTGTCAATAATATTGAATTCCACTTTCTGAGATTCAACTTTATTATCATTCAGTGAAAACCATGCACTTACTACAATAATGACAATTATTATGAAAATAATGAAATATAAACTACATTTTTTCATAAACATAGTATATTAAATTACCAAATATATTAATTACTATTTCTTAAAAGCAACATATCTTGTAAATTAACACCAATATTTTTTGAAATTGTTGTACATTTTGAACATAATAAAAAGAAAACTTCTTTATCAGACAAGTCTATTTCAGTTAACCCTTCATAATTACCCATTCCTTTAGAAATTACAAAATCATGAGAATTGAAAATTTCTCTAAATTCCTCAGAAATTTCACTATCAACATATCCAACTGTTCCAGCACCAATTTCAACAATTTTTCCAAATTCATCTAGACCTACATTAATCGCATCTTCCATACATGCATCATTTATAATAGGTTTAGATTTAACTGCTATTGTAATATTCAAATCATATTGTTTAATTTTAGAAAGTAATAATTTATCAAAAACTATTTCCCCAGTATTATCTACCAGATATAATACTTCATCATATTTTTTTAAAGCATCTTCAAATTCATTAATATCTTTAATAGCTAAATCACGCTTTAAAGCTGAATTAATTAAACTTCCAACATCAGTATCCAATGTAAAAGCTCCAAAATCCAGAATATTTCCTATAATAGCTATTTTAACATGATTTTCCAAACTATTATTTTGATTAAGAACTTCTTTAACTACAGGCAAATACTTTAAAGCAATTTCATTACCTGCGATTTTTTCTTTAATATATGGATCATAACAACCTGTTTTATCTTTAATCATGCTGTGAATAGTAGAACCTGTTTTATTGGAATTAGTGTCTTTATAAAAATTAGAACTTAAATAAGTGAATATATCATTCATAAGTTCTATTTTAACATCCTCATCATCAGTAGCTAAATCCATAGCTTCTTTAGCTTGTCTTAAAAAACAAGCTCCACATTCATAGTTAATTTTCACTTAACCACCATAAATAATTTGAACTAACTGTATTTCATCATCATCTTGAATTTCTGTTTCTTCAATAACTAATTCCCCATTTTGTTTTGGAACAATAGTTTGTGAAGATAATTCCAAATCATTCAATAAATCTTTAATTGTGTAATTTTCTTTTGGTATGCTTCTTTTTTCATCAATATCTTTAAATTTTAATGTGAATGTCATAATATCATTTCCCTAATTCTTCTAAAAATGTACATGCTTTACATAATCTATTTGCTGATGGTTCACCACATCTTTCACATCTTGACTGAGGATATTCTTTTTTAAATCCATCACCAATAATCTCTTTAATTTTATCATAACCTCTAAGTGTAGAGTATTTTATTGTAGGATGTTTTTCAGAAAGTTTATTTATTAAATCTGAAACTTCACCTCTAAAAGATTGCTGTGCATAAGGACAACTATCAAAATGAACATCCAATTCTTTTGCAACTACATATAATCCAATTTCTCTTTCAGGAATTTCCCTTAAAGGTTTTATTTTAACTGTGAATTCTTTAGCTTTTGAAGATGTTTTTGCTCCAAGTTTAGTTAAATTATCAGTATTTCCCTCAAGATAATTCATCATGATAGCCTGAACTTCATCATCTAAATTATGACCAGTAGCGATTTTTGTAGCTCCCATTTCACGGGCTGCTTTATTTATTATAGTTCTTCTAAAAACACCACAATAACTACATGACCCAATATGGTTTTTTCTTTGCATTATCTCATCTAAAGTTATACCATATTCTTCTTTAAGAGAAACTACTTTATGTTTAATACCCAAACGTTTTGCATGATTAATAGCTATATCTACACCATCCTGACGATAATTATCAATTCCTTCATCAACTGTCACTGCACAGATATCTATAATATTTCTTTCACGAAAACTGTTTAGAATTTCCAAAGTTGTCACACTATCTTTACCTCCGGAAAGTGCAACTAAAACTTTATCACCTTTATCTAATAATTTTTCTTTTTTAACTGTTTTAATAACCTTTTTTTCAATTGAATTAATGAAACAATCTTTACATAAATATTGTCCTGATTGCTGTTTTTTAATAATAACTTGAGAATTACCACATTTACTACATTGCATAAATACACCTACATCTGCTCTACAAACTGAGCCAACTGATTCAAAGTATTTACTTCAAATACTTGAGCTCCAGCATCTTCATATAATGAAACACAACTATCAACTATATCCCATTTATTTCTATCTTCAGGATTTAATATTACTACTTTTTTAGAATTTCTAACCATTTCGCCAACTAATTCAACACTAGCTGGAACTCCCCTTACTTTAGGTCCTGCCCAATCTCTACAATCAGATAAAATTATCACATAAGAATTATTATTTAAATCAGCCATTTTCATGAACTTTTCAAAGGAAGTATACATATTAGAAGTTCCATGAACCATAACATTTTTAAGACGCATATCTTTAACTTTTGTAAATGCATCAATCAAATACTCCTCTTTTAAAGCAGAAGTTGTTTCAATAACTTTATTATCAAATTCAAATGTTCTGGAATTTTTAAATGCAGTTTGTGCTGAAAACATCAACATGAAAAACCAACTACTAATCCATTCGCAGGAACCACTAATATCATTTAGGAACAAATGTTCATTTTTATGAGGTCTTGGTTTAGCTTTAATTAATTCAAAAGGAACTCCACCATATTTCATGTTTGTTCTTATAGTGCGTCTAATATCAATTTTATTTGAATTAGTTCGTATTTTTCTTCTTGAACGTTTATTAGCTATTTTCCTACCTAATCTTTGACAAATCTCAAGCATTCTTGGATCAAATTTATTAAGCTTTGTTAAATCCTTATTTAATAATTCGCCATCTCTTTCAAGTTTTTGAACTTCATCTAACAATGGTTGGCCAGATAATTGTTTTAATTTTTCATTATCAATTTTTTCCTTTTTAATTTTATTAGATATGTTACCCTGTCTTTTAATAATATATTTATTAGATTTAGGTCCCCTACCCTCATAAGCTTTTCCTTTTTTTTCAATATCCAAAGTTTCTTTTCTTTTAACTTCTTTTTTAAAGACATTTTCAAAAATTTTATTGAATTTAGGGATATCATACTTATCTTTAACATAAACTGCCCTCAAAGCTGTTTTTAAAAGATTTCTATCATTCTCCCCCAATTCCATATAAATTTGAGTAGCTGACTGAGTACTTCTAATACTAACAGGCAAACCCACATCCCTTAACTGATGAGACAATTCTGCAACTTTATCAATCATAATATCATTACAATTAATATTTTTTATGAATTACATCTTTCAAAACTCTTTTTTTATCACTTTCAGTTTTAATAGCTACACCAATACTATCTTCCAAAGATTTGTTGAAATTTTTAGTACCTAAATTAGAAACTGACTTAACCCAATCTACAGTTCCCCTTACAGATGGTTTTTTCATCAAATTAAGATTACGTATATCATGAACTATTTTAACTATTTTTGAAACTGTATGATCATCTGCTTCTGGAAGTCTTGATTTGACAATTTCAATTTCTCTTTCAACTGAAGGATAAGGAATATATAAGAACAGACATCTATCTTTAGTTTCATCAAGTAAAGATCTTTGAGAATTAGATGTTAAAATAACAATTAAATCATTAGATAACTGGAAAGTTCCCAAATCATTTATAGTTATTTCTTGTTCACCAAGTGCCTGAAGTAGAAAACTTTCTACTTCCTCATCTGCCTTATCAATTTCATCAATTAATAAAATAGAATCTTTTTCATTTAAAAAAGCATTTAATAACGGACGTCTAATAAAAAAATCTTCATGAAATATTTTTTCCTCATTATTAGAATCATTTTTAGCTGCTTCCAAATGCAATAATTGTTTTTGATAATTCCATTCCCCAACAATTTGCTCAAAAGTAATTCCTTCATAACATTGAATTCTAAAGAAATCTCTATCAAAAGCTGTAGCTATTACTTTAGCTAATTCTGTTTTTCCAACACCTGGTGGCCCTTCAATGAGCATTGGTTTTCCAAGTAAAAAAGATAAATATAATGTTGTCGAAATTTCATTATCCGGGACATAATTTTCATTTAAAAGAATTTTGTCAATTTTTTTAACAGATAAATCGTCAATTTGCACAATTAAACCTTCTTTATTTTATATTATAATTACAAATATTATGATGAATTTATTTAAAAGTTTTGCAAATAATATATAATGAGGTTTAATTATGAAAACAGAAAATGCAATTATTATAATGTTAGTTTTAATTGTTATAGTTGCTACTGGAATTTTTACTTTTGGAAATATTCCAGACATTCATTTTGGAAATGATAATTCTGGAGAATCATCCGATAGTTCCAATGCTATTGATTCAAGTAGTTCAAGTCAAGATAACGGATTTAATGAAAATCCTCAAGAAAATAATCCGCAAACTGAAAGCGAACAACCTAGTCAAGACACACAAAGTGTATCTAGTCAACAAACTTAATTTCTAAATTCATCAGGATTTTTAAATAACTCAAAATCCTGAACATATTCTTTTCCTGTAATCATAGCTATTTGAGCTTTTTGAAGTTCACTGCCTAAATATGCTGCATGTTCCATTCTTGTTACAAGTTTTTTATTAATGATTTCTTCGTAAATCTCTTTTGCAGAATTTCCAACAATTACTAAATCTGCTTTATTCTTTTTAAAATGAGTTGCTATAATCCTACTAGCTTTAACAGTAGTTCCATAATCAACATTAATTTTAAAACTTCCTGCTTTATCCCTTACAAATTTCATAGGTTCATTTTGTTTAACTTCTGGAACACCATCAGTTTCATTTTCAATAATATCTAATCTTTTATGTTTATCCTTAAATGCAACCAGATTAATTCCCAAATCTTTTGGAATAGAATGTCTATGTTTAGCTAAAAACATCATTTTAGATGCTGTAGACAATTCATAAACACTACCTCTTGTTTTTCCACTTTCTTCAGGAGTAAATAATATACTTACACCTAATTCCATACCAATACCTGCAAGCAATACATTAACTCCTCCAGAATCTGCATCCATCAATTCTGTAACATTACCTACACCAAAAAACATTGGTGCTTTATTTGTTTTATGAAATTCAAAACAAGCCATTATAGATTCAACTATACTACTACTGTTTACTGGATCTAAAATTAAATCTGCAACATAATTAATTCCTTCAGTTTCTTCAATTAATTGATTCATTGCTTGAACTCGTTCATCAGGAGATTTTGGAGTGAACCCCTTTGAAAAATTAGTTGGAAGTAAAACAGCCGGAGTATTGGTTTCTTTTAAAACATCAATGACTTTAGAGTTATTTCCTAAATCCAAACTTAATACTAAATCAATACCATGTTTAGCAGCTACTTCTATTTCTTTCGTGTTTAATGTATCTATACTCAGTGGTCTATCTCCAACAATAGGCCTTAAAGTATCAATTAATTCTGGAACTTTATTAGAAAAATCTTCTCCTGCAGCCATACCAATATCAATCATATCTGCTCCAGAATCAACAAAATATTGGCATTTATGAATTAAAGCTTCTTTTGATAAAAATGGTGCATTAGCTATTTCTGATAAGACCCTCATTGGAAAATCTTCACCTACCGGTAGATTTCCAACCATAATATTATTTGGTTTTTTTAATAATTCTTTAATAGTATTTTCATCATTTTCAAAATCTTCAATGAATTTTAAAGCTTCATTTCTTTTTTCTTCTTCAATAAGCTTATCTGCAGGTTTATCTTCTGACAATTCAATCTTATCCAAAAGATTTAATACCATGGCTAAATCTGCACCATCTGTTGATCCTTTAAATGTAGGAATTCCCAATTCTTTAGTTATTTCGCGAGTTCCTTTTTTTATCAAACCTGGAACTAAAATTAAATCAATTTTATCCAATTGATCAGCAAAATTAGTTTTTATCTCATCAATAATTATTCTAGGAGTTAAAAATGCTGCAACCTGTGTTTTATCAGCTACATGAATAATAACCTCCACATTTGCATTAGCCACAACATTTTTAATTAAAGGATATGCCAAATTCCCAGTAATAATTAAAACTTTCATAACTCACCAACTAAATTATAATAATTATAATTATATTTCTATTAATTATTATAAGTAACTACAAAATAATGAAATTAATATAAATAATCAATGAATCTATAATGATTATACATGATAAACTTTATATATTTTGGAATTTATAATGATTATACATGATAAACTATGGAGGAGAATAAATGATTGAAATTCGTTTTCACGGACGTGGTGGACAAGGGTCCGTAACTGCTGCTGAAATTTTGGCAAAAGCTGCTTTTAAAGATGGTAAATATGTTCAATCTTTTCCTTTTTTTGGAGTTGAACGTAGAGGAGCACCAGTAATGGCTTTTACTAGAATTGACGACAAACCAATTGACATAAGATACCAAGTATATAATCCAGACTATGTATTAGTTCTCGATGATGGATTAATGAGTGTTGTAGATGTGTTTTCAGGAATAAAAGAAAATACAGAAGTAATTATTAATATTGCTGAAGAGTTTAAAGGATCTGGTGAACATCCAGTCCACAGTATTGATGCAACCGGAATTGCATTAGATTTATTAGGACGCAATATTGTCAACACAATTATTTTAGGATACTTTGCTAAAAAAACCAATATCGTAAGTATTGAATCACTTATTGAAGTAATTAAAGAAACATTCCCAGGAAAAGTTGGAGAATTAAATGCAAAAGCTACACAAAAAGCTTACGAAATGGGATAAAACAAAAAAGAGAAGGTGAATTAGAATGGTAGCTATCGGATGTGTAATAAAAACACCTGGAAGTAGTAAAAATAATAAAACTGGAAGTTGGAGAACTTTTAAACCTATTTTAGATAAAAGAAAATGTATTGACTGTGATAACTGTATTATTTTCTGTCCAGATTCCAGTGTAAATAAAGAACATGACATTAATTACGATTACTGCAAAGGCTGCGGAATTTGTGCAAATGAATGTCCTGCAGATGCAATCGAAATGGTTAAAGAATAGGAAGTGAAAAAATGACAAAAGAAGTTATGACAGCAAATAAAGCAGTTGCAGAAGCTGTAAGATTAGCTAAACCACAAGTTATTCCTGTTTATCCAATTACACCTCAAACAACAATCTCAGAATATCTTGCACAATATGTTGCTGATGAAAAAATTGAAGCAAAATACATTAAAGTAGAATCTGAACACAGTGCAATAAGTGCATCTGTTGGAGCAAGTAGTGCAGGAGTAAGAGTCTTTACTGCAACATCATCACAAGGATTAATGTTAATGCATGAGATATTATTTGCAGCAGCAGGTATGAGAACTCCAATCGTACTAGCAGATGCAAACAGGGCAATATCTGCACCATTAAATATTTGGAATGACCAACAAGACTCTATTGCACAAAGAGATGCAGGTTGGTTGCAAATTTATGTTGAAAGTGCACAAGAAGCATTAGATACTACATTGATGGCATATAAAATTTCCGAAAACTACGATGTATTACTTCCATCAATGGTATGTTTAGATGGATTTATTTTAACTCACACAGTAGAACCTGTAGAAATTCCATCACAAGAAGATGTAGATAAATTTTTACCTCCATATGTTCCAAAACATGCTTTCTTAGACCCTAATGAACCAATGTCCATAGGTACATTAGCTGATCCAGATTATTATCTTGAAGCAAGACATGATATGCAAGTAGCTATGGAAAATTCAATTCCAGTCATTGAAGAAACTTGCAAAGAATTTGCAGAAATATTTGGTAGAGAATATGGTCTTATTGACACATACAAAACAGATGATGCAGACATTATCTTCGTAGCTATGGGTTCAATGTGCAGTACTTTAAGAGTAATGGTTGATGAATTAAGAAACAAAGGCGAAAAAGTAGGTTTACTTAAAGTTAGAGCATACAGACCATTCCCTGTTGAAGCTATTGATGAAGCTGTTAAAAATGCATCAAAATTAGCAGTTCTTGATAAAAATGTTACCTTTGGAATAGGTGGAGCTCTTTACACCGATATTAAAGCAAAAATCCACAAAGAAGCATATGGATTTATTATTGGTTTAGGTGGAAGAGACATTACTCCAGAATCAATTTTAGAAGTTTATGAAAAAACCAAAAATCCGGAAAAAGAAGTTTCATGGATAGGACTTAAGGAGGAATAAAAATGGAAATATCTGATAAAGAATATTTAGCACCAGGACACAGAGGATGTGCAGGTTGTGGAGCTTCTATTGGAGTTAGATTAGCTCTTAATGCATTAGGAAAAAATACTGTAGCTATTTCAGCTACTGGTTGTCTTGAAGTAATGACTTCCCCTTATCCAGAAACTGCATGGGAAATCCCATGGATGCATGTAGCTTTTGAAAATGCTGGAGCAGTTGCATCTGGAGTAGAAAGTGCATTAAGGATTCAAGGAAAAGATGATGTTAATGTAATTGCTTTCGGAGGAGACGGAGGTACTGTAGATATCGGTTTACAATCATTATCTGGAGCTATGGAAAGAGGTCACAACTTAACTTACATTTGTTATGATAATGAAGCATATATGAATACAGGTATTCAAAGAAGTGGTGCTACACCTTATGGAGCAAGTACTACTACCTCACCAAAAGGAAGTGCAAGTTTTGGAGAAGACAAACCTAAAAAAGATATGCCAATGATTATGGCAGCACATGGAATTCCATATGTAGCTACTGCATCTATCGCATACCCTGAAGATTATGTTAAAAAAGTTAAAAAAGCAGCAGAAATTGATGGGCCTGCTTATATACACTTACACCAACCTTGTACCACTGGTTGGGGATTCTCCTCAGAAAAAACTATTGAAATGGGAAGATTAGCTGTTGAAACTGGATCATGGGTTTTATATGAAATTGAAAACGGTGAATTCAATATCACTTACAGACCTGATGAAAGAAAACCTGTAAAAGATTATTTAGCTCCTCAAAAAAGATTCAAACATCTTAACGATGAACATATCGAAAAAATACAAAAATATGTTGACAAATCTTGTGAAGAATTAGGATTATAAAAGGAGGAATAACAGTGGAAAAAATATTTGTAAATAGAGACGCATGTGATGGATGTAACAACTGTGTAAACATGTGTGCATCTATCCACAGTGCTCCTAGAATTAAAATTATAGAACATGATTCCGCATATTATTCCTTAGTTTGCCAACATTGTGAAAATGCACCTTGTGTTAAAATTTGTCCAACAAATGCAATAACTACTGAAGGTGTTAAAACTGAAGATTGTATTGGATGTGGTTTATGTAGTATTGTTTGTCCATTCGGTGCAATAACCATAGCAGATAGTGTAGCTGAAAAATGTGATTTATGTGCAGATAGACCAGAAGGTCCAGCTTGTGTGAAATCATGTACTAAAAGAGCTATTTCAGTTATTGATCCCGCAAAAGTTAAACTTAAAAATCAAGAAAAATATCTTGCAAAACTTTCTGGAGATTATGATGTTCAAAATACATCCAAACATAGTTTTGTACATTTCATCACAAGTGCTGCAAGAGCAAAATTAGTTCTTGATGAATAATATGAAAACAAATAGACATTGCACACATTGTGAAGTCTGTAAAAATTGTCAACATCCACTGGATGTTGATGATATTCCCTTATTTTGTATGGAATGCTCCCCTGATAAAGCACCATGTTTAAAAATATGTCCTGAAAATGCAATAGAATGTTTTGGAGGAGCTATTACTTTAAATAAATCAAAATGTGCTAAATGTGGCAAATGTAAAAATACATGCCCTATTGGTATTTTAGATAATATTATTAAACATTAATTTAATTCCAGGAGAATACGTCATTACTTCAATCTGGAACGACTTCCAAACCGGAAACAAAATCACAATTGTTTAAGGGAATTTAATATTCTCTTAATTTTTCTTTTTTTTAAAATCCATATTTATACAAATTAATTAAATTAAATAATATGAGTCTGTAAAATTTTATAGGCTTATTTGATTTTAATGTGTTTTTCAGTCCAATTTTGCATTTGATAGTCTAAAAAT
>NZ_CAKVFS010000012.1 GCF_934746965.1 uncultured Methanobrevibacter sp. | reverse complement strand
TTTTATCAAAACGAAATTTCGTCTGTAAAAAAATTCAAAATCAAATAAGCCTATAAAATTTTACAGACTCAAAAAAAGAAAAATTAACTCAAAAAATTGAGTTAATAAGGTAAAACATCATAAGTTCCCCTATCAGTGTAAGAATTAACATTCCAGTTATTAATTACACCTAAAGAGTTTCTAGTACTTGTTGGATCAGCAGCAACCCATTTTCCACCAATATTAAATTGAACCCATACATGACCAACATTTAATCCACTTGAAAAGTGACAATATCCAGTAGCAAATCTAGCAGTTAATCCAACTGATCTAGCCATAGCCACCAATAATTGTGATTGATCACAACAATTTCCATAACCTTTAATTAAAGTACCTTCAGCACCATAAACTGTATTATAATATAATTTTCCAGTACCATAAGCCCCATATTTAATATTATCTCTAACAAACTTGAATAATGCATTTGCTTTATCCCATTCAGAAGTTAAACCTACAACTAATGATTTAGCTTTATCAGCAACATTAGCTGATGCACCAGAGTCCATAGTATTATTAATTAATACCATATTAGGCAATGTTTTACTATTTTGAGAATAATAAGTCAATATTCTAGAGAATGAATCTAACAATTCAGAATAACTTATTTTACCAACACTAGAAGATGCATAATTAGGAGCTTGACCATTATCAATAATAAATTGAGCAACCCTATATGCTACATCCAAATATTCTGTCTTATTAATATTTTTATTTATTATATCTCCATTTGGAGTACCTGGATTACCTACACTAACAACAGAGATATTTCCTAAATTACCATCATTAATATTTGCAATAGCTTTACTCATCAAATATAAAAATTGTGGTAAATTATACTGTTCATCATCCATTACTACATATCCAGGTAATGCATTATTTGCTTTAATATAATCTTTTAAATATTTAGCTGCAGATAATATAGAATTTATAGATATACTATCTCCTGATTTACCTGAAGATTCAGGAATACTTTCAGTTAACCTAGTTAACATTATAGTTGAAGAAGTAATTTTTTCTTTTCCAGAAACCCCACAATAATCTGCATCACAATAAGCACATGTAAGTTCACCTTCAGCAGTACCCTTTGGATTAACTAATAAAGTTCCATAATAATTACAATGAGGACAATAATTTAACCACATCGTAGTATAGAATATATTAGACTTATAAGAAGTACCTCCAGCACTTAATTTCATTGTAACTGTTAAAGAGTAATTATCTAATAAATTTGTAACAAATACAAAGTTAGGTAGTGCACTATTAGAATAATGATATGCTAAAGTCCTTGAATATGCATAAATTAAAGATTCATACTTAATATCACCTAATGTACTTGAAATATTACTTGGAGCTACACCTTTAGTATACATATAGTTAGCTAATGATTGAGCTAATGATAAGAATTCAGATTTAACTAATTGTTTATTAATTACAGCACCTGAAGTTTTAGAAGGATCATTAACTAAAATTGCTTTAATAGCACTAGAATTACCATTACCTAATCCTCCAGTAGCTTTTACCATCAAATATAAAAATTGAGGCATTGTGTAATTTGAATTACCAACACTTATATATTTTGGCAATATACCATTAGCTTCAATATACTTTTTTAAATTTGCAGCTCCTTTTGAAATATCAGTTATGGAAACTGAACTTCCCTGAGAAGGGGTGATATGGTAAGTATCTAACTTATTAAAGTCAATAAAGTTAGTTACACCCCATCTAAACATCATGACACCACTTGCACCAGCATTATAAGCTGTTTGAGCATCATTAAATAATTCTGAAACTGGTAATTTAGTTACATTACTATCAGAAGCATATGTCTGTAAACCTACCCATATTGCAGCACCATTTGAAGTTTCAACAAACCACTGAGTAATTGAGGAAATCCAACTAGTTCCAGATTTATAATTTCCTTTATAAACCATTGGGACAATAACATCCAAATATTTACTAAGAGTAGATATATCCTGACCATAATAATAAATATCATTCTTTTCAGGCATTACAGCTGCAGAAACTACACAATTCGGATTAATAGCATGAATCGCACTTGAAGCTAATCTTGCAAATTCATTAATAGCTTCAGTTCCACCGGGATGCTTATATGCAGTACCAGGATATCTTAAGTAATCTAAATGAATACCTGCAACACCTGGAAGTGAAGCATATTTCTTAGCTTCAGCAATCTTACTATTAAATAATTCAGTATTCATTGATCCATCATCATTTAATGGAGAAAGCCATCCACCATTATAAAATACTTGCATCCAAATATGAACTTTAATACCTTTTGAATTAGCTTGTTTAATCCATGATAAAACACTAGATTGACTAAATTTAGTGAATGCATAATAATTTAAGAAAATAACACCTGTTCCAGAAGATGCTAAACTATCTAAATTTACATTATACATATCACCTGCCCAAAGCCAATATCCATTACCATTATCAATATATTTAGTTATTACAATTAAAGCACCGTCTTCACAGCCTAAATAATTATTATTACCTGCAAATTTATAAGAAATTTCATATTGACCAACAGTACTTAAATTAATAGTTAAACTAGCAATACCTTTAGCATCAGTAGTTCTATTATACTTCATACCATTAATACTAAATGTAACAATTTCATTAGCTAAAGAATTTCCTTCACCATCTTTAAGTAAGACTTTAAATGAATCTTTAGAATTTTGAGAAAATACAGTAGTACTATTAATACTAAATGCTGAATTTTTTCTATTTACAACTATACAATATGCACTACCATTACTTGGAGATAATTTAGAATCACCTTTAAATGCATAAGTAATATAATATGTACCAATATCTAAATTAATAGTTAAACTAGCTATACCTTTATCATTAGTGGTTCTAGTATAATTTACACCATTAACGCTAATAGTTATATCTTTATTAGGTAATGGAACACCGCCTGCAGTTAATAATACATTGAATTTTTGACCTGCTCCTTTACCTACTTCTATATTATCACCATAAATAACAGTTGAAGTAACATTTATTACAGCAAGTTTAATAGTTTGAGTAGTTTTTACATAACCTGTACCATTAAATGTATAAGTCATATCATATAATGCAGGATCTAAATTAATATTTAACTTAGCAACTCCTTTTTCATCAGTTACCCTAGAGTAAGTTACACCATTTACATTAAAGTAAACAACTTTATTAGCCAATACTTTTCCATCTTCATCTTTTAGTATAACTGAAAATGAATTACCTTTTACAACAACATTTTCAGGGACTGTAAATGATACCTTCTTACCTTCAACTACATTAATAGTATTTGATGATTTAGATTCCAAATACCCATTATTCTTATTAAAAGTATAAGTTGCACTATACTTACCTGGAGCATTTAATTTAATATTGAATTTAACTACCCCATTAGCATTAGTTGTATTTGAATATGTAACACCATTAATACTAAGAGTTACACTTTGATTAGGTACTACATGATTAAATTGATCATATAATACTGCACTTATAATTTTATTATCTTCAATTACAAAATCATATTTTTGTGTTTTAATATTAGTACTAACTACATTAACTACAGTAACTTTATTACCTACTTGATATTTATCACCAGGATGTATAGCAGTTAATATGAATACTCCAGGATCAAGATTAATATTAAGTCTAGCTACACCACTACCATTAGTAGTACGTTTATAAAACACACCATTAATATTAAAAGTAACATCAGTATTAACCAACGGAGTACCATCACCATTCAAGAAAGTAGCATAATACTGATTTCCATCCCTACATAATTTACTTAAATCACTACTTATAATAGTAGGTAATACTTTAACAATATTTGAAGTTTGATACCCGCTAACAGGATGTATAGCAGTTATTATATACTCATTTGGACGAAGATTAATATTAAGTCTAGCTACACCACTACCATTAGTAGTACGTTTATAAAACACACCATTAATATTAAAAGTAACATCAGTATTAACCAACGGAGTACCATCACCATTCAAGAAAGTAGCATAATACTGAGTACCATTAACATAATATTTAACAATATCTTTACCATAAATAGTAGGCAATACATTAACCTCAGAAGTAGTACTTGCTGAAGCATAACCATTAGTTCCAGTATAAGTTACATTAACTAAATATTTACCTGAATTCAAATTTAAAGCTAATGAAGCTATACCATTATTATCAGTAGTCCTATTATAAGATACACCATTAATTATAATATTAATAGATTGATTAACCAATCCATTTCCGTTTTCATCAGTTAAATTAATTGTGAACCTAGTACCATTTTTATAATACATTTCGACACTAGGAGCATCTAAATGAACAGCTTTAGTGTTACTTTTAGTATCTCCAACAACATTAGTTTCTTCAATAATATTATTAGAAGATAAACTATAATCTTGTAATCCATCAATTGAAATAGAATCATCACTAGCTGTTACAACTGTAGAATTTGAGTCAACAGTATTGACATCAATTGCAGAAATTGTACTGACTGATAAAAATACAGCAAGAACCATTAATGCAATAATCAGCACACGTTTTTTCAAAATCATTTACCTCCATTAAATTTAATTTAACTATAAAATTAAAAAAATTATTATTCGCAATTAATAATATTAAGAATATGGTATATAAATCTATTTATTTAATAAAACAAATTAAATAGCTTTAATTCATGAAATTAACTATTAAAATCCACCAATATTACAAAAATAATGAAAATTACATTGATTTAAACGATAATAACTTAAAATTACAATAAGTAATATTTTAAGTTAAATAAGATTATGAAATTATAAATTATAATTAAAATCCAGTTTAAACTAAAATAAAGAAACATAGGATTTATAAAAACTAAAAACATAAATCTAAGTTAAATTACAGAAAAAAACAATGAATAAAAACTATTAAAACAAAAAATAAGAACAAAAAATAAAAAATAAAAAAAGATGTAAATAATTTTACATCATAGGTGGCATTCCACCCATACCTCCAGGCATTCCACCCATTGGAGGCATTCCACTATTATCATTTCCAGATTCATCAGGACCTGCAGAGTTTAATGCATTTTTAGCTGCAATCATATCATCAATACGTAATATCATTTCAGCAGCCTCACTTGCAGCTTGAATAGCTTGTGTTTTAATTCTAAGTGGTTCAATAACACCTGCTTCTTCCATATCAACAAGTTTACCAGTAAATACATTAATACCAATAGTTGCTGAATCTTCATGAGCTGCTTTTAATTCTGCAATTAAATCAATAGTATCTAAACCTGCATTTTCAATTAAAGTTCTTGGAATAACTTCAATAGCATTAGCATAAGCTAAAATAGCTAATTGTTCTCTTCCACTTACAGATTCACCATAAGCTCTTAATGCTTTTACAAGATCAATTTCACAAGCTCCTCCACCAATAAGAACTTTACCATCTTCAATAGTAGCTGCAACAACACCTAAAGCATCATCTAATGCCCTACTAATTTGTTCAGTTACATAGCGAGTACTTCCTCTAAGTACAATAGAAGATGCCTTTGGATTTTCACAATCTTCAATGAAAGTTAAATTATGATCAAATATTTTGTCAACATATACATGACCTGCAGAACCTAATTTATCAGCAGTTAAATCTTCAATATCAGTTACATATTTAGCACCAGTAGCTTTGTTGATTCTTTCCATATCAGATTTTTTAACCCTTTTATAAGCCATAATTCCTGCTTTATTTAAGTAATGTTGTGCCATGTCATCAATACCTTTTTGACAGAATAAAACATTAGCTCCAGAATCTACAACTTTATTTACTAAATCTTTAATCATTTCTTCTTCATTGTTTAAGAAAGCTTCAAATTGTGCAGGATCAGTGATATCAATTTTAGCATCAGTGTTAATTTCTTTTAATTCAATAGGATATTTAATTAAAGCAATTTTAGCATCTTCAACATCAGTAGGCATGTTTTTTGATACTGGATCTTTATCCATGACAATTCCTTCAGCTAAGAATGAATCTTCTACTGCATCTCCAGAAATTCTTTGAATATTAATATTATCAATATCAATTTCACCATCTTCAGCTATTCTTAAAGCTGCATCTACCACTAAATCAGCTAATTTATCTTTAGCATAATCTGAACCTTTACCTGTCATAGCAGTCATAGCTACTTTTTTAAGAGTTTCTCTATCATCTGCATCAATAGCTACATTATTTAAGATTTCAATAGCTTTAGCAGCTGCATTTCTGTAACCTTTTACAATAACAGAAGTTGCAATTCCATCTTCTAATAATTCTTGAGCTTTAACTAATAATTCTCCAGCTATTACAACAACAGAAGTAGTTCCATCTCCAACAATATCTTCTTGTTTTTTAGCTGTTTCTACAAGCATTCTAGCAGCTGGTTGAGTAATATCCATTTCCCTCATTATAGTTGCACCATCATTAGTAACAATAACATCACCTAATGAATCAGTCAACATTTTATCCATTCCTTTAGGACCAAGAGTAGTTCTTACAATATCTTTTAAAACTTTAGCTGCTGTAATATTCATTCTTAAAGCATCCCTTTTAGAATATCTTTCAGTTCCTTCAGGAAGAATAAATATTGGTTGATTTGCCATCATATCACCTTAATTAATAAATTTATATAAAAAAATAATATAAAATCAAAATGTTTTATATATTTATAATGAGTTTGAGGTTATATAAAAACTTTAGCATACCACTTAGCACATCATATAAAAAAAAGTATTGCAAAATATTTTAAAAATAAAAAGTTACATTATAAATAGCTGGAGCTATAAATCAATCAAAATAAAATATAAATAAATATAAACGTTTTTAAAAAAAAAGTATAAAGAAGAATAAGTTTTATTCCTCTTTTAATGATTTAGCTAATTTTTTACCTAATTCATAACATTCTTCTAAAACATCATCATTAGGTATGAAAATAGTATCAAATTGATCAACAACATCAAAACCTGCTGCTTCTAAATCTGCACTCATTTTTTTATTAGCTCCTCCACCCCATCCTTTAGAACCAAATACAACTGCTTTTTTAGTATATCCTGTTGCTTTAAAGTTAAGAGCATCTAAATAATACATAATATCCCCAATACTTGGATATGCTTTATTCATAATTGTAGGTGCTCCTAAACAAATTGCCTTACTATCTAATACATCAGTTACAACATCACTTCTATCATCTTCATGCAAGAAGTACATTTTAACTTCAAAATTTTCAGACATAATTCCTTCTGCAATAGCTTGAGCCATTTTTTGAGTTGAATGATGCATAGTGTCATAAATTAAAGTTACTTTATCTTTACATTCACCATTAGCCCATTCATTGTATTTATTAATAATTAAAGAAGGATCTTTGATTATTTGACCATGAGAAGGTGCAATCATTTTAACTTTACTAACTAAATCTAAATCAGTTAATTCTTTCATTTTATTATTATACATTAAAGAAGAATTAACAACTAAATTAGCATAGAATTTTTGTGCATTTCTTAATAAGAACTTTTCATCAACTTCATCGCTAAATCTTTCACTTAAACAAATATGTTGACCAAATGCATCATTAGAGAATAATATCCCATTTTCAACCAATAGTGTAAACATACTGTCTGGCCAATGAAGCATAGGTGCATTTACAAATGCTAAGGTTTTTCCACCTAAATCTAAACTATCTCCAGTTCCAACAACATTAAATTCAAAATTTTTTAAAGAAGGTAAATGATTTTTTAACCCATTTACAGCCATTTGTGAACAGTAAACTTCAACATCTGGGAATTTTTTAACAAATTCTGGAAGTGAACCACTATGATCATTTTCTATGTGGTTTTGAATAACAACATCAATTTTAAATTCTCTTCCTTCTTGTTCAAATGCATCTTTTACTCTGCCCCATAACTGTGCAGATGTTCCAGGATATACATTATCAATTAGAGCCACTTTATCTTCACCAAATACTAAATAACAATTATAAGTAGTTCCATTTAAGCTATAACCATGATAATCTCTTAAATCCCAATCTAATACACCGACCCAATATACTCCATCAGTAATTTTAGTAGCGTTTGCTTTCATGAAAAATCACCTTTAAATAATTTTATCAAATGGTAATTTGTTCGTAATTATATTAATAATTATTGGAACAATTCAAATACTAAATAGCCCCCAATACTCCTAAAAATTAAAAATAACATAAATTAATACAATATCAACAATTGAAAAATTATTATTTAACAATACCACATTAATCACAGTTAAATTCATGATAACATATACATAACCCTATTAAAACAAAAGAGTTTTTACACTTTTTACTCATACCAATATCTTAAAAAAATACCAAGTAAACAAAACATCATAATATATTATAAAAGAATTAGAAGAGTAAATAATAAATATAAATATGATACATATATTATATAGATTAAAATAGTAGGTGACTTCGAATGTGTTCTACTGGTGGACCAATGGCAGACATTGATTTAAAAAAATTAAAAACAAAAAAATATAAATGTTTAGATTGTGGAAACACTTTTAAAGGAATTGGTAGGAAAGTAATTTGCCCATCTTGCCAAAGCGACAATGTTGAATGTAAAGAGTAAATTAAATAATTTACTCTATTTTATTTTTTAGGTGATGCTTTGAATATTGATTTTAATAATAATGAAATTCTCTTTTTAGAAGGAGAAACCGGAATAATTGGAATAATAAAAGTAGCCAAAGAAAATAAAATGTTATTCATAGCAACACAAAATAATGAGGAAATTGTGCAATTCTTAGAAAAGGATGATTTAATAGCCATATCTAATTTTAAAAAAGATAAAAGAGCTATTCGAGCACAAGCATACTTAACTCGAGAAGAAAATTCACCAATTGTAATTTTAAATAAAAATCATCCATCTACTAAAAGACTGGATACTGTACTTTCTATAGGAGATAGAATATGTTTAAATTGCAATATAACTCCAGGGACACATCCTGAACAAGATGTTTTATGCTCTTGTGACTCATTATCCGGTTTAGAAATAAATAAAACCAAAACTGGAATCAAATTAAATAAAGAATTTAATAATTATACTATTGAAAAATTTTTAGATTAAAATGAAACTCTTAGACTTTATTTATACATTATTAGGACAAGGAATAATCTTTATAATCATATTAATTATAATATTATTCATAATAGCTATTACATTAGGGAAAATATTACTTAAAAAAAATATAATCCTTTTTCCAAGATTTATTCTATTTGTTGTAGATGTATTCTACTCCCCATTTAAAACAATAGCTAGATTATTAAAGATAGATGATACTATCATCGATAATATAAGCATAGAAGTTAGAAATGATGCAAATAAAGAAAAATTTAAAAAAATACCTGCTGAAGAAACTTTAATATTCTTACCTCATTGTTTAAGACATAGAGACTGTCAAGCAGCTCTTCAAAAAGAAGGAGTAATTTGTACAGAATGTGGTAAATGTTCTATTGGAGTTATCAAGAAAAAAGCAGATAAATTAGGTTATAATTTATATATTGTTCCAGGATCAAGTTTTGTTAAAAAAATAGCTAAAGAAAACAATTTCAAAGCAATAATTGGAGTAGCTTGTCATGAAGACTTGAATCAAATGATGATGTTGCTTTCTGACTTTTGTCCACAAGGAGTTTTACTCTCAAAAACTGGGTGTTTTGAAACAAAAGTAGATATTAAAAAAGTATTTGAAAAATTAAATTCCAAATACTAATCATAATATTTAATAAAATCTAAAGATTCATCTGTTTCACTGAATTCATTGATAAAATCATGCAAATCTTTTATAAATTCTTCTTTTCTTTTATTTAAATCTTTAATTGTAGAATAATCTTTTTTAATAGCTAATTCCATTATAATGTCATCAGTTTCAAGAGTTAACTCTGGATAAAACAGATTTTCACTATCCATTTTATCCTCTTCCAAGTTCTTTATGAGCCCTAGCTAAATGTCCTGCAGCTAATGCACCAATTAATGATAATTCTCCTGCTAAAACAGTAGCTCCAACAATTTCAGCAAATTCTTTAGCTTTATTTGAACCTGCAACACCAAGAATATTTAAACCTTCATTAGCTGTTTCCAAACTTGTTCCACCACCAACAGTAGCTACTGGCACATCAGGTAAATTCACTGAAAAATACAAATCTCCATTTCTGTTTTCAGCTGTTGTAATGCCTATTGATCCTTCTACAACATGAGCTACATCTTGACCTGTTGCTAAAAATATAGCTGCAATCATATTTGCATAATGAGCATTATATGACATGGAAGCAGCAGCTGCAGACCCAATTAAATTTTTAGCAACATTTACTTCTTCAATAGCTTCAGCAGTTGTTTTAAGTTTTTTATTTACTATTTCTTCAGGAATTAAAATATCTGCAACAATACTTTTACCTCTTCCTTCAATCATATTAATTGCAGCAGCTTTTTTATCAACACAAACATTTCCACTTAATGCAATATGTCTTCCATTAGTTTCATTAGCTAATTTATCTAATATTTTTTCTGAAGCAATAGTGACCATATTCATACCCATACTGTCTCCAGTGGAGTAAACAAAACGTGGATAAACATAAGTTCCAACAATTAATATTGGATCAATTTTTAAAAGTTTACCATGTGAAGTAGTAAACTCTGCAATTTCTTTAAGCTCCTTGAAATTATCAGTAAACCATTGTTTAATTTTTAAAGCATCAGATGCAGAAGGTGTTTTAATCACTGGTGCCCTAGTCATAATATCTGAAATAACATGGACATTTACTCCTCCAGAAGCAGTTATGGATGAAGAACCTCTATTAATTGATGCAACAAGTGCTCCTTCAGAAGTAGCTAAAGGAACATAAACTTCCCTATTACAATAATCACCATTAATTTTTAATGGTCCAGCTACACCTACAGGAAGTTGAATTATCCCAATAGGATTTTCAATATTTCTTGCAGATGCTTTTTCCATATCTAAAGAGTAATTAGCCATATGTGATAATTCACAATTAGTTTTCTTTTCTATAAATTCTCTTCTAATATCTGTAGCTTCTTTTGGTGAAACATGTTTATCTACCTGATATAACTTCATTTCACCATTTAATAATTTATCAATAATTTCTTTAGAATTCATTTAAATTGACTTCCTTACTAAATCTACAATTTCAGACGGCATTTTAGCTACACTTACACCAGCATTAGTTAATGCTTTAATTTTACTTTCAGCAGTACCTGAGCTTCCATGAATAATTGCCCCTGCATGTCCCATTCTTTTACCAGGCGGTGCAGTTCTACCTGCAATATATGAAACAATTGGTTTAGATATGTTATCTTTAATAAATTCTGCTGCATTTTCTTCAGCATTACCTCCAATTTCACCAATTAATACAATAGCATCAGTACCATCATCTTCCTCAAATTTTTTAAGAACATCAATATAATTTGTACCAATTACAGGGTCTCCACCAATACCTACACAAGTACTTTGACCAATTCCACCACGAGTAAGTTGGCTGGCTACTTCATAAGTTAAAGTTCCACTTCTTGAGATTACTCCAACATTACCTTCTTCAAAGATATGTGTTGGCATAATTCCTAATTTACCAACTCCTGGAGAAATAATTCCTGGAGTATTAGGCCCTATAACTGTAGTTCCCATTTCTTCAGCATAACTCATTATTTTTAAACTATCATGAACTGGAATATGTTCTGAAATGATAACAACCAAATCTAAATGTTTTATAGATTCGAATGCTGCATCTTTTGCAAATTTTGCAGGTACAAAAATAATTGAAGAATTAACACCAGTTTCTTCTTTAGCTTCTTCAATTGAATTAAAAACTGGAATTCCTAAAAATTCCTGACCTCCTTTTCCAGGAGTTACACCTGCTAAAATATTTGTATTATATTCCAACATTTGTTCAGTGTGAAAAGACCCTTGCTTTCCAGTAATCCCCTGAACTAAACATTTTGTATTATTATCTAATAAAATCATAAAAAAACAACCTCTATTTAACGTAAAATTCTTGTTTTATTTTCAAATGGAACTGCTAAATCAATTACATTTCCATTCATAAAAGCTGTAGCAGAAAATATAACACTACCAGGCAATACATTACAATTTGTGCCTCTTTTAACTAAATATGTATTTTTGTTTCCAAGTGCTGCTCCAATCATTGCACCTGCTACTACACCTACAGATTCTATATTTTCAATAGTAGCTACTACTACAGGATCATCAGTTTCTGGTGAAACATAACCTACTCCAGGGATTCTTTTAGAAGTGGATTCTATTAAATCAGAAACATCAGTCATATTTTTCATACCTTTTGCTGCTTCAATAGCTGAATTAGCTACGTCTCCTACAAATGGTTCCCCACCATAAGTATCAAAACCTAAAATAATCGCATCAGGATACCTATCTTGACGAATACTAGCTTCAGCATATGAAATACCTTCACCTGCAGTATTAGGATCTTGAGAAATACCTGAAAGATCACCTAAATTTTCAGCATTATCTTTTAATATATTGACAATACCTTCATTAACACTTTCAAGTAAATGGTCTTCTACAAATGCACTGACAACAACATCATCTCCAGTCACATTTGTTAAAGCAGCATCCTTAGCTCCTAATGTTTTAAGCTTGTAAAGGTCTGATTCTATATTTTCTACCAATGTAGTACTACAGGATACATCATTTCTAGAAATATCTGCTCCTATAGCTGTAATTTTCAAAATAACACCTTTTATAATTGATTATAAAAATAAATAAAATAATTTTATTTTATTGTTATATATTATATCTCTTATTTAATATATAATTATTGCAAATCTAAGAATTATCAAGAATTTTAGTTATAAAAACTTAAAAATCCCCATAGAACAATTTAACAGCAAAAGTAAAAATTTTATTTTTATTAAAAAATACAATCATTTATATACCATATAACCATATTAACCACATATAATATTTTGAAATTAAAAAAATTAATTAATAACATCACTCAAAAAGATTAAATAATGTATTCACAAACTAAAATAGCAATACCCATTTTCCAGCAAAAAAAAGAAAATGTAATTACAGTAGCTAAAGATTGTATTAAAAAAGGTGCAGATGTACTTGAATTTAGAATAGATGCACTTAATAATCCTAATTTTAAGGATATTAAAGAAATTATTGAAGAAATTAATTTTCCAATGATTGCTACTAATAGAATTACATCTGAAGGTGGGTCATTTAAAGGATCTGAAGAAGAAAGAATTGATATTTTATTAAAATGTGCTCCTTTAGTTGATTATGTGGATATTGAACTTCAAAGTGATGAGAAATACATAAAACAAATCCATGATACTGGAGTTAACACAATTATATCTTATCATGATTTTAATAAAACTCCAGACCTTGATGAAATCATGTATATTGTTGAAAAGGAACAAAAGCTTGGAGACATAGCTAAAGTAGCATTTATGCCTGAAAATTTAGATGATACTTTAAAAATATTAGCTATTCTTTCACATTGTGAAAACACAATAGCTATTTCAATGGGAGACTTAGGTAGTTACACTAGAGTTATGGCTTCTAAATTTGATTCCCCAATTACTTTCGCTGCAGGAACTGATGTAACTGCACCTGGACAAATTGATATTGAAACTATGAAATCATTATTAAATATGGATTTAGATTTTATAGAATAGGTGATTAAAATGGCTAAAAAATGTATTTTAGCTTTTATTATAATATTTATTCTAGCTATTTTTATAGGTATATTTTTAATAGACAATAATTCTGTTGATGTATATATAGATGGTGAAAATATTACAACTTCAACACATAATTCCTTAGGAAATAATATTGATACAGATGCTCTTAACAATGCAATTTGTAATTATACTCTTCAATCAATGAACCAGCCAAATACAAATATAGATACTTTAAAATCAGGAATTAACGATATCTGTTTAAAATATGGTCTTGATACTGATAATATTCATATTGATTCTTCATTAGGTAAAAATAGCATCCCAGTTATATTTCAAGTCGATGGAACTTCAATGGTTCCAACCCTGCAAGATAAACAAGATGTTTTAGTTAATAAAACTCAAAATGTTCATGTAGGCGATATTGTTGTTGCTAATTCTTCTAAGTATGGAAATATAATAAAAAGAGTTGATCAAGTTAATAATAATCAAATTCATCTTGTAAGTGATAATAAAAATGTTGAGATTACCGAAATAAATGGTGTGATATACGAAACAAAAGGAATAAGTACATGGGTTGATTCCAGTGATATTTATGGTGTGGTTATGAAATATTAAAAATAAGGATATATAAGGAAAAGGTGCTTATACAGCACCATCTCCTTCTTCACCAGTTCTAATCCTTATTACATTTTCAATTGGATAAATGAAGATTTTACCATCACCGATGTTACCAGTTTTTGCTCCTTTTTGGATAGCTTTAACAATAGTATCTACACCTTCATCTTTTGTAACAATCTCAATACGTGTTTTTGGGATTAAATCAATACAGTAACTAGATCCCCTGTAAGATTCTTTTATACCTTTTTGACTACCCCTTCCTTTAATTTCAGAAACATTCATACCTTGACAGCCTACCGCAGTAAGCTCATTTTTAACGTCCTGATATTTTTCTTGTCTAATAATTGCAACAATACTTTTCATTTTTAAAACCTTCTAGTTTAAATTGTATGCAGATTCTTCGTGAAGTTTTGCATCTAATCCTGCAACTTCATCTTCATCTTCTACTCTGATACCACCCATAGCTTTGTCAATAACTTTAGCTATTACATAACTTACTACAAATGCATATACAATAGTAACTACTACACTTATTATTTGTATTACAACTTGATATGGGTTTCCATATAATAATCCTGCTGCCTCATTAATATATGGTGCTGCAAAGATACCAGTAGCAATTGCTCCCCATATACCAGACATACCATGTATTCCAAATACATCTAATGCATCGTCGTAACCAAGTTTTGATTTTAAGTAATAAACTGCGAAGTATGATACTAAAGGAGCTACTGCACCAATTATTATTGCTCCAGGAATATCTACAAATCCTGCTGCAGGAGTGATAGCTACTAAACCTGCAACTCCTCCAGATATTGCACCAAGAACAGTTGGTTTACCAACAATAATTGTATCTAATAAAGTCCAAACAATTAAAGCTACTGCAGCTGCAACATTTGATACTAAAATTGCATTTGCTGCAAGACCATTTGCACCTAAACCGGATCCACCATTGAATCCCATCCATCCGAACCATAAAAGAGCTGCTCCTAATACTGCATACCCTAAGTTATGTGGTAATAATGAAATATCTTTTCTTTTACCTAATACCAGTGCAACAGCTAATGCAGAAACCCCTGAATTAATGTGTACAACAGTACCACCTGCAAAATCAAGTGCTCCCATATTCATTAACCATCCTCCACCCCATACCCAGTGAGCAATAGGGATGTAAACAAGACAAGCCCAAATCGGGACAAAAATTACCCAAGCTTTTGTTTTCATTCTTCCAACAACACCACCAGAAATCAATGCTGCTGTTAAACCCGCAAATGCAAGTTGGAACATGACAAACAATAATGTTGGAATAGTTCCATTTAAATCATCAAGCCCAATTCCACTTAAGAAGAAATGAGCTGGACTTCCAATAAATCCTCCTAATGAAGGCGTTCCAAAGGCAAATTGATAACCAAATACAACCCAAATAACACTTATAATTGAAAATGCAATAAATGTTAAAAACATTGTATTTAAGACATTTTTACGTTTACTTAAACCACCATAAAAAAATGCAACAGCAGGAATACTCATTAAAAGTACTAAAAGACTACAAATAAGAATCCAAGCTGTATCTCCTGCGCTAAATATATCCATTATATCTTTTCTCTTTTTAAATAAATTAATAACAATAAATCAAAATTATTTTTTAAGTTTTATGAATTTTGACTAAACGGAAGTCGGAAGTCGGAATCCCTCTTCCGATATATAGTAATTGAACTTAGAAGTATATAAAGGTTTTGGTAAAATCTCAACAAAATATTAATAATACATTAAGATATAAATAAGAATAATTAAACTATAAATTAACAAAATAAAAAAAGTTAGAATTTTAAATTCAAAAAAGAAAAATGTGATATTATGAAAGGGCAAACGAAAGCAAAATTAATTGTGTTTTTTAGTGTTGCAATTATTGCATTTGCTACGAATTCAATAGCTACAACTATTTTCATGATAGAAAATCCAAATGACAATACCTTACCAGCTATTGAAAATGATAATTTCACACCAAGAAAAGTGGAATATGTTCCTACATATATTCCCGAACCTAAAATTATTAATGAAACTAATCTAACTAATAAAACAGACTTAATAAAAGATACAAACATGACCGAAATTTTAAACAATACCAAAAATAATATAAGTAATTTAATTAACGATTACTCAAATTGGTGATCACATGGGTGAAAAAAAGAAATTTATTAGAGATAGTGTCTATGGAGACATTAGCTTAAACAAATTTGAAGAAAAAGTAATGGATACACCTCAGTTCCAACGTTTAAGAAAAATTAAGCAATTAGGATTAATTAATCTAGTTTATCCTGGTGCAAATCACACCCGTTTTGAACATTCAATTGGAACAATGAATCTTGGATCAAAACTATCTAATGAATTAGAATTAAACAATGATGAAATAGAACTCGTTAGAATATCTGCACTACTTCATGACATTGGACATGGTCCATTTTCACATGTATCTGAAGGAGTATTATCTTTTCCTCATGAAAAATTAACAGAATATGTCATATCTAAAACTTCACTAAAAGATGTTTTAGATGAAAAATTTGATATAAATGAAATCAACAGAATAATTTCTGGAGAAGGAAAACTAGGACCAATAGTATCTGGAGAATTAGATGTAGACAGGATGGATTATCTTTTAAGAGATTCATATAATACAGGAGTAGCTTATGGAGTTATTGATTATGAAAGAATAATTTCTAATTTAAAGCTAACTAAAAACTTAGTACTAGATATAAAAGGAGTTCAAGCTGCTGAAGGAGCATTAGTATCAAGATATTTCATGTACCCTAGTGTATATCAACATCATACAACCCGAATTGTTAATTCAATGTTTAGAAGAGGGTTGAAAAAATTAATAGCTTCAAATGAAATAAAAGAAACTGACATGTACAAATATGATGATGTAGATATGGTTAGTATTTATAGAAACAGTGAAAACCCTTTTGTAAAAGATATGATTACTCGACTTGATAACAGAAATTTACTTAAAAGAGTAAAAGTTATTAGGTTAGAAAACTTTAAAAATCCTGAAAGATTATATAAAATTTCACAAGAAACTTTAAGAAAAGCTGAAGAAGAAATAGCTTATGATTTTGATATGGATAAAGACTATGTAACTATTAACATAGCAGAATACCCTCGTTTCGATGAAATGAAAACTCAAGTAAGTGTTGATGGAAAATTATATCCTTTAACTAAAATTTCAAATATTGTTGGAGCATTAAGTAAAGCAAGATTTAATATCCCTGATATTAGTGTTTATGTTCCAAAAGAAGATAAACCAAAATTTGAAAAACTTAAGTTAGAAAATTATCTTGATTTACCTGAAATTAACAAAGAAAAATCTCAGGGCATTCATTACGATCAAATTAAACTATTTTAGGAGAATAAAATGATAGTAGTTGGAATTACTGGAGCTAGTGGAGTAATTTATGGAATTAAATTACTTGAAGCACTAAATAAACTAAATGTTGAAAACAGCTTAATTATAAGCGATGCTGCTAAAACTGTAATAACTCATGAAACAGATGAATCTATTGAAGATATACTTAATTTAACCGATAATTATTATGATTTCAATGATTTAACAGCATCTATTAATAGCGGATCATTTAAATTTGATGGATTAGCTATTGTACCCTGTTCTATGAAAACATTATCTTCAATAGCTAATGGATATGCATCTAACACAATTACACGAGTAGCTGATGTAAGTTTAAAAGAAAGAAGAAAAACAGTTATTGTTCCTCGTGAAACTCCTCTTAGAAGCATACACTTGGAAAACATGTTAAATTTATCAAAAGAAGGAGCTGTAATTTTACCTGCAATGCCTGGATTTTACTCAAATAGTGATACTGTTGATGATCAAATCAATTTTATTGTTGGTAAAATCTTAGATTCTTTAAACATAGAAAATGATATTTATAAAAGGTGGGAATAAAATTGTTAGATGATATGGATTTTATTAAAAGTTGTGAAGTTCCAGGACCTACTAAAGAAGCTATTAGAGCAATTATCTTATACAAATCAAATGTTACATCCAATGATTATGTAGTGGATATTGGTTGTGGAACTGGAGGACTTACCTGTGAATTTGCCCAAAGAGCTAAACAAGTAACTTCAATTGATACAAACCCAGAAGCTATAACTATTACTAAAAAAAATCTAGATAAATTTAACTTAAGTGATAATGTAGAATTAATAAATGATTCTGGAAGTAATGCATTAACAAATATCAATAATATAGATATAGCAATGATTGGAGGAAGTGGCAGAGAACTTGAAGAAATTTTAGATATTGTAGATTCTAAACTAAATCACAAAGGTAGAATCATTATTAGTGCCATTCTTGTTGATACTAAAATAGAAGCTATAAATAAATTAAAAGAATTAAATTATAATCCTAAAATCATAGAAGTTAATATTGCAAAGGGAAGAGTTCTTGATCGTGGAGTCATGATGATGAGTGAAAACCCGATAGCTATTATCAGCGCAAGTAAAAGATAAAAAATTTTTGGAGATCATAAAATGAAAAGAGACTGGAAAATAAAGTTTTCAATATTGATGATTATTGTAGCTATTATTATTTTTGGAACCAATTACCTTGTCTTAAAAGATACACATAGCATTGTTTCCTATATCTGGTTACACATAGGTTTTATTCCTATAGATATCATCATTGTTGCATTTATACTTGAAGACATAATGAACAGAAAAGAAAAAGAAGCTATTTATGAAAAATTAGATATGCTTATCAGTACATTCTTTACTGAAATTGGTAATGAATTAATATACAAATTTAACAGTGAAAATGAATTTAAAACTAGAACCAACTATTTAAAATCTATTCCTAATTGGGATGATGCAGAATACAACAAACAGCTAAAAAAATTAAAAAATGCAAATATTGACTTTAATGTAGATATTAAAGGCGACAAAAGAGCAGAATTTTTAATAAATCTTAAAACATTATTAAAATCCAAAAGAGAATTTTTAATAAACTTAATCAACAATCCCCAATTATTTGAAAAGGAAGAGTTTTCAGGGTTATTAATTTCAATATTGCACCTTGATGAAGAATTAGAACACAGACATGATTTAAATCAGATAACTGATGCTGATTTTAATCATTTAAATGGAGATATTAAAAGGATTTATTCAAAATTGATATATGAATGGATATATTACTTAAAATACCTCAATACTCATTATCCATATATGATTTCATTAATTATCCGTACAAATCCATTTGATGAAAATGCAGATATTCATATAAAAGATTAAGGAAATACATTATGATTAATAAAAAAAAACGTTCTTGTATTCTTTTATGTGGAGGACAAAGTAGAAGGATGGGACAAGACAAAGGATCTATGATTATTCAGAACAAACCTATGATTAATCATGTCCTTTCAACTTTAAATAATGAAATAAATGAAGTTATAATTGTTTTAAACAATAAAGACCGTATTAACAAGTATAAAACTTTCATTAAAAATGAAAATTATAATTATAACATAAAATTCGTTGAAGATGAAATAAAAAATATCGGACCAATGTCCGGACTATTAACTGGATTAAAACATATTACATCAGATTACGGATTAATATTACCTTGTGATAGTCCTTATATAACAAAGAATCTAATTCAAACTATTTTTAATGAAATAGATATAAAATATCAATGTATTGTACCTTACCATGACATTGAAAATAAATTAAAAACTAGCGAACCATTACATTCCATTTATAATAAAAATATAATTCCAGAAATCGAAAACCTAATTTCCAATGACATATTACATATAAAAGGATTGATAAAAAAAATAGATGCAAAGTTTATATTAATAGATAATAAAAAATTATTAAAAAAAGAATTTAGAAATCTTAATCGTCCAACAGACATTTAAAGATATTTAACTAATTCTTTTGTTTTTGAAATTGCTTTATCAACACAATAAAATATATCATCTTTTGTTAATGGTAAATCTCCACCTTTTTGCATAGCGCAGATTCTACCTTCTTTAGTTACTCCAATATTCAAACGAGCACTAGCTACTTTTTCTTCATTTAAAGTGGGATCCAATATTAATTTATCAGCTATTTTAACAAAAGTACACATACTTAACTCATTATTAATAGGTAAATCTATTGTGTTTTCTTTATCAAGTACTACTTCATCATCAACAATAGATGCAGACGGTAATTTAGTACTTTTTAAAGCAGCCATTACTGCAAGTTCACAAGCATCAAAAAGGTTTCCACAGTTATCTATAATATGTAAATCAATAAACAACATCCAGACATGTTTACCTTCCTCAACACAAAGTTTATCCAAATCAACCAATTCACTTTCACGAATTCCCCTATCAACAACACGTGCAAGTTCAATTGAGTCTTCACTTGGTGGTCCTGGTTCAAAAGTAGGATCAGCCATTGGTAACATTTCACAATTAGTCATTAAAACTCCCAAATCTGGAGTATCTGGAAATGGAGCTCCAATTTGTGGTTTAATACCAACAATAACTTGAGTATCACCTATTTTAACTCTTGCAGAACCTTCAGCTTTAGAGATCACATTAGTTTCAATAGAAATATTCCTATATTCATCAAGAGCTCTACCATCTTCTCTTTTATCATTAATAGCAAGATTAGTTATACTTTCTTTTGTAATTTCAGGTACAATTTCAACCATATTAATCACTCATCTCAGCAGAATATTTTTTCATCAAAGCTTCTTTTTGGATTTCATTTACTTTTCTACATCCTTCCATAGCTAAATCAATTGCTTTTTCAAATTCTTCTTGAGATAAATCACCATCACTTTGTAATAAAGTAATTTCACCAGTTCTTGGCATCATAGCTATAGGAACATCCGCCTGACCTTCTTTATCTTCAACTTCAGATAAGTCTAGAACAATTTCATCATTTACTTTACCTGCAGCACAACCTACAACAATATCTTTCATAGGTATTCCTGCATCAACAAGTGCAACAGAAGCTGCAGTAATTCCAGCACAACGTGTTCCACCTTCAGCTTCAATTACTTCTATATAAATATCTATCATTGATCTTGGATAATTTTCTAACATTAAAGCTGGTCTTAATGCATCTGCAGTAATTTTAGAAATTTCAGAAGATCTCCTATCTGGACCAGGTCTTTTTCTATCATCAACAGAAAAAGGAGCCATGTTATATCTACATCTTATTACACCAGTGTTCGGTTCAAGTAATCTTCTAATATAAGATTCCCTAGGACCATACACTGCTACTAAAATCTTATTTCCACCAACTTCCAAATAAGCAGACCCATCTGCACGTTCAAGAACTCCTACTTCAATTTTTATAGGACGTAACTCATTATACTTCCTACCATCCTCTCTTATCATTTCAGACATTATATCAACCTCATAATCACCCAAGAACTACCTATTATTCAATATAAAAGAATTATTAGAATTATTACCATAAGACAAAGGTTTATCTTTTTTATTTTTCTTTTTTAATTCTTCAAATACTTTATAAAAATCCATACTGTCTTTTTTAGACTGTTCTTCTTTTTCTTCTTGCTCTAATTCTTCTTTGAAATTTTGAAGCTTAGGTTTTTCTAACTCTTCATAATCATCATATTCCTCTTCTTGAGGCAATTCGCCATCAATAGCTAAATATAATTTATTTTTAACTTTATTTGTTAAACCAGAAGTATGAGCTTCAGCTTCAATCATTTGAATGATGTTTTTAGTAAGTTGTTCCATGTTTTCTTCGCCTTTAATCCAAACAAGCCCATTTTGACCAACAACAATTTTACAATTAGTTTTATCTTTAATCATGTTAATCATAGAGCCTTTTTTACCGATTAATCTAGGAACTTTAGTTGGAGTAATATTTACAATAATTCCTCCTTTAAACTTACCCATTCCCCGACCTTTTAAACCGAGTTTGACTTTTTTAACTTCATCAACATCAACAACTCTTAAAAATAGAACATCCCCAACATCAAATACTTTGTTGAGTTCTTTTTTTTCTCTTCCAAACACTTCAAAAGCAGGCAATATTCCAGAATATGGTGAATTAATATCTACATCCCACATTGAGAATCTGACATCTTTAATTTTACCAATAACAACATCTCCTTTTTTAGGAACATATTTACTTTTAAGAGGAATAACTCTAATTTTTTTATTCCTTAAAGAAACTAGTCCTATTAAAGAAGAACAAATATTATTGCCCTCTTTAAAGGTACCTCTTCCTGAATAATATTCATCATCTGCTAATATTTCTCCAGGAATAACTAAATCTTTATTTTCCACATATATCATATAAATCCCATAAGTTGAAAATTAATTTAATTATTTAATAGTTTTTGTTTCTGCTTCACCACTTGAAATTTCGGCCATTTTAGCGGCGAAATCATCTTGAAGACCTCCAGGCATCTCAATAATACCAATCCAAGACCCATCTTGTTGCCATTCCTCATTAAGAATTTCACCAAAATGATGGATTGCAGAGTATGCTCCACCTGCTGAAGAACCTGGAAGGCGAACAGCTACTTTAACTTTTTCAAACCTAATTGGAATAAGTGGTTTAATAGCTTTTAAGGCTGTTTGTACTTGTTGATCAACTGAAATAAAAGGATCAAATTTAACTTTAGCTTCATTAACAGCATTTTCAATCCTTTGAACAGGATGAGGAAGACCTGATTGAGGATTAATAGCTTCTCTAGAAATTTTATTAATAACAAGTCTTCTCTTATCCTTTTGCATTTGTCTTTTTTGTTCAGCAGTTAATTGAACATGTCCTTTTTCAAGTATAACTTTAGAAACTTCAATAGGATCTGTAGTTTCAAATATTTTAAGCATAGCTTCTTCAGAAGCCTTATCTCCTTTTTTAGAGTCCTTAAAAATTTCTTCAACAGCTAGAAGATCTTCAATGGCAACATCCTCCCCATCAGGATTCCTAAATTCAGCGGCCAAATCTGCGTCAACCAATATTTCAAAATGTTCTCCACAATATTCATATTTAGCTATAATTGCCTCATCTACATTTACCATTGTAAAAACTCCTAACTAATCAATTATTTATTCTTCACTTTCATCTTCACTAATTACTTCATCAATATAAGCTTGAACTTCATCTTGAGAAAGTTTAGTGTATTTTTCATCATCACATTTAATAACAGCAATTTCAACATTTTTTGCAGTGGTTTCATGTTCAGTTGCTTCATTAATTGCTTGTAAAGCTAAATTAATAGCATTATCTAAAGACATGTCATTTTCATATTTTTCTTCAAAAATATCCATAGCTGCAGATCTACCTGATCCAATAGCAGTTGCTTTATATTCAATTAATGCCCCACTAGGATCTGTTTCAAATAATCTGCAAACACCATCATATACTCCACCAATAATCAAAGCAGAACCAAATGGCCTTACTCCACCGTTTTGAGTATACATTTGTAACATATCACATAATTTTTTAGATAAACTATCTACTCTAATAGGTTCACTATAAGTAATTTTATTAACTTGGGATTCTACTCTTGCTCTTTCAACTAAAGCTCTAGCATCAGCAACAAGACCTGATGTAGCAGCCCCAATATGTTCATCTATTTTAAATATTTTCTCAATAGATGTAGCTTCAACTAAACTAGAAGTAGTTCTCTTATCAACTGCTAAAACAATTCCTTCACTACATTTAATACCTATTGAAGTAGTTCCTCTTTTAACAGCTTCTCTTGCATATTCAACTTGGAAAAGTCTTCCATCTGGGCTAAATACAGTAATTGCCCTATCATATCCAGCATTTTGTAAAGGTTGCATAACTAATACCTCACATTTTTTAATAATTCATAAATTTAAGTTCAACTACTATAAAAAATACAATTTTAAAAATAAACCAATTCTCCATGAAATGGCATTCTACTACATCAATTTATAATCAATATAGTTTTTTAATCTTTTTTCCATAAATTCAATACATATTTATATAAATATATTATTTATAAACTTTTCTATTTTAAAATAACAAAAAGTTATTAAAATAAATAAAAAGATGAATTTTCCCTAAAAATACCTTTTTTATTAAAATAAACATTAATAGCAATTATTTAAAAAAAAAAGAAAGTAAATATTAAAATTCACTTTAAGAAATAGTTATATTATTTCCAACCTGATAATCATCCCATATAGTAGTTATAATATATTTTCCTTGAATCAAATTAATATTCAACCTAACTATACCATCACCATCAGTAATTTTACTGTAAAATACTCCATTTACATTAAATGTTACATTTTGGTTAAATAATGGAATACCTTGACCATTTAATATAGTTGCTATAAATTTACTACCATCCTGGAACTTCATATCTAAATTATTAGTTAAAACCGTTGGTAAAACAGTTACCCTGTTACCTATTTCCAATCCATCAACAATAGTTGTAATAATATAATGACCTGGTCTTAAATTAATTCCTAAACTAGCTATACCATTTTCATCAGTAATACGTTTGTAAAATACACCATTAATGTTAAAAGTTACTTCTTTATTAATAGCTAAAAATCCATCTTTGTTGTAGACTGTTGCTTCAAATTTAGATTCATTTTTATAGTATTTAGTTAAATCAATAGATTCAATTAAACTTTTCACAGTTATGTCAAATCCTATTTGCTCACCAGTAACTGGATTAATAGCAGTTAAAATATATTCTCCAGGTCTTAAATTAATACTTAATTTAGCTACTCCATCATTATTAGTTTCACGAGTATAAAATATTCCATTGATGTTAAATTGAACTTTAATATTAGTTAATGCTTTTCCATTACTATCTACAAATTTAGCATAGAACTGAGTATCATTTTGATACATTTTAACTAAATCATTAGCTTCGACAGTTGATTTAATTGTTACTATAGAATAAACATAAGTATTATTGAATGTAGTGCATACCTTATACACTCCAGAGTTTAAATTGAGACCTAATGAAGCAACACCATTTTTATCTGTAAGTCTTATATAAACTTTACCATTAATTCTGAACTCAACTTTGACATCACTTATAACATTTCCTTCATCATCATACACAGTAGCTATAAGTCTATCATCTGCACCATAATATTTAACAACATCATGAACGTGTAAATTTGATGTAACTGTTGTATTTATTCCATAATATCTATAATAATTATTATCAGGACAATATGCTTTTACAAAACATTTTCCCATAATTAAATTTGTATAATCAACAGATGCATGACCATGATAATCCGAGAAAATTGTAATATTTTTAACCAACTCCATTTTAGAATTGTAAAATTCAACAATAATAGGAATTCCAATCTCAATAGTTTCATTTTGTCCAGTATTCATTATTCCATTATATCCTCCATAAGTAACATTATTCAAAATAATATTATCTCCCATTATCCCATTAATAAAATACGGACCCCAATTAAAATTGAAAATCAATGTTTTATCATTATTATAAAAAGAAAAATTTGTATTATTCAGTTTATTATTTAAGAATATAGAATCATTAATAATTATTGATTCTGCTGAAATTGGACTATAAATAGCATAATTATTAATAAAAGTAGAATTCCCTATAATAATAACAGAACTATACCTAAGATAAATAAGACGACATCTAGCAGAATTATTAATAAAAGAAGAATCCCCTATAACAGAACTATCCCCAAGATAAATAAAA
>NZ_CAKVFS010000011.1 GCF_934746965.1 uncultured Methanobrevibacter sp. | reverse complement strand
TTAACTGTAGTATTAGCTAACGGGTTTCCATGACTATCAGTGAAATTAGCAAAGAACTGAGTACCATTTTGATACATCTTAACAATATTTTCACCAAGAATAGAATGAATGATTTTTACAGAAGCATTAACCTCAGCACCATTATAATAATCATCACCAGGATAAACAACAGTTGCAACATAATCTCCAGAATCCAAATTAAGAGTCAAGAACGCATAACCATCCTCATCAGTAACACGACTATAAGACATACCATTAATAGTAATAGTAACAGTTGCATTAACTATTGGATTACCATAAAAGTCCTTCAATAGAACAGTTAACTTAGAACCATCATGATAAATCATTAAAACATCATCAACAACTAATATTGCATCTTTATTAACATCCACAGTAATATTACCTTCCTTGATTACTGGATCATACTTATCATCACCAGGATAAATAACTGTGATGTTGTGTATTCCTTTATCTAAAGGAGGAATATCCACACTACCAGTACCATTAGACACATTACCAGTATAATTTTTACCATCAATCACTACAATAATTTCACCAGTAGCATCATCAGGCAAATCAATACTAATAGTAGAGTTTTTACCTTCAACACCATCAGGAATAGTAATATTTGCAGGATACTCTTCTACTTTAGAAACATTAAACTTACCAGCCACAGAAGCATCCATATAATTATTGTCACCTTTCCAAGTAGCAGTAAAATCATAGACACCTTCATTATGTAATCCAGCAATAGTTAATTTACCTTCACCATTAACAACAGACACAGTATAATCTTTACCATTAATAATTACAGTAACATCACCAGATAATTTAGCATTGTTTATTCCAGTTAAAGTAGCTTTTATAGTAATATCCTCATCAATTTTAACATCATCTATTATGACGTTTAATGTAGAGTTTGCTTTAGCTACATTAAAACTACCAGAAGCACTAACTGCATTGTAATTACTGTTTCCAGAGAACTTAGCATTAAATGCATAATTACCTGCAGGTAATTTAATACCATTTAAAGTACCTTTACCATTTACTATTTTAACTGTGTAGTTTTTACCGTTAACTGTTACAATTACATCGCCGGTTAATTTAGCACCATTAACACCAGTTAAAGTAGCGTCAATAACAAATACTTCTCCATAATTTATATTATCAATTATAACATCTAAAACAGGGTTTGCTTTAGCCACATTCACAGTTTTAGTAACTTCTACTGGATTATATTTATCATTTCCAGCATATTTAACAATAACAGTGTGAGTACCAGCATTTAAGCCTGAAATAACTTTATTAATTTTACCATTTACCACTAATGCGGTGTAGTTTACACCATCAACAGAAATAACAATAGTACCATTAATATCACCAGGTAAAGTACCAGTGACAGTTATATTCTCACCAAAGACAATATCACCAATAACAACATCCATAACAGGATTTACTTTAGATACAGTGAATTTAGCAGTAGTGGAGATATTGTTATAGTTGTTATCTCCTGGATATATTATATTTGCTGTGTAATTACCTGCTTTAAGACCAGCTATTTTTATAACAGCTTTACCATCAACAATAGTGCCAGTATAATTTTTACCATCAATAGTTACAATGACATCTCCTGTAGCATCAGAAGGCACAGTTACACTAATAATTTCATCATCATCAACTTTAATATCACCTACATTAACATCCATAGTTGAATTTATTTTATTAACATGGAAACTGTCTGAGTCACTTACATTATTGTAATTTTCGTTTCCTTCCCATGTAGCAGTGAAATCATATACTCCTGCAGATAATTTAACACCATTTAAAGTACCTTTACCATCTATGATTTTAACGGTGTAGTTTTTACCGTTGACTGTTACAATTACATCACCGGTTAATTTAGCACCGTTAACTCCAGTTAAAACAGCATTAATAACAAATATAGTATTGTAATCTACATTATCAATTACTACATTTAAAGTAGGGTCTGCTTTAGCTACATTTATGGTTTTAGTAAATTCAACAGGATTATATTTATCATTACCAGTGTATTTAACTTTAATAGTGTGGTTACCAGTGTTTAAATCTTTGATAGATTCACTAGCTTTACCATTTACCACTATGACTGTTTTTTCAACACCATCAACAGAAATAATTACACTACCATTAATATCACTTGGTAAATTAACATTAACTAATGCATCATCACCAAAGACAATATCACCAATAACAACATCCATAACAGGATTTACTTTAGACACACTAAACTCAGCAGCAGTAGAAATATCATTATAATTGTTATCTCCATTATAACGTGCGTTTATAGTGTAAGTACCTTCTTTAAGACCAGATATAATTGTGGTTGCTTTTCCACCAACAACAGCCAAAGTATAATCCTTACCATCAACAGTCACAACAACACTACCAGCAGCATCACTAGGAACATTAACAGTAATAGTCAAGTCTTCACCTACTTGAATATCATCAACGGATATACCAATAGTAGAAGCTATTTTATTAACTTTAAAGTCACCAGAATCACTTGTAGAGTTATAGTTATCATTTCCTGCAAATCTAGCACTGAAAGCATAAGATCCAGCACCTAATTTAATACCAGACAATGTACCTTTACCATCAACAACTTTAACAGTATAATCTTTACCACCTATAGTTACAATAACATCACCAGTTAATTTAGCATTATTAACACCAGTTAAAGTAGCATCAATAGTAAATACGTTATTATAATCTATATCAGCGATAATTACGTCGAGAGTTGGGTTTGCTTTATTTACAGTTACGGTTTTAGTAATTTCAACAGGATTATATTTGTGATCACCACTGTATTTAATAACAATATTGTGATTTCCAGCATTTAAACCAGAAATAGTAGTATAAACTTTACCATTTACCACAGCAGCAGTATAATTTTTACCATCAACACTAATAACAACCATACCACTAATATCACTTGGTAATAAAGCACTAATAATTAAATCATCACCAAAGACAATATCATCAATTAATACCTTCATAGTAGGATCTACTTTAGATACACTAAATCCAACAGTACCGGAAGTATTAACATAATTATTATCACCAGGATATTTAACAGTCACATTATAAACTCCTTCTTTAAGACCAGAAACAGTTTTAACAGCACTACCATCCTTAATAGCCACAATATAATCTTCACCATTCACAGAAATAACCACACTACCAGCAACATCAACAGGAACACTAACAGCAATAGTCAAGTCTTCACCTACTTGAATATCATCAACATCAATATCCATAGCAGGAATTATCTTATTAACAGTGAAGTTTCCTGAGTCTTTTACTAAGTTGTAGTTTTCGTTTCCTTTCCAGCTAGCTGCAAATTTATAATTGCCTGCAGGTAATTTAATACCAGTTACAGAACCTTTACCATTTACAACTTTTATTGCGAAGTTTACACCACCAACGTCTATTAATACTTCATCAGTTAATTTAGCACCGTTAACACCGGTTAAAACAGCGTTAATAGTAAATATTTCATTGTAATTTATATCATCAATTACTATATTTAAAATTGGGTCTGCTTTAGTAACATTTATGGTTTTAGTAACTTCAATAGAGTTGTATTTGTCATTTCCATTGTATTTAACAACGATTGTATGATTTCCAGTAGTTAAATCAGAAATAGTGTTAGTAGCTTTACCGTTTACAACAGTTACTGTGTATTCTTTTCCATCAACAGTAATGATAACATCACCATTAATATCACTTGGTAATAAAGCACTGATAGTTAAATCATCACCAAAGACAATATCACCAGTAACAACATCCATAGTAGGATCTACTTTAGATACACTAAATTCAACTGTGCTTAAAAAGTTGATGTAATTGCTATCTCCTGCATATCTGACAGTTGCATCATAATTACCAGCTTTAAGATCAGATATTTTTTGAACAGCTTTACCATTAACAATAGCTACTGTGTAATTTTTATTATTTACAGTAATAATTACACTGCCAGTTGCATCAGCAGGTAAGGTAACTTTGATAGTTGCATCTTCTCCTACTTTGATATCGTCAACTGAAAAATCAAAATTAGGAACTATTTTATTAACATTGAAACTTCCTGAATCTGTTTTTCCACTGTAGGTATCGCTTCCAGCATATACTGCTTTGAAAGTGTAAGAACCAGCAGGTAATTTAATACCTTCCAATGTACCTTTACCATTAACAATAGTAACTTTGTATTCAAAATTATTTACAGTTACAAATACTAAACCGTTTAATTTAGCATTATTAACATCAGTTAAAACAGCATTAATAACAAAGAAATTACCATAACCGATATCACTAATAATAACATCCAAGTTCACATCAACTTTGGATACGCTGAATTTAGCATTTCCGGAAACTGAAGTGTAGTTGTTATCACCATCATATCTGACAGTTACATTATATTCTCCTGCTCTAAGACCAGAAATGGTTTTAACAGCTTTACCATCAACAATAGTTACAGTGTAATTTTTATTATTTACAGTAATAATTACATCGCCAGTTACACCAGCAGGAACGCTAACTGTAATAGTTGCATCTTCTCCTACTTGGATATCATCAACATTGATGTCCATTGCTGGAGTTATTTTATTAACAGTGAAACTTCCTAAGTCGGTTTTTTCATTGTAAGTATCGCTTCCAGTATCTACTGCTTTGAAAGTGTAAGAACCAGCAGGTAATTTAACACCTTCTAATGTACCTTTACCATTAACAATATTAACTGTGTATTCAACACCATTTACAGTTACAAATACTAAAGCATCTAATTTAGCACCATTAACATCAGTTAAAACAGCATTAATAACAAAGACATTACCATAATCAACATCATTAATAATAACATCTAAATTCACATCTATTTTAGATACACTGAAGTTAGCAGTGTTGGAAGCATTATTGTAATTACCGTCACCATCATAATTGACAGTTACATTATATTCTCCTGCTCTAAGACCAGAAATGGTTTTAACAGCTTTACCATCCTTAATAGCTACAATGTAGTCTTCACCATTTACAGAGATAACTACACTACCAGTTGCATCAGCAGGGACACTAACTGTAATAGTCAAGTCTTCTCCTACCTGAATATCATCTAATGAGATATCAACATTAGGAGTTATTTTGTTAACTTTAAAGTTACCAGAATCACTTACAGAAGTATAATTATCATTTCCAGCCCAATTAGCTGTGAAATCATAGGAACCAGCAGATAATTTATCAGCAACAAAAGTACCTCTACCATCTGTAACTTTAACAGTATACTCTTTACCATTAACAGTTACAGTAACATCACCAGTTAATTTAGCACCATTAACACCAGTTAAAGTTGCTCCAATAGTGAATACATTATTATAATCCACATCTTCAATTATTACATTTAAAGATGGAGTTGCTTTATCTACATCCACACCATTAGTGACAATCTTGTAATAAGAGTATTTATCATCACCTTCATATTCAACAATAATATCATGATGTCCAGCACCTAAATTATATACATCAGCATGGAATTCACCACCTATAAGATAACCACGATAAGCTATATTATCAACAGTTATAATAAGCAAACCTTTAGCATCAGAAGGTAAAATCGCATCAATCTTTAAAACTTCACCAAAGACAATATCATCAACAACAAGATATAAATTAGGATATATCTTAGATACTGTGAGTTTAGTGGTGTTGGAAATTGTTCTGTAATTATTATCTCCTGTATAATTGACAGTTATAGTATATTCTCCTGCTTTAAGACCGGAAATAGTTTGAACAGCTTTACCATCCTTAATAGCTACAGTATAATTTTTATTATCTACTGTGATAACTACATTGCCTGTTGCATCATCAGGTAAAGTAACTGTGATAGTTGCATCTTCACCTACTTCAATGTTATCAACATCAATATCTATGAAACTTGGAGTTATTTTACCAATACAGAACCTACCAGAATCTGTAGTTGCATTATAATTATCATTTCCGTTGAATCTAGCTGTGAAAGTATATAATCCAGTGTTTAGTTTGTCTGCGATTAAAATACCTCTACCATTAACAACAGACACAACATAACTTTTACCATTGACATTTACAATAACATCACCAGTAATACCAGTAACTCCATTTAAAGTCGCATCAATAATAAATGAAGAACCATAATCATTATCATTTATTACTACGTCTAATGTTGGTTGAGCTTTGAAAACATGTACTACATCAGTGACTGATTCACGAGTATATTTATCATCACCACTGTATTCTATCATGATAGCGTAAGCTCCAGCATTTAAACCTGGAATATTTAATGTTGCTTTACCATTTACTATAGTAGCAGTGTATTCTTTTCCGTTGATTTCTACGGTTAGTGTTCCGGTTGCATCAGAAGGTAAAACCATGTCAACAACTAATTCTTCACCAAAGACAATGTTTTTAACTTTAACAGTTCCCACAGTAGTTACTTTATTCACATTAAATGTAAACTCACCACTAGCAGAATTATAATTATTATCACCATCATACCTAACAGTTACAACATAACTACCTGCTTTAAGACCAGAAATGGTTTTAACAACTTTACCATCCTTAATAGCTACAGTATAATCTTTACCATCAACGGTGATGATAACGTTACCTGTTGCATTGTATGGAAGGTCAACGTTAATAGTTAAGTCTTCACCAACTTTAATATCTTCTGCATAACCACTCATATCAGCATTTATCTTATTAACATTAAACTTACCAGAATCACTGATAGAATTATAATTACTATTACCAACCCATCTAGCAGTAAAATCATAAGAACCAGCATCTAAATAATCAGCACTTAAAATACCCCTACCATCAGTAACTTTAACAGTATACTCCTTACCATTAATTTTTACAATGACATCACCAGTTAAAGGAGCATTATTAGCACCAGTCAAAACAGCATTAATAACAAAAACATTACAATAATCCACATCACTAATGATTACATCTAATTTTGCATCTGCTTTAGCAACATTTACAGTTTTAGTAACTTCTGCAGAAGTATAAACCTCATCACCATTGTATTTAACAGTAATAATATGAGCACCAGTAGCTAAATCAGGGATAGTTTTAGTAACTTTACCATCCACCACACTTACAGAGTATTCTTTACCGTCAACAGTGATAATTACATTATTACTAAGATCACTTGGTACTAAAGCATCAATAGTTAAAACATCACCAAAAACAATATCATTAACAATTACACTAATATCAGGAGTTAATAAATGACCTACAAGTGTAATGTTTTGAACTTCATTATCTACAACTATACTGATATCTTTTTCATCATCAACATTAAGTGTATATATGTACTTAAAAACACCATTTACCATTTTACCTTTGATAACTTCAGAACTACTTCTAAATTCCACATCTCTTGTTGGAATATCTACAACAGTCTGAGTACCATTCAAACAAAACTTAGCAATAACATTATACATATTAGGAGCAATTTCCTCAACAGCAATATTTAAAACAGCATAAGAATTTGGAGCATGAGCACCTCCACCAACTAATGAATTCCAATCAGGAGAATTAGTACCCCACCAATTATTACCTTCAATAGTAGCAGTATAAAAAGAATAAGCCCAAATATCATTACAATCCTTACCACTATTATTTACAAAAACTGAATTACTCACAACAGGATTTGCAACTCTATTCACTGCTCCTATAGCACCACAATGACTAGTTCCACTACCCCCATAATTATTCATGAAAACACAACCAGTAATATTACCAGTATTAATTTCTATAGCACAACATTTATTATCAATAAAATAAGAATTTCTAATATTATGACTGGAAGCACTCAAATCGAGAACAGAATATCTAGAACCTCCACTTTCACCAGTAAAATAACAATCATTTATATTCACATTTTCAGCGCCACTAGAGCCTAGTGCACAAATAGATGAACCACCCAGTCTAGCATAATTATTTATAAAAAAACAATTATTTACTGTAAGGTTACCTGCATTTAAATAAATACCTCCACCCTCAGCATGAACTTGTTGATTTGCCGCGTTATCTCTAAAATAACAATTATCAACTATAACGTTACCAGAAGATATATAAATAGCACCACCTTGACCAGAAGTGTTATTTACAAATGAACAATTGTAAATTTTAACTGTAGCATTTTCTATTCTTAAAAAAGAACCCTGCGCCTTTGTTAAGATTGTTTTATCTCTGCTTTGACCGATTAAAGTAACATTTTTAGTAATGCTTGCCCTTTCTGTGTGTTCACCTTCTGCAAGGTAAATAGTTCCACCATCAGCAACAAGGTTTAAAGCACCAGTGATAGTTTTAACAGCTGAACTCCAACTAGTACCTGCATTATTATCATCTCCTGTTGTAGGATTTACATAAATAGCTCCAGCATTAGGAGCTTTTACAGGTCCATCAGTGATTTCACCTGAATATGATATTTTAAAACTACTTAAATCAATATCATTACTTGAAGATTCACTTGGAATAATTTCACCAGAATAGGATATTTTAAAACTGTTTAAGTCAATATCAATACTTGAAGATTCATTTAAACCAATTTCAGATGCATAAACTACATCTTCACTTGAATATTCGCATACTTCCTGTTCATCAGCCACTACATCTGTAGAAGTTGATACAGGTGTTTCTATATCAATATTTGTCTCATTTAAGTCTAATGATGCAGAATCTTCAGCACAAACAGCTGAAACAGACAAAAACATCAAACTTAAAATCAGAAAAATAAAAAACTTATTTTTAAATATTTTAATACCCTCCATTATTTTTTAAAACTTGTAAAAAAAACCCATCATTAGGAGAATATCCTTTTGATAGTTTAAGATTAAAGTTTAGCTTTACCTTAAGATTTTTTACAATTATATTTTATATGCAAAATCATATATAAATATTTAAAAAAGCTTTAAGACACTATATAGATTGTAAGTTACAGTTGAAATGTATGTCTTGATTGGAAGTATAGTAATACTATAAAAATAATGAGGCTTGTTTATGAAAAAAATAGGAATAACCTATGTAAAAGGAGCTGTTCCGGGATTTGAAAACTTTGGAGGGTTACCTACAGACATTGTTAAATCAAATGGTTTGGTTAATGGTGTTAAAGCTAGTGAAGAATTAGATGCTTTAATTATTCCTGGTGGAACAATAATTGAATCAGATGATGTTAATGATGATTTAAAAAAAGAAATAAAAAAAATAGCTAATGATGGAAAGCCGGTTATAGGAATCTGTGCAGGATTTCAACTACTTTCAAACCAGACTGATATCGGGAGAAAATCAGAAGTTCCAATAATAAAAGAAGGTCTTGGTTTAATAGATATTAATTTTTCTCCACTTATAAGCAGTGACCGTGTGAAAGCTAAAGTTTATGATAATTCTTTTATTACAAAAGGTCAAAAAGAGGATGTTAGAGGATTTCATACTCATACTTATGGTAAGGCTACTGGAGATGCTAAACCTTTATTTTATTCACAGATTCAAAGAATGAATTATGGTGATGTTAATAAAGAATCTGAATATAATATTTTCTCAGGAGCATGTAATGATGACGGAAATGTTATTGGAACTATGATTCATAATATTTTAGATGAAAATCCGATTATTAGAGATAATCTGTTAAATTATATTGATACATCACCAGAAGACATTATTAGTAGAAATAAGGAATTCAGAAGTAAAATAAATAAGGATCTTGGAATAGATTCTGGATATAAAATAGAAAAATTATCTCAGGAATTTTTAAAATATAAAAATAATGGAAACGGACCTAAATTTTTAATGATAGGAAGTAATGGTTCTGATTCTGGAAAAACATTTATTTTAACAGGATTAGCTGGAGCATTAAGAAGAAAAGGACTGAAAGTTGGACTTTTAAAAGTAGGTCCTGATGTAAGAGATATTGTTCCGGGATTATATCTTACAAATGGTAAAATGGAAGATTACAGTTCTATAAAAATCGGTCATTTAGGTTGGATGGATATCAAAAAAGCTGTTGAACAATTAAACAAATCATATTATGACATTGTGTTAATTGAAGGAGTTATGAGTGTATTTACAGGATTATTAAATGAAAAAGTACCTTATTCAGCAAGTGAAATAGCTATGTCATCAAATATCCCAATGTTACTTATATCTGGAGTAAATAAAGGAGGTATTGAATCAGCAGCAGTTGATTTAGTAGCTCATGCAAATATGCTGGAAAAACTTGGAGTTACAGTTGAAGGAATACTTCTAAATAAAGTTTATAATCAAAAGATATTTGAAAATGTAGTACCATATATCAAAAATAACACCCATGTTAAAAATGTTTTAAAAGTATCTAAATTAAAAATAAAAGGACGTGGATTTACTCCAGAAGTTGAAATCAGATATGATTTATTTTCAAAATATGCTCTGGAATGTATTGAAGAAAATATAGATATAAACATAATAGCTGATATGGCTAAAAATGTAGAATTCAATAGAATTGTTCCTTTTGAAGAAATAAAAAACAAGGTGATATAAATGGCACTTAATTTAAGCCCAGAACAAGGAGTTAAATTAACAAAAAAAGACAGAGTTCATGTTGCAAAAAAAATCAAACAAGGATGGAAAGCAACATGCTTAATTCCAGATTATGGTTTTGATGAAAACGGAGACATTCAAATAATGTCTAATAAAAACCGTAGAAGTGTTAAAATTGTAAAAATCAAAGATGATGGAATTTATATTGAAAAAGCTCTGAAATCCAAAAACCTTAGAATTCCCTGGGATAAAATTAGTGGATTTAGTCAGACTAAAGAAATTAAAGATGGGATAAAAATAGATATGTATAATGGAAAATATGTTGCATTCAATATTTACAATTCATATAAAATACAGCAAATCACCCAATACATCTTTAACTATATAAATGATAAAAGAATGAATAATCAATCTATGTACAGCTGATTATTCTTCTAAATATTTTTTTATAATATCTTCCCCTTTAAGTAAAACCAATCCATTTTCCTTAGCATATTTTTTAGCATCTTCCACAGAGGTTGCCTGACCGGTTTCACTATCCATCATTTCACAAACAACACAAACAGGAGTTACACCTGCCATTTCACACATAGCTAATCCTATTTCTGTATGTCCACGTCTGTTTTTAACTAAACCCTCTGCTCCTCTTAAAAGACATACATGACCTGGTGATCTGAATTCTTTTCCAAAATCATCATATCTTTCTTCTTTTAACATGATTGCCATTTCACTAATAGTCATTGCTCTATCATGATCAGTAACTCCAGTGAATGAATCTCTATGATTTACCCATATTGAAAATGAGGATCTGTCATCATATTTAATATCAGTTGGAGCTAATTCAGCTAAATTAGGGTATTTTGAACTAGCAGCTTCCATAATATCTGTCATAAATGGTAAATTAATAGCATCACAATACTGTGGAGCTAAACAGTTACAGATTAACCCACCTGCATTATCTCTCATAGTAGCTATTGATTTTGGTGTAACAAATTCAGAAGCAATAATCATATCTACTTCCCCTTCTCTTTCATCATCATCAAAAACTAATATAAATTCACCATTTCTTAATGCTTCAAATCCCATTTCTAAATCGTTTTTACTCATAGTAACATCTCCTTAAATATTGTAGAAACAGGGCTAAAAATAAAAAATAAATTTCTTATTCTCTTCCATCCGGACTATTACCGTCGGTTTTGGATTCTAACCAAATCAACACAACATGTGCTCGTGGACTTATCTAATTTAGAAACACCACCGGTGGAGAATTTCACTCCGCCCTGAGAATTGTACAATCAAATAGTATATTAATTATATTATAAAAAAGTTTCTTAACTAACTTTTCATTTTACAATTCAATACTTACAACATCCCCATCCTCAAGATTTAATTTATCTCTAAGTTTATCTTTAGCTATAAATTCCAGATAATTTTCTTCATGTGTTGTTTTAGCTGGAAATACAATTGCTCCTTTTATATCATCATTTAATTTTGATTCTATGTATTTAACAGCTCCAAAACCTTCATCTGGTTTTATAATATTTTTACATTCATCTTTTATTTTATTTATTTGAGGAAGGTATTTTTCTGGAACTATAACATTTAAAGTTCCCGGATAAGGACGAAATCCACAATTTTTTTCAAAATTATTAACATAAAAATCCTGTGATAAAAAATAAGCAGCTTTTCCCAAACCAGTTGTAACTGTTCCATCAATTTTCATTAAATAACCTCCAAATATATGCAATGAAATATAATCCTATTTAAAAATATCAATCATATAATTAATTTAATAAAATAAATAATCCAAATTATTTAAATTAATCATTAACATACAACTACATAATTTATTTTTATTTATTAATATAACTAATGAAATCAAAAAACATTTTCTTTTTAAATAATAATCATAACATTCAGTCAGATTAAATTAAGTTGTAAAAATCAAATTTTAAAACTATTACGATTAAAAGTAGTAGTCTTTATAAATAACTATAACGATTAAAAGTAGTAGTCTTTATAAATAACTATAACGATTAAAAGTAGTAGTCTTTATAAATAACTATGAACATATATAAAAATAGTTATTATTTCGAGGAGGCTAGAACAATGAACGAATTGCAGAACAGATATATTAGAAATCAAATATTATCAACACCACTGAAATTAGATCAAGAGTTAACACACAAAGATAAAAAGTTCAATAAACGTTCTGATTATGATAATATTATAAAATATATTGATGATTTTCTTGAAGGAGAAAATATAAATCGATTTCTTGTTTTGCCAGGATTACGGGATGTTGGAAAAACAACTTTGCTATTTCAAATATATGACTATCTTCTAAACAAAAAAGGAATATCCTCCCAGGATATTTTGTATTTTTCCTGTGATCGATTTAAAAAAATAGGTGATGTTGATATATTTAGTGTTGTTAATTCCTATTTAGAAACCTATCATAATTCAATTATTGAAACATTATCTAAACCAGTATTCATATTAGTTGATGAAGCACAATATGATAAAGATTGGGCATTAAATGGAAAATTAATATTCGATGGAAGTAAAAATATTTTCATGATTTTTAGCGGATCATCTGCACTTAAACTTTCTCATAATCCTGATGCTGCAAGAAGATTATTAAATATTCCAATTTACCCATTAACCTATTCACAACATTTAAAATTAAAATATGGTGATTTTAAAAATGATATTTCAAATCCATTAATTCAAATGATTTTTGATGGAAACATATATGATGTTAATGAGTTAGAAAGAAGAATAATTAACATATATTCAAATTTCTCAAACTACAATATATATGAATGGAAGAATTTCTTAGAATTTGGAGGTTTTCCATCATCATTTTATCAAAATACTAATGATATAACTAAAAAAATTGTTAATATGGTAGATAAAGTTGTTACAACTGATATGACCAATATTGAAGGTATAAATAATGATACACAGTATCTTGCTTTTCAGATTTTGAATTTTTTTGCTTTTCAAAATCCTGGAGAAGTCTCAAAAGGTTCTATTTCAAATCATTTTGATGCTAAAATTGCTTTAGTCACTAAAGTATTAGATATTCTTGAAAAAACACAGTTAATATTTCATATTGAACCATTTACTTCATCAGTAAAACGAACAACAAAACCTTATGAATATTTTTTTGCAACATCAAGTTTAAAACATAATCTTATATTAAACATAGGTAATGCTACATTTGAAGATGAAACAGCATATATGGGAAAACTACTTGAAACTTATGTAGCTTCAAGTTTTCATGATTTGGATAATAAAAGTCAGATGAATTATAAAATATACTATGATGACAGTAAAAAAAAGAGTAGCGAGAAAAATGTTGACTTTATTGTTCAAAGAGGATTGGAAAAACCTATTCCAATTGAAGTAAGCTGTGGTAAAAAGAATAAAAGTCAAATTAAACGTGCTATTAATACTTATAATTCTCCTCATGGTATAATTATTTCAAACACCACATCAAATATTGTTAAAGAAGATAATATTATTTATTTACCTCCTGAAACATTTGCATTTATGTAATTCAAGAGGTAAAATCCTATCTTTTTTATTTAACAATCTAATACAACATATGTGCAATTTCAACTGTAAAAAATTAGGGGATTTCAACAGTGTTTTTAAAAACAAATTTATTTTAACAATTAAAAACAAAGATTAAAATTAGTATAAAATTTTTACAGGTAATAACTATGGAAATTAAAACAATATCAACTGATGTTTTAATCATTGGTTCAGGAGGAGCAGGTTCAAGAGCAGCTATTGAAGTAGATAAAGCTGGACTTAAACCACTTATTGTTTCAAAAGGTTTGACTTTCAGATCTGGATGTACTGGGATGGCTGAAGGAGGATATAATGCTGTCTTTAAAGCTGTAGATGCTGATGATTCAATAGAAGCACATATTGAAGACACTTTAAAAGGTGGCAGTTATCTTAATGATAAAAAACTTGTAGATATACTTGTTCATGAAGCTCCAGATAGATTAATAGACCTGGAAAACTATGGAGCAATATTTGATCGCCAGGAATCTGGAAAAATAAATCAAAGACCATTTGGTGGTCAACAATACAGAAGAACCTGTTTCCAGGGAGACAGAACAGGTCATGAATTAATGACTGCTCTTAAAGAAGAAATTATTAAAAGAGACATTGACACTATTGAAGAAGTAATGGTTACTTCCCTTGTTTTAGATGAAAACTTAAGACAAGTTATAGGAGCTGTAGGATTTGATTTAGCAAATTCTCAAATAATTTACTTTAAATCCAAAGCAGTTATATTAGCTAGTGGAGGAGCAGGTAACTTATATCCAATTACCTCCAATACCACTCAAAAAAATGGTGACGGATTTATGCTTGCATGGAATGCCGGAGCTAATTTAATAGATATGGAACAGATACAATTCCACCCAACAGGAATGGTAACTCCAGATTCCAAAAAAGGAATTCTTGTAACTGAAGCTGTAAGAGCTGAAGGTGGTAAGTTATTAAATAAAGACGGAGAACGTTTTATGAAAAAATATGCTCCTGAAAAAATGGAATTAGCTACCCGTGATGTTGTTGCAAGATCAATTTACCAGGAAATTATAGAAGAAAGAGGAAGCGAACATGGTGGAGTATATTTGGATATTTCACATCTCCCAGATGATTTAATTGATGAAAAATTAGAAACCATGGTTTTACAATTTAAAAATGTAGGTATTGACATTAAAAATGAGAAAATAGAAGTAGCTCCAACTGCACATCACTTTATGGGTGGTGTGAAAATAAAAACAGACTGTTCTACAAATATAAATAATTTATTTGCTGCTGGAGAAGTATCTGGAGGAGTACATGGAGCTAACCGTTTAGGTGGAAATGCTTTGGCAGACACACAGGTATTTGGAAAAATAGCTGGTGAAACTGCTAGTAAAATAGCTAAACAGACAGAATTAAAAGAAAACCTTGAAATGGTAAATGAAGAAAAAGCAAGAATTGAAAGTTTAATTAAAGACGGTTCTATTAATCCTGTTACCTTTAAAAATAATCTTAAAAAATTAATGTGGGAAAAAGTAGGAATTGTAAGAGATGAAAAAACATTAAATGATGCTTTAAAAGAATTACAGGAAATGAAAAAAGATTTAGACAATTTAAAAGTTGAAAATAAATCTCAATATAATAATGAACTTGTAACTGCTCTTGAAGTAATAAATATGGTTGAAATAGCTACTTTAGTTGTTAAATCAGCAATATTACGTAGAGAAAGTAGAGGAGCTCATTTCAGATCAGATTTCCCCAAAAGCAATGATTCCTGGAAAAAAAGTATTGTGTTAAACAAAAATAAAATAAAATTTGAAGCTAGATAAAAAAATTATTGATTACGAGCTTCTTTAAGCTCTTCAATAGCTTTTCTAGCTTTTTTATAGATTTCTTCTTCATCTAATGTGGTTAATTTCCTATTTTCCATTAAAATTTTACCGTTACATATAGTAGTATCTACATTATAACCATTTGCTGAATAAATAATATTGGAACTGGTACATGAACTGTCTGGAACCATATTAGCATTATTAGTATCAATTAAAATTAAATCTGCTTTTTTACCTACTTCAATTGATCCTATTTCATTTTCAAGCCCTAAAACTTCTGCTCCTTTAATAGTTCCCATAGCTAATGCTTCATCAGAAGTTAATGCTTTAGGATTTAATAAATTAACTTTTTGAAGTAAAGAAGCAGTTCTTAATTCTTCAATTAAGTCAAGATTATTATTTGATGAAGCTCCATCTGTTCCTATTCCAACACAGATATCATTATTAATCAAGTCAGTGATTGGAGCTATACCTGAAGCTAATTTCATGTTACTACATGGATTATGTGAAATTTTAACATTGTTTTCTTTAATGATTTTAATTTCATCATGAGATAACCATACACTATGTGCAGCTACAACATCAGGACCTAAAAATCCAATTGAATCCAAATATTCAAATGGTCTTAAATCATGAGCTTCAAGTGAATCATTTATTTCTTTTTGAGTTTCACTAACATGAATATGTATTCCAGTATTATATTCATTAGCTAACCATCTTACATCTTCAAGTAAATCTTTTGAAGCAGTATATGGAGAATGAGGTCCGAAAAATACTTTAATTCTTCCGTCAGCCATACCATTGCATTTTTCAAATAATGCTATGTTTTCTTTAATTTCATGTTCTCTTTTTTCATCATCACCAAAATCAATCATACCGTAAGATAAAACTGCTCTGATTCCAGATTCTTCAACAGCTTTTGCAACATCTTCCATGTAAAAATACATGTCGCTGAAAGTAGTTGTTCCAGATTTAATTAATTCAACAGCTCCTAAAAGAGCTCCAATATAGCAGTATTCAGAGGTGAGATTTGCTTCCATTGGCCAAATATTATCGTTTAACCATGAATCTAAACTTAAATCATCAGCTAATCCTCTAAATAATGTCATTGATAAATGTGTATGAGTGTTTACAAATCCTGGAAGTAATATTTTTCCAGTTCCATCAATAACTTTATCAACATTAGTTTCATCAATATCAGTATCGATTTCTGCGATTTTATCATTTTTAATTAAAAGAGAACCTTTTATTTGTTTAAAATCTACAGGGTTTAAAATTAATGCATCTTTAATTAAAATAGTATTATCAGTCATAATAACACCTAAAAAAAAAATAAAAAAAAGTCGAATAAAATAACTATTCTAAATTTTTAATAGCTAATTTAATATCTTCTGGTTTGATAGTTTTACGTTTAGCGATTTTAGCAACATTGTTTGCTTCAATTGCAACGTTACGAGCTACTTCTTCAAGATATTCAGCTAATTCAGCTTTTGCATCTTCACTAACTCTTTCAGCACCAGTATCTTTGATAATCCTTGCGATAGGAGCTTTTGGTATTTCAGACATGTTTTTCACCTCAAAATAATCAATTATAACTTAATGATAAATTTAAATTAATCTTAAGCTTAATATCATTATAATTTCTATTATATTTAAACATTTTGTATTATTTGATAGTAAAATCTAAAAATATTAAAAAATATGAAGAATTTCAACACTTTAAAAAAGTATTAATAAAAAAAATAATATATCATATCACATAAATAAAATGAGAAGATTTAAAATGAAATTAAAAATTGCTGTACCTTCTAAAGGAAGAATTAGTGATCCTTCAATAGCTATCTTAGAAAAAGCTGGATTAGGATTAAAAGATAATGCTAACAGGAAATTAATTTCTGCTACTTTTAATAAAGATATAGATGTTATGTTTGCTCGTGCATCAGATATTCCAAAATTTGTTGAAGATGAAATTGTTGATATGGGAATAACTGGTGTAGATTTAATCAATGAAAGTGAAGCTAATGTTAAAGAATTAGTTGATTTAGCATTTGGACAAACAAAATTAGTTTTAGCATCACCTGAAGACTCAAATATAAATTCAGTAGATGATTTAACTTCAGATATGATTGTTGCTACTGAATTTCCAACATTAACTAAAAAATATTTAGAAGAACATGGCTTAACATCTAAAATAATAACATTAAGTGGTTCTACAGAAATTGCACCATTAATTGGAATAGCAGATTTAATTACTGATTTAACAAGTACCGGAACTACTTTAAAAATGAATCATTTAAAAATTGTTGATGTGATTTTAGAAAGTACTATTAAACTTATTACTAATGAAAATAGCTTTAAAAATAAAAAAGAATTAGTTGAAGCTGTAAGTACAAGTATAAAAGGAGTAATTGAAGCTGAAAGAAAAAAACTTGTAATGATGAATGTTAAAAAGGAAAACTTAGATAAAGTAAAAAAAGTCATGCCTGCAATGACAGGACCAACAATTTCAGAAGTATTATCTAAAGAAGAAACTGTAGCTGTACAAGCAGTTATAGATGAAGATGTAGTTTTTGAACTTGTTAATGATTTAAGAAATGCTGGTGCAAAAGACATTCTTGTTGTACCAATTGAGAGAATTATATGAAAATAGCAATAATTTACTCAACATCTAGTGGAATAACAAAGAAAGCTGCTAAAATTTTATCAAATAAAATAAAAGCTAAAATTCAGTTAATTCCAATTGAAAAAGCCAAAACAGCATGTTTATTAAAATATGATTTTATTATACTAGCTGGATCATTATATCATGGTAAAGTTCAAGGAACCTTAAAAAGATACATATCCAGAAATATGGGAACATTAATGGAAAAACCAGTTGCTTTGTTTATGAACTGTGATGATAATTCCAATACTAAAAGTCATTTAAACAAAACATTTTCAGAACAACTTGTTAATTCATCTTTTATTTCTTCAAATTTCGGTTATGAGATAAACCCTGATGAAGGTAACTTTATTGATAAAATAAAAGCTAAAAAAACATTGTCCAAAGGAAATATTCCTGTGTTAGATATGAATGAAATTGATAAATTTGCTAATTATATTAACGAATTAATTGATAGAAGAATCGAATAAAAGGTGTTTAAAATTTTTAAATTAAAAAATATAATTTCAATAAAAGATTTTGAAAGAAAAGATATTGATTATATTCTTGATGAAGCATCAAAATTAGAAGATATAGCTAAATCAAAAGAAAGTTGTGATGAATTAAAAGGTAAAATCCTCGGATTAATGTTTTTTGAACCTTCTACAAGAACAAGATTATCATTTGAAACATCAATGAAACGTTTAGGTGGAAACTGTATAGGTATTGAAAGTACCAGATCATGTTCTGTTTCAAAAGGAGAAAGTATAGCTGATACTGCAAAAATGTTTGAAGGTTACAGTGATGCTTTAGTTATTAGACATGAATTAGAAGGAGTATCCAAATTCATATCAGACATAGTTGATGTTCCAGTGATAAATGCTGGAGACGGTGCAGGTCAACACCCAACTCAAACATTACTTGATTTATATACTATTAAAAAAGAAGTAGGACACATTGACAATTTAAAAATAGCATTAGTTGGAGATTTAAAATTTGGCCGTACAGTACATTCATTATCAAATGCATTAGGATTATATGATAATATTGAACTTTATTTTGTAGCTCCTAAAGAATTAAAAATGCCTCAGGAAGTTTTACATGATTTAAATAAGAAAAATATCCCATATACTGAAGTTGATAATATAGAAGATGTTATTGATAAAGTAGATGTTCTATATGTAACTAGAATTCAAAAAGAACGTTTTGGAGATTTAGATGAATATTTAAAAATAAAAGGAGCTTATGTTGTTAATAAAAAAATGCTTGAAGGTAAAGATGTTATTGTTATGCATCCGTTACCAAGAATTGATGAAATAAATACTGATTTAGATAATACTAAACACAATAAATATTTCAATCAAGCATTTAATGCTGTTCCAATTAGAATGGCTATTTTAAAAACATTAATAAAAAACAATCCTAAATGGGCTCATATGGAATAAAGTGTTTTTTCAAGTAAATTAGTATCGCATTGAAGTGTTATAATATTAGTTCTTCCTTTTCCACGTCCACGGGATATGGTATTGGTTGAAATAATACCTAACATTTCAAGTTCATTAATAAAATCAAATATTCTTCTGTAAGTTACAGAATCTCCTTTTGATACTTCTTTATAAGTATCATATAATTTACCGGAAGTTATTTCCTCATTATTTTGAGTGAGTCTTAAAATAGCATCTAAAACTCTTTGCTGTTGTGTTGGAAGTGTCAATATTACATCAGTGATTTTATTATGTTCAATTCTATCTTTCGCCATTCTTACATAATCACCAATTATTTTATTGGATTCTTCTTCATCAGCTATTTCACCAGCAGTTCTAAGTAAATCTAAAGCATATCTTGCATCACCTTCTTCTTTAGCTGCCATAGCTGAACATAATGGTATGACATCACTTTCAAGTGTATCTTCTTTAAAAGATAAATGTGCTCTTTCATTTAAAATATCAGCTAATTGATCAGCACCATAAGGTGGGAAAACAATTTCCTTATCTCTTAAACTACTCATTACTCTAGGTGTGATAAATTGTTTAAATTCAACATAATTACTGATAGATAATATAGATACATTATCAGTTCTTGTTAATGTATATAAAATTCCATCTCCATCTTTACTAAGTAATATATCAATTTCATCTAAAATAACAATTAAAATAAGTTTTTTTCCAAATGCATTTCTTTTAAAAATGTCCCTAAAGGTATTGATAACTTCCCCTTTTGTCCAACCTCTATGAGGAACATTTCTTCCAAGTTTTTGACATAATTGTGCAATAACCTGATATTCAGTTGTATAATCTGTACAACGAATATATTCCACTTTTATAAAAACATTCTTATTAGATGCTGCTTCATTAAGTTGTTCTCTTGCAAATTTTGCTGCTGCTGTTTTTCCAGTTCCAGTTTTACCATATATAGTAATATCAGAAGGAGTAACATTATTTAATGCTTCAATCCAATATTTAGCTATTTGTGTTATTTGTTCTTTTCTATGAGGTAAATTCTCAGGTAAAAACCTATGATCTAAAGGTTGTTTATCTTTAAAAACTGATTGTCCTACCTCCAAGTCATCAAAAATATTTGCCATGTACTCACCGTATCTTTTGAAAAAAATAATAATAAAGAAAAATCTTAAAAATTATGAAAAAAAATCATAAGTATTATTTCCAGTGTTAATATATGAAAACAAGTGTTAAATAAAGGTTTGTATTACAAAAATATAAGTTAATATTAAAATTTCAATAGAAAATAAAAATTAAATTAAAAATATTAATTAAAATCAAATAAAACAATCAAAAAATAATTTAATTATTAAAAAATAAAAAATTATAGATTAAAATAAAAAATAAAGACTGTAAAATAAGATAAAAATAAAAGATGAAAAATAACCATTTCAAATATAAAGACATATATTTCAAGTGAAAAAATCATCAAAATAGTGAAAATAAAAATTTGATGAAATTAAATTAAATTAAATTTCAAGTGAAAATAACAATAAAAAACAAATATTTTAAATAAATAACGATTTATAAAGTTATTTTTAGCAATTAAATAAATTTAAAGAAAAATTAAATGAAAAATTATAATTTTAATAAAAGCAAATTAGGAGTTATTTTAAAAATAAAGAAGTAATATTTCAATTGTAAATTTTTTAAGTAATAAAAACGTTTTTGTGAGCATTTGAAAAGTATAACATATATTTCAAGTGAAAAAAAATTTTTAAAAAAATATTTGAAAAAAATTTTTCATAATTTGTCATGAAAAGTGAGACATTAATTTCAACTGTAACATATTTTTTCTCCGGCGCGAAAAATCAAGACATATATTTCAAGTGAAAAAAAATTTTTCATGATTTGTCATGAAAAGTGAGACATTAATTTCAAGTGTAATGAAAATTTTTCTATTTTGAAAAAATCAAGAGATATGTTTCAAGTGAAAAAAATAGAAAATTTCTTTAAAATTGTTTATTTTAAAAAATAAGAATAAAAAAGTGTTTATTTGACTTTTAAAGCGCAAAAAATTAAGATAAATTTCAAGTGTTTTACAGATGAAATACATGTCTTGATTCCTACAGAACCTTCGCAGAGCTTTCACTTGAAATTCATGTCTGTCTCTCTAAATTAGATAAAAAAATTAAACAAACATACTGTTTTCATTGTGTGATTTTGAAATATCAGGTGTAGAATTTCCAAAATCATAATTAAGTAACATTATACAATGTAATTTAGATTTAAAGACTTTTTTAATAGTTTTATATAAATTATCTTTAGTTAATCCATCTTCATAAATATTATCAGTAACAACAAATTGCTGTAAAATATCCTGATCAACTTTCAATTCATAATCAACTAAAAACATGTTTAAACTAGTACTTACATCAAATAAAAATTTAGATTTATCTTTAGGAGATGCACTTTGCATTAAATTAATATGTTCAGGTGCTACTTGAGTTGCACAGCCTATTACAATAGTATCTTTTCCTTTAGGCTTAACAATATCCATTACATTATCTTTAGGAAATTCAATAACAAAGTGAAAATCTGCATTATCATCTACAGCTTTTTCTCTGAAAATACCTTCATCAGTTAACCAATTTTTAACATCTTGTTCATCAATCATATTTTCACCTTAATTTTATTTATTAAATAATAAAATATTTATTTATTTTAATATTATATATTAAGTAATGTTACATAATATTGATTTTATAAATAATTTATATTTTACTTATAGTAATATTAACTTTACATTTAATATATTAATATTTATATTATTATCATTATTATTAGCTATTTTTATAGATATTATATATGGAGAGCTTCCAACTAAAATTCACCCAGTTGTTTTAATAGGATCATTAATTTCATTTTTCAAAAACAGATTTATAAAAATAAACAATAAATGGTCTGGTTTTCTTTTAACATTATTTGTGTGTAGTATTTCAAGTGTAATATTAATTATATTACTTTATTTATTTTCATTTAATATAATTATATTTTATTTAATATTTACAATAATATTATCTTCAACATTTTCAATTAAAATGCTATTAGACACAGCTAAAAACATTGAAAAGGATTTAAAAGAAGATATTAACAAAGCAAGACAAAATGTTTCCTATTTAGTAAGCAGAAATACAGATGAATTAACTGAAAGTTTCATAGTTTCTGCAACTATTGAAAGTTTAAGTGAAAATATTACTGATTCATATATTTCACCAGTATTTTATTTTATGATTTTAAGTATTCTAGGTATATTTATTCATTCATATAATTTTTTATTTATTTTACTTTTAATTCCATTTAATTATAGGATATTCAATACACTTGATGCAATGGTAGGTTATAAAACTGATGAATTAATTAATATTGGTTTTGTTCCAGCTAAAATAGATGATATTCTAAATTATATTCCTGCAAGAATAAGTGGATTATTCGTTGTTTTATCTGCATGGATTTTAAAATTCAATTATAAAAATAGTTATAAAATAATGAAAAGAGATGCTAGAAATTGTCCAAGTCCAAATTCCGGTTTTACAATGGCAACAACAGCCGGAGCCTTAGATATTCAATTAATTAAAATTGATACTTATATTTTAGGAGACAACAATAAAAACATTGAAATTAATGATATAAATAAAGCAGTTAAATTATCAAATTTAACAATATTATTATTTACACTTGCAATTGTTATCTTTACAATTATATTATATGTGATATTATGAAAATAGCTATTATTTCAGTTTCAAAAAAAGGTTATGATTTATCTTTTCATTTAAAAGAGCTTTTAGATAAAGACTCAACTATTATTTCAACTGATATTTATTATAAAGATATTAAAAATACTATTAAATTATTATTTTATGAATATGATGCAATTATAGCTATTATGGCTTCAGGGATATTAATAAGAAGTATTGCTCCTTTAATTCAATCAAAAGTCAGTGATCCTGCTATTTTAAACATTGATGAAAATGGGAAATTTGTAATAAGTACATTATCTGGTCATTTAGGTGGAGCTAATAAACTTACTTCAAAAGTTGCTGAATTATTAAATGCACTACCTGTAATTACAACTGCAACTGATGTTAATAAAAAATTAGGTATTGATGTTTTAGCTAAAGATTTGTATTTATCTATTAAAAATCCAAAAGAAATTTTACATTTTAATAAAGCTATTTTAAATGGTGAAGAAATAGTATTTCTACTTAATAGCAGTGGAAATTATGATTTTTTATTTGATTATTTTAATAAAAATACACTTGAAATTGATGTGTCAATTGAATTTACCAGTCAAATTAATACAGATGAAATACATGTCTTCTATAAAAATCATAAATTAATAATGACTATTGAAACTATAGTTATGGGTATTGGCTGTAAGAAAGGCAAATCAAAAAATGATATTTTAATAGGAGTTAATAAAACTTTAAATGATTTAAATATTTCTAAAAACAGATTAACTTTTTTAGCTTCTGGTGAAGTTAAGAAAAATGAACAGGGCATACTTGATTTAAGTGATGAATTAAATATTCCAGTTAAATTTGTTGATATGGATAAATTAAAATTATTTACATCAAATGAAATTCATGAATCTGAATTTGTGAAATCTAAGTTTGGTGTAGGTAGTGTTTCTGAGGCATCTGCTTTAATTACTGCAGGATTTGATTCAAAGTTAATTTATAAAAAAACACCTTTTAATGGTGTTACAATAGCTTTAGCTATTTCAAAAAAAGATTAAAATAAAATTAGATTGATTCTAATTTAGAAAGAACTTCCCAAATTAAAGTTCTTGCATGTACTGGTATATTAGGATCATTACTAATTTCATCTAATTTAGTTAATACAGTACTGATTTTTACTGACTGATCTTGACTTTCATCATGTAACAATTCATTAGATTCTTGTGCTGCCTCTCTTATATTACGTGGAACTGTGTTATTCTCCATTATATATTCTAAAATTTCTGATACTTCATCAATTGTCTGATTAGACATAACTTTCCCCTCCAAATAATATTATATATAAAAAAATAGGTATATTTAAATATTATATTACTATATTAATCTTTAAATATTTTTTGGTAAATATTCAGAAAAAAGTATATAATATAGGATAAACAATTATATAATTATGTCAGATATAAGTAAAACAACTATAAATATGCCTGTAGATTTGAAAAAAGAATTAAAAAAAATAGCAATTGATAAAGATACTTCTTTATCTGGTTTAATTTTAGATATTATAACTGAATATGTTGAATCAGGAAGTAAAACAGAATCTCAACAAACCGAAGATTCATATTAAATCTTCTGTTGAATTTAACATATATGTTATGAATTGTGTTTTAGCTGTTTCTTCAACGAAAGCTGCAAGTAAACAAGCTTCTTTTAAACTGTCACCAACACATAAAACACCATGCTGTTTTAAAATTAAAACATCTTCATCTCCAATTGCCTTAGATGCATCTTTAGCTAATTTTATACTTCCAGGAGCTTCATATTCAATGTCTTCTAAATATGGTGTGTTAATAGCTCCAAAACCTTCATGTCTTTTTATTCTTTTTGAAGAAAATGCAAATCCTGTTGCATATGGTGAATGAGTATGGACAATTCCATTTACATCTTCTCTTTTTTTATAAATTTCTAAATGAAGATTAACTTCAGAAGAAGGTTTACCTTTTGTTAATAAATTACCTTCCAAATCTACTAAAACAATATCTTCTTCATTTAACTTATGCAATGATTTTAAAGTAGGAGTAATAGCTATTACGTCACCATCTTCTCCTTTAAATCTAGCACTAACATTTCCAGCTTTACCTGCAACAAGTTTATTGTTATAAAGATAATCTGAAACATTAATAATTTCTTCAATATTTCTTTCCATTTTTTCACCTAGTAAATAATTAATAATTTAAATTGTTATTATTTATAAAAATTTTTAAATAAATTTAAGACATTTATATTGTCCCTTATAAAGTACTGGGACTTCAGCAGGAGTTGGTTCAATATTATATATTTTCTGGAACTCAGTTTGAGTCTGGAATGTTCCGGAATTAATTAAATGAATACCATTGAATTTTCTATGAGTATTAATATGAACATGTCCTGTATGGAAAACATCTGGAACTTCATCAATCACCAAATAATCTTCAAGTTCTGAAGCTAGTGGTGTTCTTTCTCCATAAATTGGAGCTAAATGTCTTTTTTTAAGTAATTCTTCCATTAATAAATCATTTTTCTCATGAGTAAATTCTTTAACAGCCATTACTAAATCATCAAAACTACGTCCATGGTAAATTAAAACATTAATACCATCTAAAGAAACAACACCCGGATTACTTATAAATTCAACATTATCAAGTTCATACAATGCATTTGCATATTCTTCAGGTACTGCAGGCTGAGGTTCAGCTACTCTGGATGCATCGTGGTTTCCAGGAGCAATAATAATTTTAATATCACTTCTGATATTTCCTAAAAATCTGGCTGCTTCATTGTATTGCTGAGTAATATCTTTAATAGCTAATTCTTTTTCCTGGTTTGGATATACACCAATACCATCTACAATATCTCCACCAATAACAAGATATTTAACACTTTCAGCTATTTTTACTTGTTCTTCATTTCCAAATTCACAGTTAATCCAGTCTATAAATCTACTAAAAGCATCTTCAAGGAAAGTTAAACTTCCAATGTGAACATCAGATAAAAATACAATACTAAAGTCCATTTCTTTTTTAGGTATTCTCATAACACCAGGATTTATAATATCATTTCCAATAGCCAAATCCCCATTTTTATCAGCAATTACACCAATAACTTCATCTTTAACTAATTTTTCAGCTTCTTTAAAAACTTCTTCATTTTTATTTGAAAATAAAATAGGGATAGTTCCAGTATCATCTTCAAATTCAATAAGTTTATGGCCATTTTTAGTAGATCTGATTTCTCTAACCATTAAAATAAGACTTAAATTTGTTTGTCCTTCTTCAATATCAGCTACTTTAGTGTAATTTTTAAGTTCAGGTCTTTTAACTAAAATTTTAGATAGTTTTTCATATCTGCTTTTGAAATATGCAATTAAATTTTCAAGTTCCCCACTGGTGTATGATTTTTTACTAGTGTCTTGTATAATTTCAAAGTCATAATGCACATTAGTTTTAGTTAAATTTCTTTTAAATTTAACTTTTTTATTTTCTACAGTTTCTAAAGCTTCAGCATTTTCTTTGTTAACATATTTTTCTTTAACATCTGTTTTCTTTTTAAATTCACTGATGCTAGGTGTTTTTTCAGGTTCTTTTTGTGTTAATGGGGGTCTTGTAGTTGATTCTTCAATTTTACTATTTCCCATTATTTCATCAATAGTTTGACCACTAACTGAAACTAAGTCCTTAGATTTAAATTCACCTCCTTTTAATTTAACAATTAATGAAGATGTTAATTCTAAAGGATTTTCAGCTTCAAGAACTTTATTATATGCTTCTGGTGATAAATTAATTCCCTTTTTTGCAAATTTTAATAAAATTTTATTAGTCATGTTAATTAAAATTTTTATTTTCTATGTTAATAAACTTTAATATTATAAATAGTAGTTACTTTTATTATATATTAAACATATAATTAAATCATTAATATTTCTGTTACATACAGAAATAAAAAAGTAATGTGATAAAATGACAAAAGCACTTAGAATAATACTAGTCGTTGTACTATTTGTAGTATTTTTTGAAGTAGGGCTCTTTAGTTCATATACTATTGTTGCTGCAGAAGCTCCTGATATTCAAGGGTTAATTGATATGCAGATTTCAAAGATTACTGGTATATTTAATTCTGACAATGTTAACAATGCTTTAGTTAAAGATCCAACTAATGTGAACATATCTAATAAAAAGGATGTTGCTCATTCACTGGAGGATTTGTCAAAGGTAGATGGAGTTAATATTGATTCAATGAATGTCACAACTTATGATGATACTGATAATGAAGAATTAAATGTAACTATTGAAGCTTTAGGTTATGCATCACCTGCTTCAAATTCCTCACAAATTGTAATTAGTCAGGACCCGTCTTACAAGATTGTAGCACAGGGTAATGCAACATTTAAAAGTGGGAATTTGGTAGTTGATCCTGATTCTATCACTATACAGTCTATTTTAAAATTATACTGAGATGGTTATATGATTAATGTAATTGGAATTGGTCAAAATAGAGAGAACATGACCTTAGGGGCAATTAAAGCTATTGAAGAATCTGATGTTATTGTAGGATATAAAAAATATGTAGCTCAAATTGCTGATTTAGTTTCTGATAAGGAAATTATAAAAAAAGGAATGGGTGATGAGATAGCTAGAGCAGAATTAGCTATTAATAAAAGTTTAGATGGCCAAACAGTTTCATTAATAAGTTCCGGAGATCCTGGTGTCTTTGGAATGGCAAATGTTTTATATCAAATTATTAGTAAGTATAAAGAAGATATTGAAGTTAAAATTTATCCGGGAGTATCTGCAGCTAATTATGCAGCAGATAAACTTGGAGCTCCTTTAAATGATTATGCAAATATTAGTTTAAGTAATATTTTAACTCCATTATCTGAAATAGAAAAAAAATTAGAATTTGCCCTAAAAGCTAATTTAATTATAGCAATTTATAATCCTATTAGTAAAACACGTAAAGAACCTTTTAGAAGGTTTGTTAAAACTGTTTTAAAAGTTAAGGGTGAAAATGCATTAATAGGAATTGTAGATAGTACTTATGAACCTGCAAAAGAGACTATTGTTAAAATTAAAGATTTAACTGAAGACATGGTTAATATGTCTTGTACTTTAATTGTTGGGAATGATTTAACTTATATGCAAGACTCTAAATTAATTACTCCAAGAGGATATGTAATTAGGTCTAAAATACATCCTCTTTCTAGTAATCATTATGAGAAATTTTTAAATGGAGAAATTTCTCATGGACCAAATAGAGACTGTGAATTTTACCCATGCCATTATGATGGTCAATACTGTGATTTTTGTTATTGTCCATTTTATCCTTGTGGAGACAGCTCAACTGGTGGAGAATGGATAAAAGGTAAAAATGTTTGGAATTGTAAAGAATGCATGTGGGTTCATGAAAAAAAGTCTGTAGAATGTCTAAGGAATCCTTTAGAAGAAATTTTAGAGGATGTAAATGATTTAAAAACTAAGAAAAAAACATTATTAAAACTTAGACGAGCTTGTTTATTAAAAAATAATCCTTATGATCTTTAGAGGTAATATAGATGTCAATTAAAAATATTTTAATTGAAATGAAGAATATGTCGGAATTGATGGTTGATTTAGCTTATTCAGCTGTTTTATTTAATAGTAAAGATGCTGCTGAAGAAGTTTTAAAACTTGAAAATAAAGTAAATTCAATGAATTATGAAATTAAAAAAGAATCGTTAGTTGCAGCACGTTCTTATGAAGATGCTGAAAAATTAACTGCTCTTTTAGAAGTAGCTGAAGCTGCTGAAAGTATAGCTAATGCTGCTAAAGATTTGGCTGATTTAGTAATTACTGGATTTAAACCACACCCAGTATTTAAAATGGTAATGTCTGAATCTGATAATTCTATGATTGTTAGATTTTCAGTAACATTGGATTCAGATTTAGCTAATAAAACTTTAGGGGAATTACTTTTAGTAAATCGTACTGGAATGAGAGTTATAGCTATTAGACGTGGGGATTCTTGGATATATGGTCCGGATAAACATACTTTAATACTTCCAGATGATATTTTACTTTTAAAAGGTACAGAAGCTGGTGCAGATCTTTTAGAAAAACTTGCATCTGGTGCATGTTCTCTTGAAGATATTCCTGATGAATTAGAAGAAGATTAAAATTAAATTTAAATAAACAAGTGGTTAAAATGATGATAGGTAGTGATATTTATGAAACAGAGGAAGATTCGCAGTCCATTTTCTACCTTTTCATCATTTCTAAACGAACATAATGATATTTTAAAAGAAAGTTTTATAGCTTTATTAATCTGTGCTTGTGGAGATTTAATTGCAGGTATAGTTCTTGGAAAAATGAATATTTTCCTTGAAACTTTCCCAGGACTATTAGTTCTTATTCCTGGAGCTATAGGAATGAGAGGAAATATATTTGGTTCATTTGCATCTAGATTATCCACTGCATTACATATTGGTATAATAGATCCAAAATTCAATCGCTCTGAAGAGTTAATTAACAATATATTCTCTTCATTTGTCTTAACTCTATGTTTATCTTTATTTTTAGCTATTATTGCTAAAATTATCTGTTTTATATTTGGATTCAAAGCAATGAGTCTTGTAGATTTTATTTTAATTAGCTTAATTGCTGGAATAATATCTGTAGGTATAATGCTACCTGTAACTATGTTTATTTCATTTAGAAGTTTTAAACATGGTTGGGATCCAGATAATGTTACAACTCCATTAGTTGCAGCTGTTGGAGATTTATTTACTTTACCTGCAATTGTAATATCTATATTTATAATTTCTGCTTTAAAATCAGTTTTATACTTGGAACAAATAGTTTTTATAATTATAATTCCAATTGTATTATTAAGTTTGGTTCATTGTTATAATTCTTCACAGGAAAATAAAACAATTATAAAACAGTCAACTCCAGTTTTAATTGTATGTTCTATTTTAGGAGTATCAGCAGGAGGAATTCTTAATAGTTCACTTGAAACACTACTTAAAAATCCAAGCTTACTTACATTAGTACCTTTATTTTCAGGAGAAAGTGGTGGTTTAGTAAGTATATTATCTGCAAGATTATCTTCAGGTATACATTATGGTCTTATTGAACCTCTTAAAAAACCTGAAGGTGAATCAATTCATAATTTTATAATTATATTATTATTAACTCTTGTAATGTATCCATTTATAGGAATTCTCGCTGAATCTTCATCTATTGTCTTGCATTTAATAGGTATAGGTTTTGATAAAATAATATTAATCAGTTCAATTGCAGGATTTATTTTAATTCCTATCATGATGATTTTAGTTTATTATATTTCTATTATATCCTATAATAAGGGATATGATCCTGATAATATTTTAATTCCAATTTCAACAAGTGTTACAGATTCAATATCCAGTTTAATACTTATTTCAGTATCATTAATTATTACAGGAGCTATTTTCATTTAATACCATCCTTTTAAGATAAATTCACAATTATTTGTTCTGAAATAATCATAATCTAACTTAGATTTATCAAAATCTTTCGGAACACTAACTAAAAGAGCTTTAACATCTTTTTTATTAAAATGAATAAACATTATAGAACTAAAATCAATAACTGGAAATTTTAAATTTATTTCATGATTTAAATAAATTTTATCACTGTTAACATTTTTTCCAATAAATGATTTTATTTTTGTATTATCCATATACCATTTTAAATTATCTGTTGAATTATCATCTATTAATAAATAATAGTCATTATTTTTCAAATAACTTCTATATATCTTAAAATAATTACAACTATAATCATCTCCATGATCATGATTACATTTTCCTTTTGTTTGAAAGTCTTTTATAACATATTTTTTGTAAAAATCACATTTAACCAGTCTATTTACACTGTAAATATTGTTAGTATCTTCAGCTGAACCGATTTTTACACTTGAAATACTACTCTCTTTTGGTATGATTTCCATTGAAGTTTTAATTTTCGAATTAAAAATATTTTTATCAACTAATTTTTTATAATTATCCCCTAAAACTAAAAATTTATCATAAGAAACACTGTTTGGAATTATTGCTTCATTTTCATTTGAAATAGCTAATCCTGGAGTTCCTACTAAATATTTTTCCCAGTTTGCACTTCCTAGATTATTAACTAAATTATCTGCACTTTGAGAAAGTAATAACTCAATATTTTCATTTTCTGTAGATACAGCTATTTTTTCCAATGTTGTTTCACTAAATTTTGCAGTTATTCCAATTATTAACAAAATAACAATTAATACAATTAATATTTCACTTGAAATACTTCCCTTTTCATTCATTATACTAATACTCCATATTTTGTTCTATGAGCAACATCTAAAAATAATTCCGTAGGATCTGAAGGATTTATCTTATGACCAGGATATCTATCATGAAATACAACATGATCTGAACCAGAAACAGAATATTCAACACCTATTACATGTGGAACAATAAAAACTTCAAATCCATAATGAGGACAAACTCCTTTACCTTCAAGTCTACACAAATAACAGCTACCATCAGCGCTTTCATGAAAATAACCATTTTTTAAACAGTTTTTCAATGTATTTCCATCACCATGATGAATATATGGGTCATAAGGACATTTTTTTATTATTAATGGACTTGTAGCACCTAAATATCCTTCTGGTTTATCTATACCATGTGCTGTTAAATAAGCAGTTAAAGTAGCTCCATAATGGATTGTTTTATCATCATGCCAAATTCCAGTATATGGAGTTAAAATAGCATAAGGTAGAGGATCTCTTAATCCTTCAATAGATGTTATGGTTTTTAAATTACCTGAAAATTTATCTTTATTTTTTGAAACCTTTAAATAAGTTGTAAATTCAATATTGCAGGGATCATCTGTATTTTCAACAGATAAAACTTTAGAAGATATCAAAACACCATACTTTTCCTCATATTCTTTATTTTTATCATCTAATTTTTTATTTAAGACTTTTTTAATTTCTTTTTTGGAATTAAATATATGTTTTCCATGATAAACTTCCTGTGTAACTTCAGCTATTGAATCATGTGATAAAACTTCTAAATTTCTATTATAATCATTAACAATATATTTAAGATTATCATTAGCTATTGAATCTGTATTTTCATTTTCTAAAGTGTACATGCTTGTTAAAATAAAAATTAAAATTAATATAAGTGAAGCTATTAAAATTACACTTGTTCCAGTTATTATATTTCCTTTAGAGTCTATTTTTAAATATTCCATCACTTGAAATTTAACTTCTAATTTATAAATTGTTTTTTTAAGTGAGATTCTATGATATTGTGCTGTGTTGTTTTTAAGAAAATTTTGAGTATTTGCATTTTGTGTTTTACAAAACATAAATTTTAATTTTTGTGTGAAGATTTGCTGTAATAAACCTTTTTTAAACTCCATAAGTTTTTCATAAATTATATTTAATTTAT
>NZ_CAKVFS010000010.1 GCF_934746965.1 uncultured Methanobrevibacter sp. | reverse complement strand
CCTATTAGTGAGAATCATGATATAATTAAGTATTATAAGAATGGTACTCAGTACACTGCAAAAGTCTACAATAAAGATGGTACTTTAGCTGTTGGTAAAAATGTGACTTTCAATATTAATGGTGTGTTTTATAATAGGGTTGTTGATAAGAATGGTATGGTTACTTTGGCTATTAACTTAAATCCTGGTAAATATATTATAACTGCAATCTTTGATGGTTATGCTGTAGGTAATAATGTAACTGTGAAGAATGTTTTACTTACTAAGGATTTATCTATGAAGCATAGGGATGGTAGTAAGTTTAATGCTACTGTTCTTGATGGTCAAGGAAAACCGTTAGCTAATGTTACTGTGACTTTCAATGTGAATGGTGTGTTCTATAATAGAACTACTGATAGTAATGGTGTTGCAAGTTTAGCTATTAACCTTCTTTCAGGTGAGTATATTATTACTTCCATATGGGAGGGTTACCAAGTCGGAAACAAAATCACAATAAAATAAAAAGAGAATTCTATTATAATTCTCTTTAACTTTTTTTCTTTTTTTCATTGTGACTTAGTATAGATATTCTAAGTCTAAAATATCATTCAAAACTTTTTCTAAATATTTATATATAATTTTATATAAATTTCTAATCGTAAAAAAGGTTTTTTAGGATATCCTAAATGCTAAATTAAATTTAGTTTTTACTGATAACTTAAAAATTAAATGAAATATTTCTAAATCATTTTTTTACATAAAATTAAAAAAAAATTTGATTAATAGGAGGGAATTAAAATACTTAAAAATAAGATTTTTATTTTTCTGATTTTAAGTTTAATGTTCTTATCTGTTTCGGCTGTTTGTGCTGAAGATTCTGCATCATTAAACTTAAATGAGACAAATATTAATGTAGAAACGCCTGTATCAACTTCTACAGATGTAGTGGCTGATGAACAGGAAATATCTGAATATTCGAATGAAGATATAGTTTATGCATCTGAAATTACTCCAGGTGAATCTTCAAGTAATGATATAAACTTAAGTAGTTATAAGGTATCATATGAAAAAGAAATCACTAATGGACCTGTAAAAGCTGCTACTGCTGGAACTATTTATGTAAATCCTACAACAGGAAATGATGCTAATACAGGTACTAGTTGGAGTACGGCTGTTAAAACTATTACTGGTGCTTTAAGTCTTGTTAAAGATGGTGGTGTTATTTGCCTTGCAAATGGTGAACACACAGAAGCTGCGACTATTACTAAAAATGTTGCTTTAGTAGGTCAAAACAAAGACGGGACTTTTTTAACAAAAGCTAGTAGTTGTTTTTTAAAAATAGAAAATTCAGTCACTGTTAAAGTTACAGGTTGTTCTTTTACAGATAATACTGGAGGTCCTGGTTGTGCTATTTATGTAGTAGCTGGTAACCTCATAGTTGATGACTGTTATTTTACAAGTAACAATGCAAATGCTCAAACTAGTGCTCAAGGTGGGGCTATTTATTTAGGAAATGGTGACCTTAAGGTAACTAATTCTGTTTTTACAAACAATGTTGCTAAAAATAGTGGGGATGCTATTTATGGACATACTGGAACTATAAATATAAATAATTGTTCTTTTATGAATGGAAAAGGTCTTAATAGTGTTTATTCAAGAGGTACTTGTCAAGCTAATATTGCTAATTCTTATTTTATTAATAATTCTGCTTCTATAGTTGCTAACTTGTGTAATGTTACTGGTTGTGTTTTCATAAATAATTATAATAGTAGTACTTATGTTGCTGGTATATCCGTGACGATGAATGCAAGTATTATTGTGGATAATTCTGTTTTTATTAATAATTCTGGATATGGTATTTCTAATACTTATAATTCTGAAAATGTTATTATAGATAATAATTGGTGGGGTAGTAATTCTCCTGATTGGGGTTCATCAATACATGGACTTTCTGCTCCAAAATATGTTGTTTTAAATATTGAGCTTAATGAAATTGATGTTAATATTTATGAAGTTATTGCTAAATTCTGTTTGAATGGAACTAAGGCTGTAGTAAATATTCCAACAAGGGATTTGGAATTTAAATACGGGTCTGAAAGTGTCAAAGGTAAGATGAGTTCTGTTTTTAGTAAACAATACTCACTTAATTCTGGAAGTAATGATGTTACAGTAACTGTTGATAATGAAATTCAGAATCATGCACTTGTTGGTGTTTTATTAGATGCTGTTTATGTGGATCCGGTTAATGGAGATGATGAAAATAATGGTATTAGCTGGATTAAAGCATTTAAATCTATTGAGAGGGCTTTAAGTTTTGTTAAAAATGGTGGTGTTATGTATCTTGCAGAGGGATCATATGCAGAATGTCCAACTATTGATAGTAAAAATATGACTATTATAGGTCAAGGTACTGAAAAAACTATTTTAAATAATAATATGAGTAGTAATAGATTTTTCCATATTTTGAATTGTAATGTTAAATTCTATAATTGTTCATTTATAGAAAATTATTTGGATTATGGTAATGGTGGAGCTATTTATTTAGAAAATGGTAATCTTATAGTAGTTGACTGTGATTTCATTGGTAATTTTGCTGGAGATACTGCCAGTGGTGGGGCTATTTGTCTAGATAATGGAGATCTCACATTGGTTAATTGTAAATTTATTAATAATACTGCTGCAGAGGAAGCTGGTGGTGCTGTTTGTGTAAATAATGGAACTGTCAGTGTTGATAATTGTATTTTCATAAATAACACGGCATTAAAGCATGGTGGAGCTATTCATGTGGATAACGGTATTCTCTCTTTGAAAAACTCTGTTTTTGTTAATAATGTTGCAGGTACAGAAAAAGAACAGGGTACTGGTGATGGTGGTGCTGTTTGTATATATGGAGATCTCACTGTTGATAACTGTTCATTTGATAGTAATATTGGATTAAATTATGGTGGTGCTATTTATCAGATGACTGGTAAACTTAGTGTAACCAATTCTTATTTTGTAAAAAATAGAGCAGGGCTTTTTGATGGTGGTGCTATACAGTCTTCTGCAGATGCTGAAATAATTAACTGTTCTTTTGTAAATAACACTGCATATTGGGAAGGAGGTGCTCTTGCTTCAAGTACTGGTATCTCTTGTAATTGGACTTTAGTTAACTGTTCTTTTATAGGTAATTCTGCAGGAAATGATGGTGGTGCTATTTACTTTATTATTGGAAATATTAATGCCTACAATTGTTCTTTTGATAAAAACACTGCAAGTAATCTTGGTGATGCTATTTATATAAGGATGGCTAATATTATTGTGAATGACTGTTCTTTAATTAGTAATCCGGAAACTAACAATATCATTAAGATTGGAGATAGATGTACCTATAATTTAGATAGTAATTGGTGGGGTAATAATACTCCTGACTGGAATTCATTAATTAATATACAAGAGGGAGATAATGTTTCTGTTCCAAACTATTATGTTGTTTTAAATGTTGATGTTAATGAAATTGATATTAACATGTATGAAGTTACTGTTAAGCTTTATTTAAATGGTACTCAGACTCTTGCAAATATTCCAACAAGAGATGTGGAATTTAGAAGCAGTTCTGAAGTTATCAAAGGTAAAATGGTAAATGGTGTTTTTAAGTACATATATACACTTAATATTGGTGATGAAAAAGATATCAGTATAGTTGTAGATAATGAAGTTCAAAACATTACACTTGTAGGTCATCAATTAACTACTGATATGACAATTATTGCGGATAATATTACCTATGGTGAAGATTTAGAGATCATTGTTGTTTTATCTTCTTTTAATATTACAGGTAAACTTACTATTTATATTAATGATAATCCTATGGAAGTGGATGTTGTAAATGGTATAGCAAAAATTAAATTATCTGGATTAAATGCAGGTATGTATGCTATTTTTGTATCATTTGAGGGTAATGAAAAATATTCTCCAGTTTCTGATTATATAATGCTTGAAGTATACAAGGCAGATCCAGTTTTAAACGTTATTATTAAAGATATAAACTATGGCGAAATATTTGACATTGATGTTGTTTTAACTGGTGTTAAATCTGTTGGTTTAGATGGTAACGTTACTGTTGTATTAAATGATAAAACTTACCAGGTTGAAGTTAAAAACGGAAGAGGTACTTTAAGTGGTGTTAAATTACCTGTAGGATCTTATGAATTCAGTGCTAATTGGAATGGAAATGATAATTATAACTCAGCACAGGACTCTGGTAAATTCAATGTTAATAAAGTAACTCCAGTTATGGACGTCGACGTTGATGATATTAATGTAGGAGAAGATGTAACTGTTACGGTTAGTGTCCCTGTTGATGCTACTGGTGATGTTGTAATTACTGTTAATGGTAAAGATTATACTGTAGCTATTAAGGATGGTAAGGCTGTTCAAATCATTTCTGGTCTTGGAGCAGGTAGTTATGATGTAACTGTTAAATATGCAGGTGATAATAATTACAATGCTATTTCTAATACTGTAAAATTCACAGTATCTAAAGTAACTCCTAGTATGGATGTAACTGTTGATAATATTGTCTTTGGTGATGATTTAACTGTTAATGTGGTTTTACCTGCTGATGCAACAGGTACTCTTACTGTAACTGTTGATGGTGTGGATTATAATGTAGCTATTGTTAATGGAAAAGTTACTAAAGCTATTCCTGGTTTAGCTGCTGGAAATCACACAGTTATTGTTAAATATAATGGTGATGACAAGTATGTTACTGCTGAAATTGCTAAATCCATTAATGTGGCTAAAGCAAATCCAGTTCTTAATGTAGTTATTGCTGATGTGGATTATAATAATGTATTTACTATTGAAGCAACTTTAAATGGTGTAAACAATGCTAAATTAACAGGAGATATTATTGTAACTGTTTATGGTAAGGATTATGTTGTATCTGTTGTTAATGGTAAAGGAACATTAACTGCTGATAAATTAGATGCCGGTTATTATGCTTTCAGTGCTAAATTTGCTGGAAATGATAATTATAATTCTGTAATTGATTCTGGTAGCTTTAAAGTTAATAAAATAGCTTCAACTATGGACATATCTGTTGATGATATTAATGTAGGTGAAGATGTAACTGTTACTGTCAGTGTCCCTGTTGATGCTACTGGTGATGTTGTAATTACTGTTAATGGTAAAGATTATACTGTAGCTATTAAGGATGGTAAGGCTGTTCAAACTATTTCTGGTCTTGGAGCAGGTAGTTATGATGTAACTGTTAAATATGCAGGAGATAATAATTACAATACTATTTCTAATAGTACTAAATTTACTGTATCTAAAATAAATCCAGTAATGGATGTAACTGCTGATAATATCATCTTTGGTGGAGATTTAATTATTAGTGCTTTATTGCCAAGTGATATTAATGGTGATGTGATTATTACTGTTGATGGAAAAGAATACACAGTAAATGTTGTGAATGGTAAAGTTACTAAACCTATTTCTGGTTTAACTGCTGGAAATCATACAATTGTTGTTAAATACAATGGAAATGATAAATATAATCCTGTTGAAGTTACTAAAACCATTAATGTGGCTAAAGCAGATGTAAACTTAGATGTAATCATTGACGATGTAAATTACAATACTATATTTACTATTAATGCTGTTTTAACTGGTGTTAACAATGCTAAATTATCTGGTGATGTTATTGTAACTGTCAATGGTAAAGATTACACAGTTAAAGTTGTAGATGGTAAAGGTACATTACAAGGAATTAAATTATCTGCTGGATCTTATGATTTCACAGCTAAATTCGCTGAAAATGATAACTACAACCTAAAACAAATATCTGGTAACTTTAAAGTTAATAAAATAGCTTCAACTGTCGATATATCTGTTGATGATATTAAAGTAGGAGAAGATGCAACTATTACTGTTAACGTACCTTCTGATGCAACAGGTAGTGTAACTATCACAGTAAATGGTAAAGATTACACTGTAGCTATTGTCAATGGTAAAGTTGTTCAAACTATTTCTGGTCTTGGAGCAGGTAGTTATGATGTAACTGTTAAATATGTAGGTGATAATAATTACAATGCATCTTCTAATAGTGCTAAATTTAGTGTATCTAAAGTAACTCCTAGTATGGATGTAACTGTTGATAATATTGTCTTTGGTGATGATTTAACTGTTAATGTGGTTTTACCTGTTGATGCAACTGGTAGTGTTACTGTAACTGTTGACGGTATGGATTATAATGTAGCTATTGTAGATGGTAAAGCAACACAAAGTATCTCTGGTTTAAATGCTGGAAATCACACAGTTATTGTTAAATATAATGGTGATGACAAGTATACTGTTGCTGAAGTTGCTAAATCTATTAGTGTAGCTAAGGCAAATCCAGTTCTTGATGTAATCATCGCTGATGTGGATTATAACAATGTATTTACTATTGAAGCAACTTTAAATGGAGTTAACAATGCTAAATTAACTGGTGATGTAATAGTCACTATAAATGGTAAAGATTATGTTGTATCTGTTGTTAATGGTAAAGGAACATTAGTTGCTGATAAGTTAGATGCAGGTTCTTATGCTTTCAGTGCTAAATTTGCTGGAAATGATAATTACACTGCTGAACAAATCTCTGGTAATTTCAAGGTTAATAAGATTGATTCTACTATTGATGTATCTGTTGATGATATTAATGTAGGTGAAGATGTAACTATTACAGTCAGTGTTCCTGTTGATGCTACTGGTGATATTATAATTACTGTTAATGGTGAAGATTATACTGTAGCTATTGTTAATGGTAAAGCTATTAAAACAATAACTAATCTTGGAGCAGGAACTTATGATGTAACTGTTAAATATGCAGGTGATAATAATTATAACAATGCTTCTAACATTACTAAATTTACAGTATCTAAAATAAATCCAGTAATGGACGTAACTGCTGATAATATCATCTTTGGTGATGATTTAATTATCAGTGCTTTATTACCAGCCGATATTAATGGTGAAGTTATCATCACTGTCGACGGAAAAGAATACACAGTAAATGTGGTAAATGGTAAAGTTACTAAGACTATTTCTGGTTTAAATGCTGGAGATCACACAATTGTTGTTAAATACAATGGTAATGACAAATACAATTCTGTTGAAGTTACTAAGACTGTAAATGTAGCTAAAGCAAATCCAACTCTTGATGTAATCATCAATGACGTAAATTACAACACTGTATTTACTATTAATGCTGTTTTAACTGGTGTTAACAATGCTAAGTTAACAGGAGATGTAATTGTAACTGTTAATGGTAAAGAGTACACAGTTAAAGTTGTAGATGGTAAAGGTACATTAGAAGGAATTAAATTACCTGTTGGATCTTATGAGTTCTCAGCTAAATTCGCTGGAAATGATAATTACAATGTTGAACAAATCTCTGGTAATTTCAAGGTTAATAAGATTGATTCTACTATTGATGTATCTGTTGATGATATTAAAGTAGGAGATGACTTAACGATTACTGTTACTGTCCCTGTTGATGCTACTGGTGATGTTATTGTAACTGTTAATGGTGAAAATTACACTGTAGCTATTAAGGATGGTAAGGCTGTTCAAATAATTTCTGGTCTTAAAGAAGGAGTTTATGATGTAACTGTCAGATATGGTGGTGATAATAATTATAACACTGCTTCTAGTGCAGATAAATTCACAGTATCTAAAGTAACTCCTACAATAGATGTTTCTATCGATAATATTGTCTTTGGTGATGATTTAACTGTTAATATGGTTTTACCTGCTGATGCAACTGGTAGTGTTACTGTAACTGTTGACGGCATATGTTATAATGTAGCTATTGTGGATGGTAAAGCAACACAAAGTATCTCTGGTTTAGGTGCTGGAAATCACACGGTTATTGTTAAATACAATGGTGATGACAAGTATACTGTTGCTGAAGTTGCTAAATCTATTAGTGTAGCTAAGGCAAATCCTGTTCTTGATGTAGTTATTGCTGATGTGGATTATAACAATGTATTTACTATTGAAGCAACTTTAAATGGTGTTAACAATGCTAAATTAACTGGTGATGTAATAGTCGCTATAAATGGTAAAGATTATGTTGTATCTGTCGTTGATGGTAAAGGAACATTAGAAGGAATTAAATTGTCTGCTGGATCTTATGATTTCAGTGCTAAATTCGCAGATAATGATAATTATAACTCTGTAAGTGATTCCGGTAACTTTAAAGTTAATAAAATAGCTTCAACCATCGACGTATTTGTTGATGATATTAATGTAGGTGAAGATGTAACTATTACTGTTAGTGTTCCTGTTGATGCTACTGGTGATGTTGTAATCACTGTAAATGGTGAGAATTACACTGTAGCTATTGTGGATGGTAAAGCTATTAAAACAATAGCTAATCTTGGAGCAGGTAGTTATGATGTAACTGTCATATATGATGGTGATAATAATTATAATAATGCTTCTAACATTACTAAATTTACAGTATCTAAAATAAATCCAGTAATGGACGTAACTGCTGATAATATCATCTTTGGTGATGATTTAATTATCAGTGCTTTATTACCAGCCGATATTAATGGTGAAGTTATCATCACTGTCGACGGAAAAGAATACACAGTAAATGTGGTAAATGGTAAAGTTACTAAGACTATTTCTGGTTTAAATGCTGGAGATCACACAATTGTTGTTAAATACAATGGTAATGACAAATACAATTCTGTTGAAGTTACTAAGACTGTAAATGTAGCTAAAGCAAATCCAACTCTTGATGTAATTATCAATGATGTAAATTACAATACTATATTTACTATTAATGCTGTTTTAACTGGTGCAAATAATGCTAAGTTAACTGGTGATGTTATTGTAACTGTTAATGGTAAAGATTACACTGTTAAAGTTGTGGATGGTAAAGGTACATTGTCTGGTATTAAATTATCTGTCGGATCTTATGATTTCACAGCTAAATTCGCTGGTAATGATAATTATAATTCAACTGCTGTTTCTGGTAGCTTTAAAGTTAATAAAATAGCTTCTACTATTGATATATCTGTTGATGATATTCAGGTAGGAGACGACTTAACTATTACTGTTAGTGTTCCTGTTGATGCTACTGGTGATGTTATTGTAACTGTTAATGGTAAAGATTATACTGTAGCTATTAAGGATGGTAAGGTTGTTCAAACTATTTCTGGTCTTAAAGAAGGAGTTTATGATGTAACTGTCAGATATGATGGTGATAATAATTATAATAATACTTCTAGCACTGCTAAATTCACAGTATCTAAAGTAAATCCTACAATAGATGTTTCTGTAGATGATATCATATTTGGGGATGATTTAACTGTTAATGTGGTTTTACCTGCTGATGCAACTGGTAGTGTTACTGTAACTGTTGACGGCGTAGATTATAATGTAGCTATTGTAGATGGTAAAGTTACTAAATCTATTTCTGGTTTAGGTGCTGGAAATCACTCAGTTATTGTCAAATATAATGGTGATGACAAGTATGTTACTGCTGAAGTTGCTAAATCTATTAGTGTAGCTAAGGCAAATCCAGTTCTTGATGTAATCATCGCTGATGTGGATTATGATAGTGTATTTACTATTGAATCTACTTTAAATGGCGTAAACAGTGCTAAGTTAACAGGTGATGTTATTGTAACTGTTAATGGTAAGGATTATGTTGTATCTGTCGTTGATGGTAAAGGTACATTAGAAGGAATTAAATTGTCTGCTGGATCTTATGATTTCAGTGCTAAATTTGCTGGAAATGATAATTATAACTCTGTAAGTGATTCCGGTAACTTCAAAGTTAATAAAATAGCTTCAACTATCGATATATCCGTTGATGATATTAATGTAGGTGAAGATGTAACTATTACTGTTAGTGTTCCTGTTGATGCTACTGGTGATGTTATTGTAACTGTTAATGGTGAAGATTACACTGTAGCTATTAAGGATGGTAAAGTTGTTCAACCAATTTCTGGTCTTGGAGCAGGTAGTTATGATGTAACTGTCAGATATGATGGTGATAATAATTATAATAATGCTTCTAGCACTGCTAAATTCACAGTATCTAAAATAAATCCAGTAATGGATGTAACTGCTGATGATATCGTATTTGGTGATGATTTAATTATCAGTGCTTTATTGCCAAGTGATATTAATGGTGAGGTTATCATTACTGTTGATGGAAAAGAATACACAGTAGATGTGGTAAATGGTAAAGTTACTAAAGTTATTTCTGGTTTAAATGCTGGAGATCATACAGTTGTTGTTAAATACAATGGAAATGACAAATACAATCCTGTCGAAGTTACTAAAACCATTAATTTGGCTAAAGCAGATCCTATTTTAAATGTAGTTATTGGTGATGTAAATTACAATGAAATATTTGTTATAGGTGCTGTTTTAACTGGTGCAAATAATGCTAAGTTAACTGGTGATGTTATTGTAACTGTAAACGGTAAAGATTACACAATTAAAGTTGTAGATGGTAAAGGTACATTGTCTGGTATTAAATTGCCTGCTGGATATTATGATTTCACAGCTAGTTGGGTTGGAAATGATAATTATAATTCAGTACAGGATTCTGGTAGCTTTAAAGTTAATAAAATAACTCCTTCTATCGATATTTCTGTTGATGATATTCTTGTTGGTGATGATGCAGTTATTACTGTAACTGTGCCTTCTGATGCTACTGGTGATGTTATAATCACTGTTAATGGTGAGAATTATACTGTAGCTATTGTTGATGGTAAGGCTGTTCAAACAATTTCTGGTCTTAAAGAAGGAGTTTATGATGTATCTGTCAGATATGCTGGTGATAATAATTACAATAATGCTTCTAATAGTGCTAAATTCACAGTATCTGAGGTAAATCCTGTTATGGATGTGACTGCTGATGATATTGTCTTTGGTGATGATTTAACTATTGATGTAGTTTTACCTGCTGATGCAACTGGAGATCTTATCATAACTGTTGATGGTGAAAATTATACAGTTACTCTTGTTGATGGTAAAGCAACAAAAACCATTCCTGGTTTAAACGCTGGAAATCATGAAATCATTGTCAAATACCCTGGTGATAACAAATACGCTCCGGTAGAAATTGCTAAAACTGTGAATGTAGCTAAAGCAAATCCGGTTCTTGATGTAGTCATTGTGGATGTGGATTATAATAATGTATTTACTATTGAAGCTACTTTAACTGGTGTAAATAGTGCTAAATTATCCGGTGATGTTATTGTAACTGTTAATGGTAAAAATTACACAGTACGTGTTGTAGATGGTAAAGGTACATTGTCTGGTATTAAATTGCCTGCTGGAACTTATGATTTCAGTGCTAAATTTAATGGAAACAACAATTACAATCCAGCTACTGATTCAGGTAACTTTAAAGTTAATAAAATAGCTTCCACAGTTGATATTTCTGTTGATGATATTAAAGTAGGTGAAGATGTAGTTATCAATGTTGATCTTCCATATGATTCAACTGGTAATGTTATTGTAACTGTTGATGGTAAAGATTATACTTTAGCTGTTGTCAATGGTAAAGCTAATATAACAATATCTGGTCTTAAAGAAGGTAATTACACTGTAGATGTTAAATATCTTGGAGATAACAATTATAATGGTATAACTGGTGCTGATAAATTTGTTGTATCTAAAGTAAATCCTGTTATGGATGTAATTATTAGTGATATTGTCTTTGGTGATGATGCAGTTGTTAATGTTAATTTACCAGCTGATATTAATGGTACTGTAATTATTTCTGTTGATGATGTTGAAAAAACAGTTGTCATTATAAATGGTAAGATTAATGAGATTATTTCAGGCTTAAATGCAGGTACTCACACAATCACTGTTAAATATGGTGGTAATGATAAATACGCTCCTGTAGAAGTTACTAAAACTGTGAATGTAGCTAAAGCAAATCCGGTTCTTGATGTAGTCATTGTGGATGTGGATTATAATAATGTATTTACTATTGAAGCTACTTTAACTGGTGTAAATAGTGCTAAATTATCCGGTGATGTTATTGTAACTGTTAATGGTAAAAATTACACAGTACGTGTTGTAGATGGTAAAGGTACATTGTCTGGTATTAAATTGCCTGCTGGAACTTATGATTTCACAGCTAGTTGGACTGGAAATGATAATTATAATGAAACTACTGTTACCGGCAGTTTCCATGTTAATAAAATAAATTCAACTATTGATGTTAATGTAAATGATATCAAAGTAGATGATGATGAAATTATCACTGTAACTGTACCTTCTGATGCTACAGGAGAAATTATTGTGGTAATCAATGGTAAAAATTATACTGGTACTATTGTTGATGGTAAAGCTGTTATTAAAGTATCTGGTCTTAAAGCAGGTAATTACACAGCAAATATAATATATCTGGGAGATAACAACTATAACAATATCTCCACTACTGCCAAATTCAGCGTATCTAAAATAAATCCTGTTATGGACGTAATTATTAGTGATATTGTCTTTGGTGAGAACATAACTGTTATAGCTACCTTACCTGGTGATATTAATGGTACTGTAATTATTTCTGTTGATGGTGTAAACTACACTGCTGCAGTGGTAAACGGTAAAATTAATAAAGTTATTTCTGGATTAAATGCTGGTACTCACACAGTCATTGTTAAATATATGGGTAATTACAAATACACTCCAGTAGAAATTACTAAAACCGTAAATGTAGCTAAAGCAAACCCTGTTTTAGATGTTGTAATTGATAATATAAATTATGGAGAAGTATTTGTTATTGACGCTACTTTAACTGGTGTTAATGGTGCTAAATTAACTGGTGATGTAATTGTAACAGTTAACGGTAAAAATTACACCGTACGTATCATTAATGGTAAAGGTACTTTATCTGGAGTTCAATTGCCTGCTGGATCTTATGATTTCTCAGCTAAGTTCTCTGGAAACAGTAATTACAATGCAGTTAGTGCTTCTGGTAGTTTTAATGTAGCTAAAGCAAACTCTACATTAAACGTCATAATAGATGATGTTAAAATTGATGAGGATATTACTATAAAAGCTACTTTAACTGGAATAAACAATGCTAAATTATCTGGTGATGTTACTGTAATTATTAATGGTAAAGATTATACTGTGTCTGTTGTTAATGGTGAAGGTAAATTAACTATTGCTGGATTACATAATGAAGGTGTCTATGATTTTACTGCTACTTGGAAAGGTGACAATAATTATATGGATGCTTCTGTGGCTGGTAAGTTTAATGTTTCTAAAGTAGAAGAGTATCCTGCAAATATTACTATTCCTGATGGTGTTGAAGGTAAAAACTCTACAATCAGTATAGACTTACCAGATGATGCTACTGGTGAAATCATTGTAATAATCGATGGTAAAAACTACACTGGAAACGTATCTAACGGTACGGGTAGTGTGGATATTCCTCCATTAGATAAAGGAATACACAACATCACAGTTATCTACCCCGGTGATGATAAGTATGATCCAGTAATCAAGGAAGGAAATATTACCGTGGATGTTAACAAAGATGCAATATTAATCGTTGATAATGTCCTAATGATTTATCATGACGGATCTAAATTAACTGTCCTATTGAAAGACTTTTATGGTAATCCAATAGCTAATGCAACAGTGACTATTACTATTAATGGTATGTCTTATAGTCGTGTTACTGATAATGATGGTTATACATTCTTAACTCTTAATTTAAATTCTGGAGACTATGTTGCAACTGTTGTTTATCAAGGTAATGATTACTATAACGGTGCTGAAGTTAATGCTTCTGTAAAAATCATCCAATCTATCATTGGTGAAAACATTGTTAAAATGTATCAAAATGGAACTCAGTTCTTTGCTAACTTCACAGATAACAAAGGAAATCCATTAGCAAATACCACAGTTAAATTTAATATTAATGGAGTGTTCTATGAAAGAAAAACTAATGAACATGGAACAGCAAGACTAAATATTAATTTAAGACCTGGAGAATACATTTTAACTGCATATAATCCAGTAACTGGTGAACAAGAAGGATTTAATATTACTGTTAAAGCTCCTATTAGTGAAAACCATGATATAATCAAATATTATAAAAATGGAACTCAATACACAGCAAAAGTCTACAATAAAGACGGAACCTTAGCTGTTGGTAAAAATGTAACATTCAACATTAATGGAGTATTCTATAACAGAACTGTTGATAAAAAGGGTATAGTTACATTAGCTATTAACTTAAATCCTGGAAAATACATTATAACAGCAATATTCGACAGATATGCTGTAGGTAATAATGTAACAGTAAATACAGTATTAGTTACTAAGGATTTATCCATGAAACATGGAGATGGCAGTAAGTTTAATGCTACTGTTCTTGACAGTCAAGGAAAACCATTAGCTAATCAAACAGTAATATTCAACATAAACGGTGTGTTCTATAATAGAACTACTGATAGTAAGGGTATTGCAAGTTTAAACATTAATTTAATCGCTGGTGAATATATCATTACTTCTATGTGGAATGATTACCAAATTGGAAACAAAATTACAATAAAATAAAAAGAGAATTCTACTATAATTCTCTTTAACTTTTTTCTTTTTTTATAATTACTTTTAATAATTTTCTGTATTTATTCAAAATAATCTGGAAATAGACTTTTTTTTTTATAATGATTAGAAAAAAATATTATATTCTCAAAATAAATAATAGAATTTAATATTAACAGATAAGATTATTTTAACATAATTATTACAGAGGTGAAAAACATGGTTCTAGCTACTTCTAAAACATACGGAAATTATCAAACAAGCATTCCAAAAGAAATAAGAAAAAAATTCAATATCAATAGGGATCATGTTATTGAATGGGATGTCCAGGATGGAAAACCTGAAATAAACTTCAGAAAGAAAAAAACATAAAAAATTTAATTGGAGCATTTCATTTAGAAAAAGAAATTAATTCAGTTGAATTAAAAAGGAATTTGAATGAATGAAATACTTTAGATATATTAATTAATGAAAAAACATAACATTCATAATTTAATCAGCTTTGATGAGGAATTTAAAAAAAGTTAAAGGCATCAAACTAAACTAATATCATAACTTTTTTTTCTTTTTTATATTTGATGATACATTGAAAAGTGTTTAATAATCTTCTTTTTTAGTGTACAGTTTAATCTTCTTTTAAGTGTGAACAGTTAACTAAAAAATGCTGTAAAAGCAACTAAAAAATTAAACAAACAGTTTAATTGGAAAATAAAAGAATATAAATACTATTAGTTACACATCGGTAATTATGAAACTTTTATTGAGGTGAAATAAATGAATATTAAAGGATTAAATATATTAATGTTTCTTTTGATATTTTTGATGTTGGTTCCTGTAGCTTTTGCTTCAGATACTAATTCAACAGATATTGATCGAAATCAGTATGATGAAAATATGAAATTGTTAGATCCTGTTGATGAAGATTTTACTTATATAGACTCTAGTATTTATGAAATGGAGTATGAATCTCAACAAACCAAAAGTTCTACTATTCAAAGTAGTGACTTGACTAAATATTATAGAAACTCATCCCAATTTAAAGCCACTTTTTTTAATTCTAACCACCAGCCATTAGTTAATAGTGATATTACTTTTAAAATCAATGGACAATCTTATACTCGTACAACAAATAGTAATGGTGTTGCAAGTATTAATATTAATTTACGTCCTGGTGTTTATTACATTACTTCCATTAATACATTTGATGATTCAAGTGTAATTAATAAAATCACAGTATTATCCACTATAATAAGTAATAATCTAGTTAAATACTATAAAAATGATAGTTCATATGGTGTCACTATTTTAAATGGTGCTGGTCAGCCAATGGCTAATACTGATGTTAAATTTAATATTAATGGTGTTATTTATACTCGTACTACTAATTCTAATGGTCGTGCTACACTTGCTATTAATTTAAACCCTGGAAAATACACTATAACAACCACCAACACCAATGATGGGTTGGAAATGAGTAATACTGTAACGGTTTTATCTACTATTGTTGGTAATATTATGGTTAAGTTCAAAAGTGAGTCTAAAGCATTTGAAGCTAAAATATTAAACGGACAAGGTAATCCCAAAACCAATGTTCAGGTGCAGTTTAATATTAATGGTGTAGTTTACACTAGAACAACTGACAGTAATGGAATAGCAAAGATAAATATTAATTTAAATCCTAACATTTATACTATAACAGTTATGGAAAATGGTTTAAATTTAGGTTACTCGATTTATGTTTATCATGATATGGTTCACAGTTATAGTAATCCTATTTTAATTCCAATTACTAAATATATTCAAAAAGGAGGAGTTTATGAGGTTAAATTAGCTGAAGACAATGGATTACCTATACCTAATAAAAATATACGTTTAACTATAAATTCAGCTACATATACTTCAACAACCAATAAACAAGGAATAGCTAAATTCACATTAAACCTAAATCCTGGAACATATACAGTTAAATCAAGTTATGGAAGTCTGGAAAAAACAAGAACACTAACAATCAACGCAGCAAACAACGGATTAGAAACTATAATAAATCCATTAAACACAACATTGTGGACTAATGATGTATTTAAAGTACAGTTAAAAAATAAAAAAACTAATGCTAATTTAGCTAATCAAAATATAATATTTTACGTAAATGGTGTGGAATACACACGGACAACTGACAGTAATGGAATTGCAAGTATCACCATACGTTTCCAAAACCCTAACATTTATCCTATAACTGCTAGCTTCGCAGGAACTAGTATAGGAACATTATATAAACCAACAAATGTATACAAACTATTTTACATAGCAAACAATGTTTATGATTTAAATTATGAAAATTATACTTTTCATACGAATTATGGAAATTACTCATTTTCAGAAAGTGATTGGATTAATCCTACAAAATATTTACAAATGGCAGGATATTCTACAAGTAATATTATTGCAGATGTGAATAATGATTATATTGTTAAATTATCTAATTATTTAACATGTTATAATGATAAGTTAGAAAATGTAATTTCTGTTAATTCATATGTTTCTTCAATAAATTATGAATTTTACAAAGGCACCAGTAAAAGTGCTTTAAACACACTTTTATCATTTGGTGGAAATTGTGTTGACCAAACTAATGTATTTGTATCACTATCAAGAATTGCAGGATATGGATCAAGATATCTTTCACTAGAGAATAATAATGGTGGAGGTCATGAAATTGGTCAAATATTAGTTGATGGAATATGGATAACTGTTGATAACTCTGCTGCAACATCAAATAATGGAGTATACACAAAAATGTCAGAATGTAGGTATATAGGAAACAAAAATTATCTTCCTCAAAATAATTACCACATAACAGCATGTGTCATTGTTATATATTCAAATAGTGAGGGAATAAGCTTTTCGTTGGATAAAAATAGAGATTCATCGTTATTAAATAAAAATTGTCTAATGGAACAAATAATTCCAGATTTAATAAACTTGAAAATATGATGATGTAAAATATATATGCTATAAATAATATATTAATTTAATAGGTGAGATTATGAAAAAAATATTCTTTGGAGTATTAATTTTAATAATTGGAATATGTTTAGTTTCTGGAACTTATGCGATTTCACAAGAAAACAACATAACTGATAAAACAGTACTTACGAATGAATCTCAAACACAAAATAATTACATTAGTAACAACACAGATAATACTTCAAGTAATGATGAAAATAGTCTAATACAAAATATTAGGCAAAACAATATTCCAAATAATGTTCCAAAAATAATAATTAAAGATGGTAAAGAGTACATAAATACAACTCATGGTCAGTATCCAGTTAAATACACGGAAAATGGTAAAAAATATTATCAAATTGATAAGGAATGTTATTATTATAAGAATTATCTTGTTAATGAATCTGTAGATGAAAATGGAAATCCATGTATGATAGAAAATGGAACAAAATATCTTCTTAAGTCTGATAATGGATTAAAATATATGGAGGTTAATGGTGAAAAATATTATTTAACTAAAGGAACCTATTTTAATAGATATTATATTGATGAATATCCAATTGATGAAAATGGGAATGAATACATAATAAATAATGGAACAAAATATTTTATTAAATATGATAATGGATCAAGATATTGGGAAGTTAATGGTGAAAAACATTACATTACTCAAATAATGGAGAGTAATCTAATTAAATTCATAGGAGATTCTACCCGACTTGAAAATATTACTCAGTTAAGAGAATCCAACATGACAAGTGAGAACAATACCAACCAATCAGCCACACATGGTCAAAACTCGAATATTGCTTCAAGTAACAATGAGAATATTTCATTACAAGGTACTAATAAAACAATAAATCAAAATAATAATGTTCAACTGAAATCTACTGGAATTCCAATAGCTATTTTATTAATAGCAATTATTGGTTCGGTTATAGGTTTTAAAAGGAAAAAATAATTAATTTTCCTTTTTATTTTTTTTATAAAATAAAAAATAGTAAAAGAAATTAATTTTCTTTTTCGAAAACACTCATTGCTTTAATGATTTTTAAATCATCTAATGGTTTTGCTTGGATTTGTAAACCAACTGGAATGCCTTCTACTTCTCCAGCTTTAATACTTGCAGCTGGAATTCCTGCAAGGTTAGCTATTACAGTTAATACATCGTATGCATACATTTCCATAGGGGTTAATTCATCACCGATATTGTGAGGAAGTTTAGGAACTGTAGGTCCTACAATTAAATCAACATTTTCTAACATTGCATTGATTTCATCTCTAATAAGTGATCTTGCTTGAAGTGCTTTTTTATAGAATTTTCCACTGTATTCTTTTTGTGAAATGTAAGAACCGATTTCAATTCTTCTTAATACTTCTTCTCCACAGACTTCTTCTATTCTGTAACCGTAGTCTCTTCCATCGTATTTTCTGGTAGCTGAAAAGAATTCTACATAGTTAATTAGGTAGTAGGTTGGGAGACATAAATCAATATGGTCAAAACTTACTTCAACAAGTTCTGCTCCAGCGTCAACTAATTTTTGAATAGCTTTATTTACAGTTGCGTTGATTTCATCATCAGTAACATCAATAAATTCTTTACAGACTGCTATTTTCATTCCTTCAAGGGAGTTATCTTCAAGTACGCTGGTGAAGTTTGGTCTTTCACCTTTTAAGGTTGTACATTCTGTTTCATCATAATCAGATATTGCATTTAAAGTAAGTGCAATTCCACTAACATCATTAGCTAATGGTCCAATTTGATCTAAACTCATTGATAAGTCAAGTAATCCTTGTCTTGACACTGCACCGTAAGTTGGTTTAAATCCAATAACTCCACAATGTGATGCAGGATTCCTAATTGAACCTCCAGTATCTGAACCGATTGCAATGTCACACATGTCTGCAGCTATTGCAGCAGCACTTCCTCCACTGGAACCTCCAGGGATTTTTCCAGGAGCTGCAGGGTTTTGAGTAGGTCCGAAACATGAACTTTCAGTTGAACTTCCTGCTGCAAATTCGTCCATGTTTGTAATACCAAGAATGATTCCATCTTGAGCTAATATGTTATCAATTACACTAGCATTGTAACTTCCGAAGTAGTTATCTAATGTTTTTGAAGCTGCAGATATAATGTAATCTTCAACATTAATATTTGCTTTAACAGCGAATACTAAACCAGATAAAAATCCGACTTCTTCTCCATTAGCTATTTTTTCATCAATAGCTTCTGCTTGTTTTAAAGCAGATTCTTTGTTAACTTCTAAGAAAATATTTAATTCTTCATTTTTTTCATCAATAACTTTAATGAAGTTTTCTACATTCTCCTTAGCAGTCATTTCTTTATTTTGAATGGAATTTAATTTTTCAATAACATTCATTAAAACACCTGAATAATCATAATAATATATAATAAGTAATATTTTATTTTTTAAGGTTTATATAAGTTGTTAATGTTTTTTAAAAAAAGTAGAAAGAACTCCAATAGAGTCATAAATTAGTTGATTAAAGCTTATTTAGTGAAATATGAGAATTTATGGATTAATTGCATATATAAGGGATATATTTTTAATATATTATAAATTATATTTTATATGTAATAAACAACTATGTTGAGGGTTCAAAATGAAAAAAGCTATTGTGTTTGATAATTCAGGAACTTTACTTGAGCGTTATAGGGTTATTAAAGATGTTTCAACAGGTGAATTATTTACTGATGTTAATTCTCTTCATTTAATTGATTCTATGGATTCATTAGCTTTGGTTGTTCTTCAGTTTAATACAAATTGTCTTTTGAATTTAGATAGTAATATTTTAATTTCTGATGTGATTAAAAAGTACAATATTGATTTTGATGTTAGTTTTACAAGTTGTGAAACTAGTGTTGATGAAATTGCTGAAATTTTAGAAAATGAAAATCAGGCTACTATTTGTGATATTACTGATGGTTTTCCTATTTTAAAGCAGAAAATTCCTAGAATGGAACTGTGTAATGGTTCTGCAGTAATTATTGATATTGATAAAAAGAAAATAGCTTATACTATAACTTCTGCAGGGAAATTATTTTCTGAAGTTAAAGATACAGTTGAAATTTTACACTCAAGAGGTATTGAAATTTATATTGCATCTGGGGACAGGAAAGGTGCTATTAATAAGTTAGCTGAGATTTTAAATGTTAGTAAAAGTCATGCATTTGGGACTGTTTCTCCAAAAGGAAAATGTAAAATTGTTCAGGATTTAAAAAATAAAAATTATAAAGTCATGATGGTAGGGGATGGGCTTAATGATATTTTAGCATTTAATAATGCAGATGTGTCTGTTTTAACAATTGAGCAAGAGGAGGAAGTTTCTCCAAAATTAATCAATAAAACAGATTATGTTATTGAAAAAATTTCAGAAATTATTTTTATAGATTTCTAATATTCTTTTTTTTTAAATTGAAAGTTATATTTATATATTATAATTATCTATATTTTATTTTGTTATATATCAAATTTTTACATATATAATTTTTTTAAATAACAAATAGGAGGTTTGAGTTAACCGATGTTTAAACGTAAAGAAACAGTTGATCATATTTCAAATAAGATTTTAAAACACTTTTCTAATGGTTTAACTCATGTTATTATATTATGGATTATTAGTAATGAAAGAATCCATGGTTATGGAATTATGAAGAAATTAGATGAATTTTTTGAATCTTGTAGTTCTAATGAATCTAGTAAAACAAATTCCAGTAAGATTTATCCTATTTTGAGGAGATTAGAAAAACATGGAATTATTAAGGGGGAATGGGGAGTTAGTAACAATAAACGTGTTAAATATTACACTCTTACTTGTGAAGGTGAAATATTACTTAATAACTTTAAAAATGAATTTGCTTACTTACTTGACAGCCCTCTTTGGTTAAATTTTATTGAAGACATGTCAAATAATGGAAAAAATGAGGTGGAAAACAATGAAGAATGCAATTGAAACTAAAGATCTTACAAAGGTCTATAAAAATTTCACTGCTGTTAATTCTTTAAATTTACAGATTCCTGAAAAAAGTATTTTTGGATTACTTGGACCAAATGGGGCAGGTAAAACTACAACAATTAAAATGCTTACATGTTTGATTCAACCTACTTCTGGTCAGGCTAAGGTTGGAGGATATGATGTTGAGGAAAATCCAAATGAAGTGAGGAATTTATTAGGTATGGTTCCTCAACAGGTTAGTTTATATAAAGACTTAACAGTTCAGGAAAATTCAGAATTATGTGCTGATTATTATGGTGTTCCAGTTGATGAAAAACATGACCGTATTGAAGAATTAATGGAATTAGTAGATATTAAGTATGCTAGAAATAAAAGAGTAGGTCAATTATCTGGTGGACAAAAACAAAAAGCTTCTCTTGTAGCTAGTTTAGTACATAGACCTAAAATATTATTTTTAGATGAACCAACAATCGGTCTTGACCCAACTACTAAAAGAACATTATGGGATTTAATTCGTGAATTAAATGATGAAGGAAATACTATTATTTTATGTTCTCATGACATGTATGAAGTAGATATGCTTTGTGATAATGTCGGAATTATAAATACTGGTAATTTAGTAGCTTATGATACTCCACAAGGTCTTAAAGATTCTCTTTTAAAAGAAGAAAAAGAAGAACATGAACTTAAAATAAAAAATACTTTAAGTGATATTTCAAGTGAAAATGAAATAAACAGGTCAACTAAAGAGGACATTGAAACTTTAAACTTAAAGAAAATGTCATTTTTACTTAAAGATACTAATGACTCAATTATTTCAGCTATTCAAGCTAACCCAAAAGTACATGGTGTTGAAATAGCTAAAAATGGTCGTTTTAATTTAAGAATTGATAATTTTGATGATAATGCTGTTAATGATGTTCTAAAAGATATTATTTCAGCAGGTGGAGTTGTTAAATCTATATATACTCAAGAACCATCTTTAGAAGATGTATTTATTAAAGCTACAGCAGAGGTGAATGAAGATGATAGAGCTTAGAAAATTTGCCTGGATGATTAAAAAAGAACTTTTAAGTTTAAAAAGACACCCTCCAAGATTAATTTCTATTGTAGCATTTCCTATTATCATGATTTTGTTATTTGGTTATGGTATGGGAGGAGACATGACTGATCTACCAGTAGTGGTTGTTTCTCAAAGTCATGGTGATTTAACTGATGTAACATTAGATACTATTAAAACAACAGACCAGTATAAGGTAATAGAAGTTATGGATGATGTGGATGATGCAAAAGAGCGGGTTGATAGTGGAGAGGTAAAAGCAGCTATTATACTGCCTGAGAACTATGATAGTAATGCCTCTCAAAAAGCAGTTACACTGTATCTGGATTCATCTGATCAAATGGCTTCATCTACTTTAGAAAGTGTAACTCAAGGAATATTTGCTAAATTATCAAATATGGAAGCAGCTAATGCAATAACTGCTAGTCCTTCATCACAAGAGTTAGAAAACAGTAATGCCACTATTAATCAAACTTCCTTAGCTACTGACACTCAAAGTGCAAATGTTACAAATTCTATTGGTCATTCATTTGATAATTTTAAAGATGATATTGCACTTCATATTAACAAAATATATGGTAATATTAAATATATTGACTTTTTAGTACCTGCAATTTTAGGAATGACTGTTATGATGTCTTGTATGATGGGTATGGGAGCATCAATAGCAGGAGAACGTGAAACTGGAGAATTAGCTAGATTATTCATGACTCCAACATCAATCGCAACTGTAGTTGGAGGTAAAATTGCATCTAAACTTGTAATTGAATTAGTTAGAGCACTTATATTAATTATAATGGCTATTGTATTCTTTGATGTAAGTATTAAAGGTGGAATCGTACAGACATTTGTTGTTCTTTTCTTTGGAGCTTTATGTTTTGTTGGTTTTGGTATTATGTTATCTGCAAGAACAAATACTCAGGAAGACTATACTCAAATAGCTATGCCATTTTCAATGCCTATGATGTTTGTTTCTGGAGTATTTTATCCAGTTGAAACTATGCCTTGGATTTTACAGAAAATAGCTTATTTATTCCCATTAACCTATCTTAATGATGCAATGAGGGGAATAATGATTAAAGGTCAAAGTTTAGGGGATGTATGGTTGGATTTAGTTATTTTATTAGGATTCACAGCACTATTCTTTATAATTGGTGTTAAAAGATTTAATAGAGATATTTGAGGAGGTTAAAATAATGTCTAAATATAACAAATTAGCAATTGGATTTATAATTTGCATGTTATGTATCAGTCCAATATCAGGTGCAAATATCGACTGGAACACATTTCAGGGTAATTTAAATCACACAGGATATTTAAATGATAATTCAGATTTTGTTACAAATTTATGGGTATTTAATATGGAATCTCCAGTTGTAGGTTCACCTGCAATTTATGGAGATTATATGTATGTTGTTTCACAAGAAGGAATTTTAAAAGCAATTGACATGGAAAATGGTACTGAAGACTGGTCATTTAGTTTAAAAGGAGATAGTAATGCAACACCAGTTGTAAGTAACAATACAGTATTTGTAGGAAATAATGAAAGTTTTAAAGCTATTGATATTGATTCACAAGATATTTTATGGAAATATAATACTTCTGAAGAAGCTATTCAAGGAGCAGCTTTTGTTGATAATGAAACTGTTTATGTTGGTTGTGATAATGGTAATGTTTATGGATTTAATGTAGCTGATGGTAATAAAACTTTTGAAGCAGATTTAGGTGATGATGAAATAGTCTCTTCTCCTGTTGTTGTTAACGGATCAATTTATGTTGGTTCAACTAATGGTAATGTTTACTGTATAGATATAAATAATACAAATATAACCTGGCAATATGCTACAGGAGATGCTATTTATTCTTCTCCAACATATGCTGATGGTAAAATTATAATTGGTTCTGATGATGATTCTGTATATGCATTAAATGAAACAACTGGAGATTTATGTTGGGATTATGATTTAAATAATAAAGTTAAATCGTCTGCATGTGTTGATGAATATAATAATAATGTTTACATAGGTTCTGATGAAGGTAATTTAACCTGTCTTGATTTAAGAGATGGAACTTTTAAATGGAGTCATGCTACAGGTGCTCCAGTTCAGTCAACTCCTGCTATGAAAGAAGATTTAATTGCATTCGGTTCTAATGATGGAAATGGTTATGTATTAAATAAATACACTGGTGAAGAAGAATTTACTTATAATCCAGGTACTGTTTTATTTAATTCAGAAATAACTTCCTCTCCTGTAATTAATGGAAACAGTTTATTCTTTGCAGATCATAGTGGACATGTTTATTCATTAAACATTGATAAAAATGAAGTTCCTACAGCAGAATATCTATATTATTCATTAGCTATTTTAGTTGTAATTTTAGTTGTAATTGTTGTTGTGGTTAAAACTGTTAAAAAACATAATAAAAGATAAACTTTAAATATTTAAAAAGAAGTAATACTAATTACATTAAAATGGGAAGTTTTAATTATGTATGGTAAAAACATCGAGACATTAAAAAAAGAAAATATGAATTTAGCTGATAAAATTCATATTTTTGATACAACTCTTAGAGACGGTGAACAAGCTCCTGGAGTTGCACTAACAGTTGACGAAAAAATTCAGATTGCACAAAAGCTTGATAAACTTGGTGTAGATAAAATTGAAGCAGGTTTTCCAGTATCCTCAAATGGTGAAAGAAAAGCTGCAAAAGAACTTAATGAATTAGGTTTGAATGCTACAGTTTTAGGTTTAGCTCGCAGTGTACAAAAAGATATTGATGCTGTACTTGATTCCGGATTGGACTACATACATACTTTTATTGGCACTTCTCCATTGCATAGAGATTATAAACTTAAAATGTCTAAAGAAAAAATCATCGAAACAGCTGTTGAATCTGTTGAATATGCAAAAGACCATGGTTTGACTGTTGAGTTTTCTGCAGAAGATGCAACAAGAACTGAACGTGAATATTTATTTGATGTTTATGATGCTGTTGTAGATGCTGGTGCAGACTTTTTAAATGTTCCGGATACTGTTGGAGTATTAATTCCTGTTATAACTAAAGAATTAGTTACCTCTCTTAAAGAAAGGTACACTACTCCGATTAGTGTTCATTTCCATAATGATTTTGGTTTAGCTACTGCAAATACATTAACTGCTATTGAATGTGGAGCAAATCAAGCTCATGTAACTGTTAATGGTATGGGGGAAAGGACTGGTAATGCTCCTCTTGAGGAGCTTATTGTAGCTTTACATGCAGCTTACAATATTGACTTGGATATTGATACAACACAATTATACAGTTTATCTGAATTTGTAGGTCGTATTACTGGTATTAAAATGCCTGTTAATAAACCGATTGTTGGAGCTAATGCATTTGCACATGAATCTGGTATTCATGTTCATGGTGTGTTAAATAATGCATTAACCTATGAACCAATTTCTCCAGAACTTGTTGGTCATTCAAGAAGAATTGTTTTAGGAAAACATACTGGAGCTAATGCTTTAAAAGCTAAATTAGAAAAATATAATATTGATTTAACTGAACAACAATTCCAAAGCGTATTTAATCAAATTAAAGCATTAGGAGATAAAGGTAAAACAGTAACTGATGATGATTTAAGAGCTATTGCTATAACTGAAATAAGTTCAGCTAAAGAAACTCCTATTAAACTTGAAGGTTTAGGAATATTATCTGGAGCAATTGTATCTCCAACAGCTACTGTTAAGTTAAATATTAATGGCGAATTAAAAGAAACATCCTGTACTGGTGTAGGTCCAGTTGATGCAGCTATTAATGCAATAAGGGAATTAATTCAAGATACAATGGATATTGAACTTGAAGAATATAATCTTGAAGCTATTACTGGTGGAACTAATGCATTAGCTGAAGTATTTGTTATTTCTTCTGATGGTGAAGGTAATAAATCAACTGGTAGAGCAACTAATGATGATGTTATAATGGCTAGTATATTAGCGGTGTTAGACTCTATTAACAAAATATTATTGATGGAAAAAAATTAGTTGAAGTAATGTTTATATGTTAAAAAAACTATACATTTAACTGAAATAAAGTCTATATGGAGTCATGATACTATGGATGAAAGTATTATCTTTATTGGCAGTAAACCAGTAATGAACTATGTTTTAGCAGTAGTAACACAATTCAATGGTGGAGCAGACAAAATATCTCTTAAAGCAAGAGGTAAAGCTATTAGTCGTGCTGTAGACACTGCAGAAATTGTTAGGAATGGATTTATTCCAAACACTGATGTTGAGGATATTAGTATTGCTACAGAACAAATAGACACTTACAACGGCGAAAAAACAAACGTTTCCACTATAGCAATAAAATTAGTAAAAAAAGAGTAAATTTACTTCTTTTTTCTTTTATCTTTTTTTTTAATATAATTTACGAACATGTTTGTCAAATAGATATTTTGATAATTTTATATTTGAAGTTCCTTTTCCATGAGCTTCTACTTGACCTTTTTTGATAGATTTTAAAACACTATCAATATTTAATTCACAATCAATTAAACTATAACAATCACCTAAAAAATCAATATAATGAGAGTCACTTGCTCCTAACTGAGGCATGTTATTTTTAATAGCTAGTTTTTTTGCTTTAGAGTTACACCATCCAACAATAAAACGAGCATTTTTACTTTCTATTGCATCAAAATTTAATTCGTAAGGATTACTTTTACAAAATAATCCATGTCTATAAAAACAGTAAGGATGAGGAATAATAGCTAATCCTCCTTGTTCATGAATCTTATCAATTGTTTCTTCAGGTTCTAAATCTCTTGGAACAATCTCTTCACAGCCAAACCCCAGAATATGGCCTTTTGAAGATGAAATTTCAATAGATGGAATTACAAGAAGATTCTCAATATTTTTTGTTTTTTCAATTGCAATTTTAGATCCTTCTACTGTGTTATGATCACTAATAGCTATGATGTCAATATGGTCTTTAATAGATTTTTTTATTATATCATCTATTTTTGTAGAAGAATCTGGAGAATACTGACAGTGTATATGAGAATCTAATTTATACATTTTTATTCATTCCATTCAATAGTTTTGATTAACCCGACTGTTCCAGTCATCATTACATCTCCTCCTGGACATGCATAATGCCAATCAAGATTAGTTTTTTCAATTAATTCTCTTTTAGGACCACTAACTATTACTTTTTCTAACTTGGATATAGGATTTAACACATGTGCTCCATGACCATGGTCATTATATATTTCTTCATTTGTAATTTCACCACTAGCTAATCTGTTGATATATCTTTCCAATGATTCGCCAGTTAAATTAGAAGTATGGTGTTCAAATAATCCTTGGATTTTACCATTTTCTATTGATGCAGCAGTAGTATGTCCATTTCCAATGTCAATAGCTATATAACTATTTAATTTGGAAGCATCTTCATCATAACACATTCCAGCTATTGAAGCAAATTTAGTATCCATTAATAGGGGTGTTTCATCAATACCTTCTTTTTTAAGGGTTTTTTCTACAGATTTCATTCTGGAATAATAATCTGGAACATTTCCATTAAATCCAAAGCTTTCAGGTTCGATAGGTTTACTTAATTTTTCCCTGATTTTTTCAAACCTGAAGTCTCTGTCTCCCATATTTTCATTGTATCCATGGTCTTGAACAGCAATAGCTATTTTATCAATATCAAAATCCAAATCATAACCTAATATAAACTCAGATAACTTTTTAATATTTATATCTCCTAGATGGATTTTACTGTATCCTTCATAACTTTTATTTTCATCAGCTATTTTAATTCCATAGGATTTTACTTGTTCTAAGTTATCTCTTATTGTTTTAGCACAATTGGCTTCCATTACCACGTCATAACCTTTATCTATATGTTCAAGAATACTTCTTTTTAATTTTCCTCCACCCATAATTTCTCCGTCAAAATAAATGTCATTTTCAATTTCTTTAATTTGTTGGGAAATGTAAATGTGTGGTGAAGGTAGAACTAATTTAATTGAGTTTTCTAGCTCTTTTTTGTTATTGTAAATTAGTATATCTTGAGTTCCTGTTCCAACATCAATAGCTAAGATTTTCATATTTTTAAATAGGTTTTTATTCTATTAATATATTATTATTGTACAAAAATGTACACTAAAGTTTTAAATAGTACATTATATAATTTATTAATATGAATTATAAAATAGAATTATCATCTGAAGATGTGCCAAAAAAATGGTACAATATTAACGCTGATTTACCTTGTGAACTTCCAATGCCAAAAAACAGTGAAGGAAAAGATCAAATTGGAGATTTACAAAAAGCATTTACAAAAGCAGCACTAGATCAGGAGTTTGCAACTGAAAGATATATTAAAATTCCACAAAAAGTAAGGGAATTATACATGCAAATGGGAAGACCAACTTCTTTATTTAGAGCTAAACGCCTTGAAGAAAAATTAAATACTCCAGCTAAAATCTATTACAAAAGAGAAGACACCTCTCCTACAGGATCACATAAATTAAACAGTGCAATTCCACAAGCATACTTTGCTAAAAAAGAAGGAATTGAAAGATTAACAACAGAAACAGGTGCAGGACAATGGGGAACTGCATTATCACTTGCTTGTTCATTACTTGACTTGGAATGTACAGTATACATGGTTAAAGTATCATTTAATCAAAAACCAGACAGAAAAAACATAATGAATATTTATGGTGGAGAAGTCTTTGCCTCCCCAAGTGAAAACACAGAATTTGGACGTAAAGTATTAGCCAAAAACCCTGACCATGTAGGATCACTTGGAATAGCTATTTCAGAAGCAATGGAAGAAGCTCTTAACAATGACAATGTAAAATACACTTTAGGTAGTGTGTTAAACCATGTAATGTTACATCAAACTATTATTGGTCAAGAACTTAAAACACAATTAGAAATAGCTAATGAAGAACCAGACACTATGGTTGCTTGTGTTGGTGGAGGAAGTAACTTTGCAGGAGCATTATATCCATTTATCAAAGATAAACTTGATGGAAACAGTGACACTGAATTTATTGCAGTAGAACCAAGTGCATGTCCAACATTAACTGAAGGTAAATATGAATATGACTTTGGAGATTCAAACGGATTCACTCCACTTCTTAAAATGTATACCTTAGGACATGACTTTGTAGCACCAGCAGTACATGCAGGAGGTTTAAGATACCATGGAATGTGTCCACAAATCTCATTACTTGCACATGAAGGATATATTAATCCAAGAACTGCCCATCAAAGAGATGTATTTAATGCAGGAATCCAATTTGCTAAATGTGAAGGAATAGTTCCAGCACCAGAAACTACTCATGCAATTAAAGCAGGTATTGATGAAGCTATTAAATGCAGACAAACAGGAGAAGAAAAAACTATTGTTATTAACTTCTCAGGACATGGTATGTTAGATTTAAAAGGTTATGCGAACTACTTCTCTGGTGAAATGCCAAACAGTAAATAGAGTTGAGATTAATTCTCTACTCTATTAATTCTGTAATATTCTATTTTACTATTTTTTAGTTTAACTTCAATATAAATTTCATTAAGCTGTAAATTTTCAGTTTTAAAAAATTTAAAAATAATTAATTTTACAGACTCATTTTTTAAAATTTACTTTGGAAATAATATCCCTGATAATATAATGTAACAACTTTCTAAAAATAGCCATAGATCTTTATATTTAGGATGTTTGTTTAATGTTTTGAATTTGGGATGTTTTATAAAGATTATGAAAGATAATAATGGAATTAAAAGTATGAAACCTGTATATATAGAATTATTCACATTCATGTTAAATAATTTCATTAGAATTATGTAGCTATATTGGATTATTAGCATAGCATATAATGTTTTGAGATATTTTAGTTCTATATTTTTCATATTTTATTCCTTTATTATTGTTGTTGATATAAATGGCATTATTCTATTATAAATAGGGTGAAAAATTAATTCTCTACTCTGTTAATTTGAAAGTATTCCGTAAAATACTATTTGAAATATTATACAGTACAAACCTTCTAAAAGCAACCATCGTTCTTTATATTTTTGATATTTTTTGTTAAATGGTTTAATTTTCGAATGTATGGTGAATATTATTATTCCGGATAGGGCGGGGATTATCAGTATAAAATTGGTATATGTATTGTTTATATCTATGTTAAATAATCTCATTATGATCATGTAGCTATATTGAATTATTAGCATAGTATATAATATTTTGAGATATTTTAGTTCTATATTTTTCATATTTTTTCCTGTTTTATTCTTGTTGTTGATATAAGTGGTATTATTTCTCTCTAAATTAAAAAAATAAAAATAGAGTTGAGATTAATTTTCTACTCTATTAATTTGAAAGTATTCCGTAAAATACTATTTGGAATATTATGCAGTACCAACATTCTAAAATCATCCATAACCTCTCATATTTTTGATGTTTTTTGTTAAATGGTTTAATTTTCGAATGTATGGCGAATATTATTATTGATAGAAAAGGGATTAGAAATATGAAATTGGTATATGTATTGTTTATATCTATGTTAAATAATCTCATTATGATCATGTAGCTATATTGAATTATTAGTATAGCATATAATATTTTGAGATATTTTAGTTCTATATTTTTCATATTTTTCACCATTATCTAAGAGCATTATATCCTAAATAATCCCATGCATCTATTTGGTTATGTTTAAAATAGGAATATGTTTCATTTCTGTCCATTTTTCTTGCTCCATTTTTGCCATTAATATAAATAGCATTATCTCTATCTAATCTACCATCACTTAAAACAGGAACTTCAATAAATGCTTCATACCCATTATTGTCTTTAAAACAAAAGGTTTTTGTTCTATCTTGAATCAGAGATGGATGATAACTGAAGTATTGCCAAGTATCCATAGGTTTTAAATCATTTCTCACTTGAACAGTAAATTCACCATATCCTATCATTAAACTAACTGATGATCCTATTGCCTCCAAAATAGATGTACATCCTAAAAATATAGTTCCAATACTTAATTCTAGTCCTGCCTTAATATCAATTATTTCAAAGAATGTTGCATTTGTATTTGTTTTTCTTATACCTTCAAAAAAATCTCCAAAATCTGTAATGACATTCATAACGTTGTTGATACAGTTTTTTAGATTTTTAATGAGATTGTCTGTTAAATTATCATGGAAACAAGTAAATATATTATTAGAATATACTCCTTTATAACAAAAATCGTCTTTGAATAATATATCATATACTAATCCAGTAGTAGTGTTTATGGTAATATATGAATTACTTCCGTCTGTAGACATAATGCTGAATGTATCGTTGTTTTTTAGTATTGTAAAATTATTATTGATTATGGAGTTGCATAATAACTCTAAAGAACAGTTACTTGAATTTCCAGCAAACTTAATGCTATATTTTCTAATTTGGATAATGCTAATGAATTAACAAATCTAAATCCAATAATATTTGTTTGGTTGTTGGAATTAATATTCATACTCATACTGGCATTTAATGAATGAATATATGCTGATTCATTATTATTTACTCCGCACATAACAATAATATTTGAGTTTCTATTCCAAGTGACATTATATTTTTGGGAGTATAAATCTGCAAAGAAATCACTTAACCAAATGGTACTTAATGCTGTTAAAAAAGTTCCATATGATGCTTTCATTCCGCCAATAGGATAACTTCTATTTTGATTTAAATAGTGGATTATTGTGTTGTTTGTTATTTTTTGATTTGTTATTGCATAAGATTGTATTACTTCAAATCCATTTTTTCTATCATAGTATTTACCAAAGCTTATATGTTCTTTTTTAAGAACTTGATAATCTTTAAAGTTGAAAGTTGTTATAATACTTTCTTTTGATGGAAGATTACCAATTTTTTGCATGTTATCTGTATAATTAAGGTATTCTTTAGTTTCAGCAAATTGTAAATTGTTATATCTATTGAATTTATTATAGGGTCGTACCATTACATCAGTATTGTGACCCATATCATTTTTAATGAGGCCAAATCTTACACCTGTTTCATCTAATTGGCAAGGATTACTAAATCCTATGCTTATTTTTTTAATACCATTAATCACGATTATATTTTCTTCAAAATCTGGAATTGCCATGTTTGATTGTTCTTTTTGTTTGTATATTGCGCTAAATTGATTAGTCCCATTATTTAAGAATCCATAATATGTTATGTTTGTATTATTTTGATTTGATGTTATTGTAATATTGGATAATCCGGTATTATCTAATTTTATAATTTTAGTAGTTTTAAAATCAATATCTTCAAATCCTGAATAACCATTTGATTTTTGCATTCCAGTATAATATTGATATTCTTTGGTATTTGTAACTATATTTAATAATCTTGTAACAGGTATTTTAATATTTCCAGTTATCCCTCCTGAGGCTATATACTCTGATTTAAGCCAACCTGCTTCTATAAGCCAACCAAAGTTTGTTACATTTAAGTAATTTGGAATAAGTATTGTATATCTGAAAATATTACTATCAACTATAATGTTATTTATTTTATTTGATGGCATGTAATAATCATTACTATCATATTTGGAAGTAATTTTATATGTTCCTGGTTTTAGAACTATTTTTAAGCTAACTTGACCATGTGTGTCTGTTTTTAGACTATAATTTGTGTTATTAATATTAATATTGATTAGCTGATTACTAAGTCCTCTATTCCAATTGTCTTTTAAGGTAATATTAAAACATTTGGTTTTATTTTCTTCAATAAATAATTTTAAATCATTTGCATATAATGTGGTGGGATGTTTATTTACATTAATTTCTTTTATAATGCTTGAACTTTTATAGTAATCATCACCATTAAATGTTATGCTGATTTTATATTTTCCTATATGGTTTGAATTGATATTTATGAATGCATTTCCATTATTATCTGTTGTTTTTGTATATTTTTCATTATTTATTGTGAAAATAAGATTTTTATTTGCGATACCTGTATTGCCATCTGTTAATTTAACATTAAATTTACTTGTTTCATCAAAATATTTATTTAAATTATTTGCTATTAAGTAAGTTGACTTTTTAATAATAATAACATTATTAACATGATTTGAGTTTGAGTAATATTCATCACCATTATAGACTGAAGATGCTATGTATTTTCCTTCTTGAAGATTTATGTTTAATGTAGCATATCCTTTGTTATCAGTAGTTCTTGTATAAGTTACACCATGAATTGTAATTTGCACATCTTTATTGTTTAAAACGTTATTTTTATAATCCACGAGTTTAACTTTGTAAGGTTCGGGATTTCCGTAATATTTTGTTAAATCGTTACCTGATAAACTTGTTGCTTTACGGTTAACATTTATAGTATTTGTGATACTTGATCCATAATAGTAATTATTACCTAAATATGTGGTGGATACTGTATATTTACCAGAATAAAGGTTTATATTTTGAAAAACTTTACCATGGTCATTTGTAGTTTTGGTATAAGTAATTCCGTTTATTTTGATGTTGATATTACAATTTTTCATAGGATTTTGATTGTTATCTTTTAAAGTTACTACATATTGGTTGGAATCGCCATAATATTTACTTATATCTAAATCCAGAAATTGACGGTTGTAATTTATAATTAATCATTGAAATTGTAGCAGATCCACTACATGGATTGTAAAATGTATTTCCTTGATAAGTATAAGTTATAGGGTATGTTCCGTATTCTAAATTAATATTTAAACGGGCACTACCATCTTCTTGACATACACGGGAATAACTTACTCCATGTATTGTAAAAATAATTGTTTCTGAACTTAATGGATTGCCATAAATATCTTTTAAGGTAACAATAAATGGTAATCCTTTGTGATTTAGTTTATAATCATGACCTAATACATGTGTATTAGTTTTACTACTCATTAAATTAATTTCATTAATATTACTTTGATTTATATAGTTATCTTCTAGGGTTATGTTATTTTCATTTGAAATTTCATTTTCTTGAATTGTATCATATTTATTATTTTGTTCGTTATCCATTGCATATACTGAGGATAATGTTAAGAAAAATACTAATATGATTATAGCTATTTTTACTTTCGTATTTTAAGCCTCCATTTTTATTGAAATTATTTTAAGACAAAATTAATTTCATGTAATATTTGTTTTGTTGATTTATAAATTTTTTCAATTGTATTTTATTTATAACTTATAACTTATAACTAAAAACATATAACTAATAACTTCTAACTATTAACTTATTTCTTATTCTTTATAAGTTATTACTTAACATATCTAACTTATAACTTATTTCTTAAAACGTAGAATTTATAAGATAGAAGTTATAAAATATAACTTATACATTAAACCTTTTAACTTAAAACTTATCTCTTTTAAGTTATGAGGTATAAGTTATTAATTAGAAGTTATATCCTATAACTTATTCATTAAAAGTTAAAACTTATTTCTTTTAAGTTATATCCTATAAGTTATCTCTTTTAACTTATTTCTTAAAAGTTAAAAGTTATTTCTTTTAATTTATAACTTAAAATTTATTTCTAATAAGTTAGAACTTATCATTTATAAGGAGAGTTAATTAATGAGTGAAATAATAGCTGTAATGAATCAGAAAGGTGGTTGTGGAAAAACTACAACTGTGGTTAATACTGCAACTTCATTAGCTGTAATGGGTAAAACGGTTTTAGTAATTGATATGGATCCTCAGGCTAATGCAACTACTAGCTTTGGAATTGATAAAACACAATTAGAAAACACTATTTATGACGCGATTGTAGGGGATGTAAGTGTTAAAAAGGCAACAATTCCTACTTTTATTAAGAACTTATTTATTATTCCAAGTAATATTTCATTAAGTGGAGCAGGAGTTGAATTAAGCAAAAAAGAAAATTATCATATTATATTAAAAGAAACTCTTAAGGAGTTACCTCCCTTATTTGACTATATATTCATTGATTTACCTCCTTCTTTAGGTGTTATAACTGTTAATGCATTAGTTGCAGCTGACAGTGTTCTTATACCTATTCAAGCTGAATATTATGCATTGGAAGGAGTAGCTGATTTGATTAATACTATTAATTTAGTTAAGAAAAGACTCAGAACACCTGTTCCTATTAAAGGTATTCTTCTAACATTATATGATAAAAGAACAAGACTTAGTAAGGATGTCTACAAGGAACTTAAAAGTCATTTTGGAAGTACTAATCTATTATTTAATACAGTGATTCCAAGAAATATTAGGTTAGCTGAAGCACCAAGTTATGGTAAACCTTGTTTAATTTATGATCCTGAAAGTACTGGTACAAAAGCTTATTTAAACTTAGCTAAAGAAATTATAGAACGTGATGGGGGCGAGTAGATGGCTAAAAAATCAACAGGTTTGGGAAAAGGATTAGACTCTTTAATCCCTGATTTTTATGATAAAGATTTTGATAGTAATTCTGCAGTATCTCTGGAAGAAATGTTAAATGAAGATGAAAAACAGGAAGAATCTAATGAAGATATTGTAGAAAATATTGATGAAGAAGATAAATCTAGTGAAGAACATGTTGAAGAAATTTCTGAAAATGAAGATTCTAATGAGGAAATTGTAGAAGAAGTTTCTGAAAATGATGAATCTAGTGAGGAAATTCCTGAAGATAATGAATCTTTGGATGAAGATATTGTAGATGATGATACTTCTGAAGAGTCTTCAAGTGAGGATATTGTAGATGATAATTCTTCTGAAGAATCTTCAGGTGATGATATTGAAGATATTGTAAAAGAAGAAACTCAACAAGAAGAAAATGATGAGGAAGATGATAGCGATGAGGATGTCAACCAAGAGGAAACTGAAAATATTGAAACATCATCCGAAGACTTATCTAGCGTTGAAAGTGATGAAGAAAGCATACAAAATCAAAAAGAACAAGAAAAAATCTCAGAAAACGTAGCTGAAGTTAAAGAAATTGTTGATAAAAATCCAAGGATTACTTTATGGTCTTCCAGATCTGCAGCAGTATTTAGATACTTAAGAAAAACTGAACCTGAATTTAGTATTAGTAAAGAAGCTTCAGTTTTAGTTGATGAAGCAGTATCTAAAAAATATCCTGAAATTTGGGAATTATTCGAAGATATCTAAACTAGGTTGATACTCTCCATCTAATTTAATATATCTTTCAGCTCTATTTACAGCTATTCCTAATCTTTTTAATTCTTCTTTTTTTGTAAATTTATATTTTTTTCTAATAGATATTATTTTTCTAGCTGATTTTACACCAATACCTGGAACTCTTATAAGATCAATAAATGGTGCACTATTAATTTCTACAGGAAAAATATTCATTTTATTTGCAGCTGAAATTTTAGGATCAATGTCTAGTGATAATCTATCATTATTATCAAAACTTAATTCTTTAACTTTGTATTTGTAATCATTAAGTAAACTATCTGCATTGTAAAGTCTACCTACTCTTTGGCTGTTGCAGTTATCTTTTTTTTCAAATTCAGTCCCATCAATTGGTGTAAATCCACTGTAATATGCACGTTCTAATTTAGAATTTCTGTATATTTTATCCATTCTATGTAGAATTTCTTTATCTGTTTCATTATTTGCACCAATAATTAATTGTGTTGTATGGGTAGAATTTGGATATGTAGTAGAACTATTTTCTAGACTGTCTATCCAGTGTAGTCTTTTTAAAATATCTTTCTTATAATCCTTTGTAGATGATAATTCAGCTAAACCACTTGGTGTGGCTGCTTCAATGTTAATACTAACTCTATTAGCTAGTGACATAGCTCTTTTAATAGAATCTTTAGATGCTCCCGGAACTATTTTTAGATGTATATAATCATCATAACCATAATCTTTTCTAAGACATTTACAAGTTTCTATTGTTTTTTCCATTGTAGAATCTTCATTGTCTGCAATACCTGAACTTAAAAATAGACCGTTTACAAGACCTTTATCATAATATACCATAAAAGCTTTAGCTAGTTCTTGGGGACTTAATTCGAGTCTTGTAAAATTTCTTTTAGATTGGTTAATACAGTATTTACAATCATTTTTACATTTGTTTGTAAGTAAAGTCTTAAATAATGGTATTTCACATCCATTATGACCAATAGCATGGTAAATTCCAGGTAAATTAACTTGTGATGATTTTTGATGGTTTACATAATCACATAAGTCATACTGAGCAGAGTCAGTTAAAACTTTCATCTTACTTAAAGTAGACATGATTAATTATATTATATTAGTTATAATTAATGCTTTTGGGTAAGCATTTGAAAAATAAAAGTAAACTAGATTATTTATTTAATCTAGTTTTAATTGAGTCAACATGTGCATATAATCCTTCATATTCAGCTATTGGAACACATGTTTTTGCTATGTTTTCTAAACCTTCTTGTGTGATTTTTTGAACAGTTGGTTTTTTAATGAAGGATTCTGTAGATAATCCTGAGTACATTTTAGCACCTCCACCAGTTGGAAGTACATGGTTGGTTCCAGATCCATAATCTCCACATGCTACTGGAGAATATTTACCTAAAAATATTGATCCAGCATTATTTATTTGACTTAATACATTTTCATCATCGTTAGTCATGATAACTAAGTGTTCTGGAGCATATTCATTAGTAACATGTATTGCATCTTCAAAGTTTTTAGTAAGAATGATTTTTCCACTATTAGATAATGCTTCTAAGATAATTTCTTTTCTTGGCGCATCTTTAGTTTTTTTATCTACAAATTCCAATACTTCATTAGCTAATGCTTCATCATCAGTTACAAAAAAACAGGATGCTTTAGGGTCGTGTTCTGCTTGTGATAATATGTCTGTTGCAATATATTCTGCATTTGCTGATGAATCTGCAAGTATTAAAACTTCTGAAGGACCTGCAGGGAATTCTATGTCTACTTGTCCAAATACTAATTTTTTAGCAGCTGTCACGAAAATGTTTCCAGGACCTACAATTTTTTCGACTTTAGGAACACTTTCACTACCATAAGCCATAGCTCCTATAGCTTGAGCTCCTCCTACTTTGTATATTTCATCTGCTCCAGCTAAATTAGCAGCTACTAGAATTGCATTGCCTATTTTACCATCTTTTTGTGGTGGTGAACAACACACGATTTTTTTAACTCCAGCTATTTTTGCAGGAATCACAGTCATTAAAATTGTAGATGGATAAACTGCTCTTCCTCCGGGAATATAACAACCAACACTGTTTAGTGGTCTTACAATCTGTCCAGCTGTAATTCCTTTTTTAACTTCAATTTTCCATTCTTCAGGAATTTCTTTTTCATGGAATTTTTTAATATTTTCAGCTGCTTTTTTAAGAGCTTCTAATAAATTATCATCTATAGTTTCATAAGCTTCCTTGATTTCTTCATCACTAACTTTAAGAGTATCTATTTCTACTTTATCAAATTTTTGAGTATAATCTTTTAGTGCTTGATCTTTATTATCTCTAACATTTTTTAAAATATCAGATACAGTATCTAAAACATTGTTTACATCTTCTTCTGACCTTTTAACTGTTTGAGATAAATCAATATCTTCATATCTTAAAAGTTCCATCTAAATTACCTCAATATAGCACCAGTATCTGCTGATTGAACAAGTTTACTGTATAATGATAACCATCCATCAACATCTCTTTGTGGATTTTTTCTATTAGCTAATCTATTTGCTATTTCTTCATCAGATAATTCCACATTTATAAATCTGTTTTCAATATCAATTTCTATTATGTCTCCATCTTCAATAGCACCAATTGGTCCATCAGACATAGCTTCTGGTGAAACATGTCCAATACATGGTCCTCTTGTCCCTCCGGAGAATCTTCCATCCGTAACAAGTCCAACATCTTTGATTTCCATACCTGCAAGTGCAGAAGTAGGATTTAACATTTCTCTCATTCCAGGACCTCCTTTAGGACCTTCATATCTGATTACTAAAATGTCTCCTTCTTTTACTTTATGATCAAATATAGCTTGGGTAACTTCCTCTTCACTATCAAATACTTTTGCAGGACCTTTAAGATGCATTAAATCTGGTGAAACTGCACCTTTTTTAACAACTGATCCGTTAGGTGCAAGATTTCCTTTTAATATAGCTATTCCACCATCTGCATGTATAGGATTGTCTAATGGATGAATAACATCAGTATTTGTAACTTCAACATCTGCAATGTTTTCTTTTAATGTTTTTCCAGTAACTGTAATAGTGGAAGTATTAATTTTATCTCCAAGTGTTTTTAATACTCCTGGAATTCCTCCAGCTTTATGTAAATCCATCATTGTGTCGCTACCTGCTGGTGAAATTAGACAGATATGTGGTACTACTCTACTAATTTTGTCAAATAAATCAAGAGTAACATCAACATCTTTAACTTCATTAGCTATTGCTGGAATGTGGAGTGCAGTGTTACTGGACCCGCCAAGAGCCATATCAATAGTGATTGCATTATTAAATGCTTCTTGAGTTAAAATATCAGATGGTTTTAAATCCATTTCCACTAATTTAATGATTTGTTTTCCTGAATTATAAGCCATTTCTTCATTAGCTTTATCTAAAGCATGTGTTGTAGCACAAAATGGTAAGGATAATCCTAATGTTTCTGTTACACAGGCCATTGTATTAGCAGTAAATAATCCAGAACAACTACCTGCTCCTGGACAAGCACATTTTTCTATCTCATAAACTTCATCTTCAGATATTTTTCCTGCAGACTCCTGACCAACAGCTTCAAATACAGTGATTAAATCAGCATTTTTACCTTTATAATGTCCAGCAGCCATAGGACCTCCAGTAACTACAATTGTAGGTATATTTACTCTGGTTGCTCCCATAATCATACCTGGAACTACTTTATCACAACTAGGCATTAAAACTAAACCGTCAAAACTGTGACCTTTTGCCATACTTTCAACAGTAGCTGCTATAATTTCTCTTGAAGGAAGGGAATACTTCATTCCTTCATGATTCATACTGATTCCATCACAAATAGCCATAGTGTTAAATTCAAATGGAATGCCTCCTGCAGCAATTATTCCTTCTTTTACAAATTCAACAAGTTCTCTAAGATGAATATGTCCAGGAACGATTTCTGTAAAACTATTAGCTATTCCAATAAAAGGTTTATTAAAATCATCATCTTTAAGACCACATGCTCTAAGTAGGGACCTATGTGGAGCTCTTTGAATTCCTTTTTTAATATTATCACTTTTCATTTAATCACACATTAAGTCATTTAATGGTTTAATATTATATTTAATAATAAATAAAAGCTATGTTACTTTTAAAAAAAGAAAATATAATGGTATTTAATTTGAAATATCATTTTCAAAATTTAAAATCATAAAATAAACTAAATACAGTCTATTGCTGAAACGATATTCTCCGCTTTTGTATTTTCCAATGGATTCTAAGATATTTAATTGTGTAGCTCTCTTAAGAAAATCTGAAAAAACTTTTTTTTCATCAGAAGTGAGATATTTTTCAAAATTACTTTTTTTAAAAGAATCTGCACTGTATTTTCCAAGTTTCATTAAAATATTTTCATATTTTTCGCTACGTATAGTTCTATCTAACACAGGTTTTATTTGTCTACCTATTAAACGTCCTGCTTCTATGATTCCATCTTTAGCATAATTAATATTAACATTAAATCCTTCTGTTTCCCAGAATACTGTGTCTCCAATTTCTTGCATCATTAAAGGAATTCCTCTTGAAAATGTAGTCATAAAAGACAATGCATCTTCATCACAGTTCATATTTACACTATTAAAAGTATCTTTAAAAAAATCAGTAATTTCATTTTCGCTTAAATAATCAATGTCATCATAATGAAAAATTCTTGCAAATGATTCATCATGGTTTACGAGGTTTTGAAATTTCTCAGGATATCCTGCTATTAATATATAGATTGGAATATTGTAATTTCTCATTTCAATAGTATCTGCAAATCGTTTATACCAATTAACAAACTCCTTTGAATCAGATAAACCATTAATATCATCAATTATTAGAAAAATCCCTTTATCTGTATTTAATTCTAAATATGTTTCGTATAAATAATGTGAAAAATCATTTACAAAATCTTTAGTTGCGTAATCATTTAGTTTAAAGTTAACTTTTGTTCCTTTAAATTCTAGACTTTCAATAGAATCTCCAAATATTTTTTTAATTTTATGTTTGATGGAATTTTCGGGGATGTAATTAACTAATCCTTCAATAATATCTGTAGCTAGTTTTTCCAGAGATTCATTTCCTTTGTTAGAGATATATACTCCAAGCATTTTATCTGAAACTAATTTCTGAACATATTTTGCCAATGAAGTTTTACCCATACCTTTTTCCCAGTTATAAAATAGTGTTGGGCATCTCCTTTTGTTGCTTTATTTAAATATCTTAGTATTTTTTGATAATTTTTTGCCTTCCTTTGAAATAATCAAAACTAACCGGTTTTTCAACTTGAAAGGGGCTTTCTTTATCAACAAAATCAATTAACATTTTAATTGGCTCCATAATTTATTGTAGGTTAGTTTTTTCTTATTTAATAATAGTTATTTATAAAATATTTAAAACATTGGGAAATTAACATATCTTTATTAAATATAAAACTTAAATTTATTAATATAATGAAAATTTAATTTTATTATAATTATTTTTTTTAAAAAACCTAGAGGTGAACTAATGCAAGGTTTATTAAATGAATGGAGAAGAACAAATTATACTAAAAATGTTACTCCTGAATTAACTGGACAAGATGTTGTCGTCATGGGTTGGGTACATGAAATCCGTGATTTAGGTGGAATCATCTTTGTTATTATTAGAGACAGGGAAGGTAGAGTACAAATTACCGCACCTAGTAAAAAAGTAGATGCAGAAATGCTTGAAGATCTTAGAAAACTTAGGAAAGAGTCTGTTGTAGCTATTAAAGGTACTGTTCAAGAAGCACCTAAAGCACCTAATGGTGTTGAAATTATTCCTAAAGAAATTAATCTTTTAAACTTAGCTAATCAACCACTTCCAATGGATCCTACTGATAAAGTTAAAGCTGAAATTGATACCAGGCTTGATTCTAGATTCATTGATTTAAGAAGAGAAAATGTTAGTGCTATTTTCAAAATTAAAAATAGGATGTTCCATACTGTAAGGGATTTCTTCTATGAAAATGGATTCATGGAAATTAACACTCCAAAACTTGTAGCTTCTGCTACTGAAGGAGGAACAGAGCTTTTCCCAATAACATATTTCGAAAAAGAAGCATTCTTAGGTCAATCTCCACAATTATATAAACAAATGATGATGTCTAGTGGAATGGATAAAGTATTTGAAATAGGTCAAATTTTCAGAGCTGAAGAACATGATACTTTAAGACATTTAAATGAAGCTGTTTCTATAGATGCAGAAGCTTCTTTCATGGATGATGTTGATGTCATGAAAATACTCAATAATATGATTGAACAAGTTATTATTGATGTTAATGAAGATTGTAAAGAAGAATTAAACATATTAGAACATGAAATGCCTATTCCTGATGGACCTTTCCCTGTTGTAACTTATGATGAAGCAGTAGATATTGTAAATTCTAGAGATGTTGAAATGAGTTGGGGTGAAGATTTATCCCGTGCAGGAGAAAAAGCATTAGGTGATGCAATGGGAGGATTCTACTTCTTAACTGAATGGCCTTCTGAAATTAAACCATTTTATGTAATGCCTAATTCTAAAGATCCTACTAAAGCTCAAGCTTTTGATTTAATGTATAATAACTTAGAATTATCCTCTGGAGCTACTCGTGTTCATCAATACGATGTTTTAGTAAAACAAATAGAAGAAAAAGGATTAAATGTAGCTTCATTTGGTAGTTACTTAAAAGCTTTCGAATATGGAATGCCACCTCATGCAGGTTGGGGTGTAGGTGCTGATAGGTTAGCTATGGTACTTACTGGAGTTGAAAACATTCGTGAAACAGTTCTCTTCCCAAGAGACAGACATAGATTAACTCCTTAAAAAAATCTGATTAATATGGAAGAATTTGATATAGCTATAATTGGTGGAGGTCCTGCTGGAATAATGGCTGCAATAGCTATTTCCAGTGATTTAAATGTTGTATTGCTTGAAAAAAATTCATCATTAGGAAAAAAACTTCTTATAACTGGTGGTGGAAGATGCAATATAACTAATGGAAAACCAATTAAAAAGCTATTAAATTCTTTTCATGATAAAAACTTTTTAAAACACTCTTTTTACACTTTTACAAATGAAATGCTACTGGACTTATTTAGGAATAAAGGCCTTGATTTTATAACTGAAGATAATAATCGAATATTTCCAGAAACTGAAAAATCTTTGGATGTATTAAATATCTTAAAAGATTATTTAAGTGATATAACTATAAAATATAATTATAATGTTTCAGATATTAAAAAAGATGGAAATTTTATAATAAATAATGATATAATAGCTAAAAAAGTAATAATTGCTACTGGTGGAGCTACATTTTCAAAAACTGGTTCTACTGGAGATGGTTATTTATTAACAGATAATCCTCTTACTAATATTAAATATGCTCTGGTTCCGTTAGTAACTAAAAAAGATTTATCTGATATAGCAGGGATTACGTTATATGAGGTTATTATAAAATATAAACACTTTAAAATTTCTGGAGATGTATTAATAAGTCATGTTGGATTAACTGGACCAGGAATTCTAAATATAAGTACGGAAATTTCAAGAAATGCTGATTATAATATTTTAAAAGATGCTGATGTAAAATTAAATGAATCATTAGCTATTGATTTATGTCCTAATTTTAATCAGGATGAACTTAGATTTAAATTCACTAATGATTTCCAGGATAAAGGAAAAACATATATTAAAAACTATTTAAAGTACTTTTTAACTAATAATTTTATTCCCTTCTTTTTAGAAGAAGCTGGAATTGATGGTGAAACTCAATTAAGTAGAATTAATAAAAAACAAAAAAATAAACTAGTGGAATCCTTAAAAAATTTTAAATTTGAAATCATTGGATTTAATAAGGATTTAAGTCATGTTACTTTAGGAGGAATAGCTATTGATAATGTTAATCCTAAAACTATGGAATCCACTATAATGGAAGATTTATATTTTGCTGGTGAGATCTTAGAACCTGTTGGTCCTACTGGAGGATATAATCTTAAAATTGCATTTTCTACAGGTTATTTAGCAGGATTATCTGCATCTAAAAAAATAAAAAAGTGAATCATTTTTTCAATGATTCTTTTATTTCGCTTAATGTCTCTATTCCAACATCAGTTACATAAGATATGTCATATAAATTCATTTTTTCTTCTTTTATCAATGTTTTAGCTATTTTAATACTTTTTTGTTCCCTTCCCTGTTCTGCACCAGTTATTATTCCTTCTTTTTCACCTTCTGTTATTCCTTTTTGGAATCCTTCGTAGAATCCTTTTTTATATCCTATTCTAAATCCTTCTTTAAATCTTTGGTCTTCGTATAATATGTCATTCATATTATCACTTATTTCCCGTATAGTGTTTTTAATTGGTTTTTGGGTATCTTGGTTGCGTGTGAGATGGTGTTTATTGGAATATTTGCTTTTAGTAATTCTTTAGCTATTTCTATTTGTGATTGTTCTTTACCTTTTTTTATTCCTCTTTTTTCTCCTTTTATTATTCCTTTTTCTTCTCCTCTTTTTTCTCCTTTTATCATACCTTCTATTATTCCTTCCATTTTACCTTCTGCTTTTCCCTCCTTTTTTCCTTTTCTTATTCCTTTCTCTATTCCTTTTTCCATTCCATCTTCAAATTTGGATTGACCAAATTCTTCTATTAATCTCATATTATCACTTAATAAGTTGCATAATCTTTTTCGTGTGTTTTCATTTTCAATAAATTTATCTATTAATAGCCAAGTTATGCCAAATACAAATTCTGAGCTACGATTTATTGAATTTATTAGTTTATTTAGTGTTTTCACAGTTTTTTCTAGCTGTTCTTCTATTGTGCCTTCAAAACTCATTAATGGTGATAATGCAAGGTTTATTAATTCGGTTTGGTTTATTTTTTGGTTGTTTTTTATTTTAGTTTCAATAATATTTATAGCTTCCTCAGCATCATGATTTTTTAGAGAGATTACTAATATTTTGAAGCTGCAGGTATCATTGATTTTATAATCTATTATTTTAGTTTTTTCTACAGTGCTAAAAACAATCAAATACATTGGCTTGTTATTTGTACGATCTTTGTCTTTAAGTGCTGTATATAATCTAAATTGTCGTTTATCATGTAGGTCTATGTAAGTTGATTGAAATTCTGTTATTAAAATTACATGATCTAATTCCATGATAAAATCTGCATGGTATAATTTAGGATTTATTTCTAACAATTCTGTTGGGTTACATATAATAGTTTTTGTTTGTAATTGGTCTGGAGTAATATTAAGCATTTCTAAAGGTATTTTATTGATTAAACTAAATGCATCTTCTTTAGCAATACCTTTAAGAATTTTATCCAGATGTTGAACAACCATAATTATCACTTTCTTAAAAAATTTTTGTAATACTTTATATTCGTTAAAATGTATTTAAAACTTTTCATTTAATTATATTGCAATTTTAAATAAGTTATATAAAAAATAACAGTTAATTAAATATTTTAAAGTGAAAATAATCTTATAAAACAAAGTATTTAAAATAATCATTATGATAAATTTATGAGAAGGTCTGTTTATTGGTGAAATTAGATAATTTGATGTTATTTGGTATTATTAAACAATAAAAACTTTTTTTTAACAATATGTCTATTTTTATAAATTATAAATATCCTAACAATATATATTATATTATGAAAAATCAGATGTTTATGGGTGCATCAACTAAACAAGGTTATGATATAGCTACTAAAAGTAGGGAAATTATTCGTAGTCTTATTGGTGATGACATTAAAGATTTGGCTCCTGCTGAAAGAGATATTGTTGAACGTATTGTTCACTCTACTGCGGATCCAGAATATGCTGAACTTGTACATATGAGTGCTGATTTTGTTGAAGCAGCTATGGCTTCTTTAAGAAATAAAGAAACAATTTTAACTGATATTAACATGGTTAAATATGGTATAACTCAATATGAGGGAAATGTTGAATGTTTTATTAAAAATGAAGAAGTTAAAAAAATAGCTAAAGAGAATCAGATTACCAGAGCTGCAGCAGCTATGAGGTATGCTGCTCAAAATGATTTTGAAGGAATTGTTGTTTCTGGTAATGCTCCAACTGCTGTTTTTGAAGCTATGGATTTATATGAAAAAGGTCAAATGAATCTTAAAGCAATTGTTGGAGTTCCTGTTGGTTTTGTAGGTGCTGCAGATTCAAAAGAAGCTTTAAGAAATTCAAATATTCCAAATATTATTGTTGAAGGTCCTAAAGGTGGAACACCAATAGCTGTAGCTTGTGTAAATTCTTTAATTCAAAATTTATAATGTGATAATATGTCTTCTAAAGATTTATTCCAAGAATCTAAAAAATTCATACCTGGTGGAGTTAGTTCTCCAGTTCGTGCATTTGAACCATATCCATTTTTTGTTGAAAAAGCTAGTGGTTCAAAAATATATGATGTTGATGGAAATAAGTATATTGACCATTGTTTAGCTTATGGTCCTTTAATACTTGGACATGCAGATCCTAAAGTAGTTAGGGAAGTGTCTAATCAATTAACTATTGGGTCTGCTTATGGTGCTCCAACTGAAAATGAAATTATTTTGGCAAAAGAAGTTGTTGATAGAATACCTAGTGCTGAAATGGTTAGATTTGTAAATAGTGGTGGGGAAGCTACTATGAGTGCTATTAGATTAGCTCGTGGTTTTACTGGTAAAGATAAAATTATTAAATTTGATGGTGCATATCATGGAGCTCATGATTATACTTTAGTTAAAGGAGAGCCAGGTCAACCTTGCATTCCAGATACTAATGGGATTCCTCTTGATACAGCTAAAAATACTTATTCTGTTCCTTTTAATAATGAAGAAGCATTAGCTGATTTGATTAAAAGGGAAGGTGATAATATAGCTTGTCTTATTATGGAAGTGGTTATGGGTAATATTGGTTGCATTGAACCTAAAGAGGGATTTTTAGAGTTTGTAAGAGAGATTACAGAAGAAAATGGTATTGTATTAATATTTGATGAAGTTATCACTGGTTTTAGATTAGCTAGAGGTGGAGCTCAAGAATATTATGGTGTAACTCCTGATTTAACTACAATGGGTAAAATTGTAGGTGGAGGTTTACCAATGGGTGCTTTTGCAGGTAAAAAGGAAATAATGGAGTTAATTGCACCTAATGGTCCAGTTTATCAGGCAGGTACATTTAGTGGAAATCCTATATCTGTTCAGGCAGGAATTTCCACCTTAAAACAATTGGATAATCAATTTTATAAGGATTTAGAAAGAAAAGGTAACTTTTTAAGAAGTAATATTCAGTCAGTTATTGATGAGCAAGGTTATAATATTACTCCTGTAGGTTGCGGGTCTATGTTCCAAATATATTTCAATCCAGCTCCAGTTTATGATAATGAAGATGCACATAATTCTGATGCGAAAAGATTCTTAAGATACTTTAGAGCATTATTAAAAGAAGGAGTATTTATTCCACCAAGCCAATTTGAATGTAACTTTATTTCAAGCGCTCATAGTATGGAAGATTTAACACAAACTGCTGAAGCTATTGAAATAGCTTTGGAAGTAGCTTTTAAGAAAAAAGGATAATATCTCCATGATATTATCTTCAACTATTTTTTTTTATTTAATTGAAAATTTAGCTAACTTATTTATAATTATTAATATATAATTAACTATTAAGGTGTTAGCGTGACAGATTATAAAGAAATCATATCTTACATCGTTATTCTTGCAGTAGTTTTAGTAGCTGCACAACACTTAAATGTAGTTGTTTCTGGAAGTATGGAACCTGTTTTTTACAGGGGAGATATTGTAGCTGTTGAAAAGGCTGATTTTTTAGGAATTCATGAATTTGATCCAAATGATGTACAGGTAGGAGATATAGTTGTTTATAATGCAACATGGTATAGTGAACCTGTAATTCATAGAGTAATTAATATTACCCAAATTAATGGAACAACGTATTATATGATTAAAGGAGACCATAATAGTCATCCTGACCCATATTATGCAACAGCAGATCAAATAAATGAAAGGGTTTTAACCTGGGATGGTCATCCTATTGTTATTCCATATATTGGAAATATTTCTCTTTGGTTAAGAGGTTTGTAATTTAAAGGTGAGTTAATGTATTTTGAAATAGAAAAACAAGCAATTAATGCTATAAGTGATGCTTTGGAAAAATTTGATGTTGATGTTCCTTTGGAGAATTTCCAAGTTGAAGATGAGAAAAATTTTAGATTAGAGTTTCCTCCAAATCCAGATATGGGGGATTTAGCTAGTACTATTGCATTTTCTCTTGCTAAAAAATTAAGAAAAGCTCCAAATATTATAGCTTCTGAAATTGTGGAAAAACTTGAAATTCCTGAAATTTTTGAAAAAGTGGAAGCTATTGGTCCTTATGTCAATTTTTTCATTGATTACTCAACTTTTTCTAAAAAACTTTTAGAGTATGTGGGAGATGATTATGGTCAGCTTCCAGAAGTAGGTGAAAAAATAATATTGGAACATACTTCTGCTAATCCAAATGGACCTTTACATATTGGACATGTAAGAAATTCTATTTTTGGTGATTCTTTAAATCGTCTTTTAAAGTTAGCAGGTAGGGATGTTGAAACACAGTATTATGTAAATGATATGGGTAGACAGATAGCTATTATTGTATTTGGAATTACTGAACTTGGTTTAAAAATTGAAGATCAGGAAGGAGACAAAATTGACCATAAAATTGGGAAATTGTACTTTAAAGCTAATCAAAAATTAAATGAAGATGAAAGTTTGGTTTCACATGTAGATAATCTAATTGAAAGATATGAAGGTGGAGCAGAACCTGAGTTAAATAAGATTTTTGAAGAAGTAGTTGAAAGTTGTCTTTTAGGAATTAAGGAAACACTTCATAGAATTAATATTGACCATGATGACTTTGTATGGGAAGGTCAGTTTGTAAGAAGTGGTGAAGTAGATAAAATGGTTGATTACTTTGACCATGAAGGATTTGTCTCTTATGGAGATGTAACATACATTGATTTAACCTGTTTCCAAATTGAAAAAGAATTTGTACTTAGAAGATCTGATGGAACTTCACTTTACTCAACAAGAGATTTAGCTTACCATAGATACAAAGCTACTCAAGGTGATGTGGTTTTAGATATTTTAGGTTCAGACCACAAATTAGCAGCTCAACAAATTAATGTAATCTTTAAGGAAATATTAAGGGAAATTCCTCCTGAAGTAATCTTTTATGAATTTATCACTCTTCCAGAAGGATCAATGTCTACAAGAAAAGGAGTATTTATCTCTGTAGATGAATTAGTTGATGAAGCTGTAAAAAGAGCAGCTAGTGAAATCAAATCTAGAAACCCTGATTTAACTGATGAAGAAATTGCACCAATGGCTGAAGATATTGGTGTGGGAGCTATCAGATTCTTTATAGCTAAATTATCTCCAGAAAAACATTTGACCTTTAAATGGGATGAAGCATTAAGCTTTGAGAGAGGTTGTGCTTCAATTCAGTATGCTCATGCAAGAGCATGTAAATTACTTAAAAAATCAACTAAAGATGTCTCTTCTTTAGAAATATCTGATGAATGGGTACCTAATGATGATGAAAAAGATTTAATTAGGATAATAGCTAAATTCCCACAAGTTATTGAAGACTGTGCTAACAAAAAAAGGATTCACAATATTACACAATATTGTCAAGACTTAGCTAGTGCATTTAATAAATTCTATAAATCCGAACAAGTTATTGGTTCAGATGTAGAAGATACAAGACTTATTTTAGTAGATAGAGCTAAAACTACCTTAAAAAATGCATTAGACATTTTAGGAGTTCCAGCTCCAGAAAAAATGTAAAAATGAGTTTAATCTCATTTTTCTTCTCTTTTTATAACTGCTGAATATATTTTTTTAAGAGTATTTTTAAATTCTTCAAATTCTTCATCACTTAAGTTTTCAGCACATATTTCATCCCATTTTTTATCATAGTCCATAACCTTTTCGGCTATTTTAGCACCTTTCGGGGTGATTTTAACATAATTTTTTCTTTTATTTTCATAATCGGGATGTTTTTCAATGTATTCTTTTTCTTCTAATTTGTTTAATGCTCTTGTCACTGTACTTTCATTAATTTGAAAAACTGTAGCTAGTTTTTGTTGTGTGGAGGATTCTTCTTTATAAAGTCTTATTAAAAGAGGATATTGTCCAAAACTTAAATTATACTCTTTCATTTTATTATTTATGAATATTCCATATTTCCGGTGTATTGTTCCAATAAGGGGAATTGTAGGAATATCTTTTTCATCTTCAATTCCCATTTTGATTCCTCTTGATTAAACGTTTAACATAAATTTCAATAATTCCATAGGCTATTATAGAACCAATAAGTCCTCCTATAAGCATTCCAGTATATACTCCAATTTCACCCATATTAAATACTAATCCTAATAGGCATGCAAATATTAAAACTAATATTAATTCTCTGAATGTTGTTAATACAAGGGAAATAGTTCCTTTTCCAAGTCCTTGGAATACACTTCCGGCAGTTGCACCAAATGGAACAAACAATACAAATAAACACATTATTTTTAAGAAATCAGTGATTAATGGTGCTAATGCAGCACTAGTTGATGAATATGAGAATATGTATGCAATTTGACCAGCAAAGAAATGAATTAATAAGCATGTAATTAATGAAACAATAAATCCAATTTTAACAGCATATCTTACTGTTGTTTTTATTTTATCATAATTACGAGCACCATAAGCTACTCCAGCTACTGTAACTGCTGCTGTTCCTACTCCTACTGCAGGTATGATTCCAACTGAGATAATTCTCCAGCCTGCAGTATATACTGCAACTGCTGTTGTTCCAGATACAATAGTTAATAAAAAATTAATAACAATAGCTAATACAGACATAATAAGTTGTTCTAAACTAGCTGGAATTCCTACGGATAATATATCTAAATACATTTTCATGTTATTTTTAAAGTTTTTAAGAGAATATGAAAGATAGGTGTCTTTTTTAATGTATATCCAGTAGATTTGCATTAAAAGACCGATAAATCCAGCTATTCCTGTTGCCATAGCTGCACCTGCGATTCCTTGTCCTAATGTGTATATAAATATTGGATCTAAAATCATATTTGCAATAGCTGTAACTGCAAGAGGGATTGTTGCTCTATTTACATCTCCTTCAGCTCTAAATATTCCTCCAATAATTGATGGTATTACTAATGCAAAGGTCCAGATAAATAGTACAACACCATATTGTTTACAATAACTTAATACTTCGCTAGCTCCCATTATTTTTAATATTGGGTCTAAAATTATAAGGAAAAGTACCATGAATCCGATTGATATTATAATACTTAATATTAATGAATGTGCTGTTGCTTTGTCTGCTTTATTTTTGTCTTGAGCTCCAATATATCTTGAGATAAGTGAATTTGCACCGGCTCCAATACCGTTTCCTACTCCTACTAAAATCATAAATAGTGGAGTAATATATCCTATTGCAGCTAATGGGTCTGCACCTAGTCCTGCAACCCATATACTGTCAATTATGTTATTTAACATTACTAAAAGTAAACTACCAATAATTGGGTAAGCTAATTTGTTTATAGCTTTTTTTGGGTCTCCTCTTATTAATTCTACATTTGAATTTTCTGTCATGTTTCACCTCAATTCTTGCACATGCAAGTATTACTCTTGCATATGCAATTGTTGGTATATAAACTTTTGGATTTTATACAATTATAAAAAAAGAAAATGAGGTCAAATAATTATTTTAAAAGTTTTTTAATAAACCTTTCAATAGCAAAAAGACCTACAGCAGATCCGATAGCATTACCAATAACTACTCCGTAATAAACACCACGAACACCTAAAGCTAAACTTATTCCAAGTACAAATGTAAATAAAATCACTAAAATAGCTTCTCTTTGCATTGTTAAAACAAAACTTGTTAATCCTTTACCCATTCCCTGGAATGCATAACTTGCTGTTGCACCAAAGGCTACTGGAATTATGAAAAGCCAGACAAAGTTTAAAATATAACTGATTGTTGGTGCAAGAGAACTGCTGTTTGATGAATATGAAAATAGATATGCAATCTGATTAGAAAATACAATAAATATTAATGAAGTAACAATTGAAAATATAAGTCCTAATTTAATTGAATATCTTGTAGCTATTTTAATATTTTTATAATTTCTTGCTCCATAAGCTATTCCAACAACAGTAATTGTTGAAGTTGCAATTCCAATAGTCGGCATTATAGCAATACTCACTAATCTCATTACAATAGTATAAGTAGCTACAGCATTTGTTCCTCCAGTTATTTCAAGAATAATGTTAACTATAATTGCAACAACAGCCATTAAAAGTTCTTCAAGACCTGCTGGAATTCCAACATTTAAAATCTCTTTATACATTCCAAAATTTATTTTAAAGTTTTTAAATGTGTATTGGAAGTAGGTGTCTTTTTTAATAAACATCCAATAAAGTATTAAGAGTAATTCAACTAGAATACTAAGTAAAGTAGCTATTGCAGCACCAGCTATTCCTAAATTTAGAGTATAAATAAAAATAGGATCTAAAATCATGTTTAAAATAGCTGAAATACACATAGGTAATGTAGCTCTTTTAATATCTCCTTCTGCTCTGAAAATTCCGGCATAAGCTACAGGAAGTATTGTAATAATTGCAAATATGAAAAGAGGCTCTCCGTAAGCTAAAGCATAGTTAATTACCTCTTTAGCACCCATAATATATAAAGTAGGTTCTAAAATTGCTACAAAAATAATTGTAACTATTATGGATACTATTATTCCCAAAACTACAGATTGAATTGCTGCATCATTTGCTTTTAGCTGATTTTTACTACCTATATAACGAGAAATCAAGGAATTTACACCTGCTCCAATACCAGTTCCAATTCCAACTAAAATAAGAAATAATGGTGTTACAAAACCAATAGCTGCTAATTGGTCAGGACCTAATCCTGCAACCCATATACTGTCAATTAAATTATTACTCATTATGAGAAGCATACTTATTATAATGGGGTATGCCAGTTTTTTAACAGCTTTCTTAGGGTCACCTGTAATCTCTTTCATGTTATTGTTTAATTCCATTAGATTTCTCCTTTAAAATATAGGTAATATATTTTAATGTCAATTTATATAAATATATAATATATAAAAATTGGAGAATTGTTAATGAAGGTCTTAGTAGTTGGAACTGGTGCTCGTGAACATGCAATAGCTGATGCACTTAAAAATGACGTTGAATTATATTGTTATATGAGTAAGGTAAATCCAGGTATTTCAAAAATAGCTGAATTTGCACAAGGTGATGAAGGAGAAATAGAAAAAGTAGCCAAGTTTGCTGTAGATAATAATATTGACATAGCATTTATAGGTCCGGAAGCTCCTTTAGGTAAAGGAATTGTTGATGAACTTGAAAAAAATGGAATTAAATGTGTTGGACCATCTCAAAGTGCAGCAAGAATAGAAACAGATAAATCTTTTATGAGAAAACTATTTGAAGATTATAATATTGAAGGATCACTTGTCTATAAAGTATTTGATAATTATGAAGACGTCTCTGCATTTCTAGATGACTTTGATAGAGATGTTGTAGTAAAACCTGTGGGATTAACTGGTGGAAAAGGAGTTAAAATTGTAGGTGACCACTTAAAAGACAATAATGAAGCTAAAGAATATTCAAAAGAAGTAATCGACAATGCAATGGGCGGATTTACTCAAGTTATCATTGAAGAAAGATTAATCGGTGAAGAATTTACAATTCAAGCTTTCTGTGATGGAACACACTTAGCACCAATGCCTGCAGCGCAAGACCATCCTCATGCTTTTGAAGGAGATGTAGGTGCAATTACTGGAGGTATGGGTTCTTACTCTGATAAAGGAGGATTATTACCATTTTTATCTCAGGAAAATTATGATGCTGCAGTAAAAATAATGGAAGCTACTTTAGAAGCTATTGCAAAAGAAGCTGAACCATATAAAGGTATTCTTTACGGACAATTTATGTTAACTGCAGATGGACCTAAATTAATTGAATACAATGCAAGATTTGGAGATCCTGAAGCTATGAATGTTCTACCATTACTTAAAACACCATTAGCTGATGTATGTCAAGCTATAGTTGATGGTAACTTAGATACTGTAGAATTCAACGATAAAGCTAGTGTATGTAAATATATAGTTCCTGAAGGATATCCGGAAACTTCTCACGGTGGAGAACTCATTGAAGTTGATGAAAAAGCTATTGAAGAATTAGGAGCTAAAGTATTTTATGCAGCAGTAGGTTTAGAAGATGATGGAATACACCTTTCAACTTCCAGAGCATTAGGTATTGTAGCTAGTGGAGACAGTATTGAAGAAGCTGAAAAAATAGCTGAAAAAGCATGTGATTGCATAAAAGGTAATGTTTACCATAGAAGTGATGTGGGAACTACAGAACTTGTTAATAAAAGAGTAGAACACATGAATGATATTTTGGATTAATTTAATCCATTTTCTTTTTTTTTAATAGTAACTTGTATATAATTAGCACAACAAATATTCTAAATGATTTAAATATTGTTGTGATATTATGGCTAGTCAAAGTGAAGCTGCTTTAGAAAATAATTTAATTAAAACTTTAGTTGATGGTGGTTATGATAGAGTTTTAATTAAAGATGAAACAGACTTGGAATCTAATTTTAAAAAGCAGTTGGAAAAATTTAATAATACTACTTTTAATGATGATGAATTTAAAAAGATTCTTATTCATTTACAGGGAGGTTCTATTTTTGAAAAAGCTAAAAAGCTTAGAGATCAATATGAACTTTCTCGTGAAGAAGGAACATTCTATGTTAAATTTTTAAATAAGAAAGAATGGTGTAAAAATATTTTTCAGGTTACAAACCAAATTACAATGAAAGGAAAACATGAAAACAGGTATGATGTAACTATTCTTATTAATGGTTTGCCTTTAGTTCAAATAGAACTTAAAAAACGTGGTGTAGAATTAAAACAAGCATTTAAACAAATTCAAAGATACCAATTACATTCATTCCATAATTTATTTAATTATGTTCAGATTTTTGTAATATCTAATGGTGTTAATACTAAATTTTTCTCAAATAATCAAGAATTAAACTATAATTTTACCTTTTTCTGGAAAGATAAGGATAATAAGAATATTAATAACTTGGAAGAGTTTGCAGATACATTTTTAGAAAAATGCCATCTGTCTAAAATGATTTCACAGTACATAGTTTTAAATGAAACAAGAAAATCATTAATGGTTTTAAGAGCATATCAGTATTATGCAGTTGAATCTATTCTTGAAAGTGTTTCAAATAAAACCAATGGATATGTATGGCACACTACAGGTTCTGGAAAAACTTTAACTTCATTTAAAGCTTGTCAAATATTAGCTGGAAGAGATGATATTGACAAAGTAATGTTTGTTGTAGATAGAAATGATTTGGATTATCAAACAACTAAAGAGTTTAATAGTTTTTCAGCAGGTGCAGTAGATGGTACTGACAATACAAAAGCACTTATTAAGCAATTAAAAGGTCAAAATAAACTTATAATCACAACAATACAAAAATTGCATCGTGCTGTAAAAGGTAAGGCAAAACAATTGGAAAACTATAAAGATCTTTCTATGGTTTTAATGTTTGATGAATGTCACAGATCCCAATTTGGAGACATGCATAAAGATATAACTAATTTTTTTAACAATATTTGCTGTTATGGTTTTACAGGAACTCCAATTTTTGCAGAAAATGCAAATAACTCAAGAACAACACAGGATTTATTCGGAAAATGTTTACACTCTTATTTAATTAAAGATGCAATTCATGATGAAAATGTTTTAGGATTTTCGATAGATTATGTAGGAACATATAAAAGTAGAGTTAAAACAGATATTGAAGTTGAAGCTATTGATACAAGGGAAGTTATGGAATCTGAAGAAAGATTAGAGAAAATTGTTGATTATATTATTAAATATCATGATAATAAAACATATCACAAAGAATTTACAAGTATGTTTTGTGTTTCATCAGTTCCGGTATTAAATAAATATTATAAGATTTTTAAAAAGAAAAGTCCAGATTTAAAAATTGCCTCAATCTATTCATATGGGGATAATGTAGATTTGGAAGAAGGCAATAAACATCCTAGAGATAATCTTGGAAGCCATATAGAAGATTATAATGAAATGTTTGGAACTAATTTTTCAACAGATGATTTTGGTTCATATTATGTTGATTTAAGTAAAAGAAGTAAAAATAAACAGATTGATATTCTTTTAGTTGTAAACATGTTTTTGACTGGTTTTGATAATCCTTTATTAAATACACTGTATGTTGATAAGAATTTACAGTATCATAGTTTAATTCAGGCATTCTCAAGAACAAACAGGGTGCATGATGTTAAAAAAACACAGGGAAATATTGTTTGTTTTAGGAATCTTAAAAAACGTACAGATGAAGCAATTAGGCTTTTTTCAGATGGGGATGCTTCAGGATACATTGTAACACTTCCTTATGAAGATTATGTTGAAAAATTCAATAAATGTGTAAGTAGACTTTTAAATCTTGTACCTGAAGTTCAGGATGTTGATTTATTGGAAGATGAAAATGATGAAGCAAAATTTGTATTGAATTTTAAAAATATTCTTAGAGTATTAAATCGCATGACTACATTTGCAGAATTTAGTTATGATGATTTAAACTTAGATGAACAACAAGTAAATGATTATAAAAGCAAATATTTGGACTTGCATGATAAATATGTTCGCAGGGAAAGTCCTAAAAAATCAAGTATTTTAAATGATATTGATTTTGAAATAGAACTTACGAGACAGGACAATATTAATGTTTCATATATTTTAACTCTTTTAAAAGAGTTAGATCCGAAAGATGCTTCATTTAAGAAAGATGTAAGGTTAATTCATGATTTAATGCAGGCTTCCCATGATCTTAAAAGTAAAGCTGAGCTTATTGATAAGTTTATACATGAAAATATTGTTGAGTCAGATGTACCTATTGATGTTGATGAGGAATTGCCTAAATACTTTGAAAAAGAAAAAAATAAGGAAATTAGTGATTTAGTGGCTTCTGAGAATTTATCTGATGAAAAGACTAGGGAAGTTATTGCAGAATATGAATATAGTGGTAAATTATATGATGATGAGATCAGAAAGTCTTTTAATGAAGATTTAGGATTTTTAAAACGTAGACATAAAGCAGATTTGTTGAAAAATAAGATTATTAATTTGGTAGATAAATTTGCATTAATTTAATTTTTTGTCCTAATTGATTAGGACAAAACATTTATATACTAAAAAGTATAAAGTATAATTTGTCCTACAAAAATAGGACAAAATTAATTTAAGAATAAAAAAACTTGCCATGTAAACATGACAAGTAAATTGATTGCACTTTATTCTATTTATTTCAACATTATTAAATCTGTTGTTTAATTTTGAAATTCAAAATGGAAAATATAAAATTTGTTTTCATGTTTACTGGCAGTTTTTTTTCTAAATAAAAAAACAAAAGGTATTAAAATGAGTAAACAAACTACACAACAAAAAATACAAGAATTAAACGACGATGGAATAACTTTTGATAGGTATAATAATAAATTAGTGGTTTATAACAATAATCATGAATATTTAATTTCTGAAAATGCATTGGAACTTACTATACGCCATGGAATTAAAAGAACAGTATTTGATGAAAGTGATATATTTAATCTCTTCAGAAAATATGAAGTATATGAACCATTAACCTTTGCAGACTATGAAAGAGTATTGGAAGAACATGAAATACTTAGAAAGGAAATATCAAATATTGGATCACTAGAAGATAATGATGCTGTAAAATTTGGATTAAACTATTTTATCAACCATGAACGTGATAGTGGAAGTCTATATCAAACATTAAAAATCATTAATAACTTTGATAAAATGTCTGAACTTCCATTAGTTGGATTCCAGTATGAAAATAGATATCGAGCTAAAATATTGGAAATATTTGGAATAGATGATTTTGGAGATTTTTCAAGAGCATTATATAATAAATCCTATGCTCTACTTGAAAGTGAATATGATAAGTTATTATTAACAAAAAATAAAAATTTAAGGTTTGTAGATGGAGTTAGATACAATGGATTAGATGAAGTTCCATTAACTAAAATAATAGATTATGGGAAAATTTACAATGATGTATATCGTAATCTTCGTGTGAAATGCGGATGTAAATTCAATCAAAAACCTTCAACATACAATTTAATGAACAGCTTTTCATTAGTACATCATTTTAAAATAGAATATCATGATAGATTTGATTGTGGTTTCACACCTAGGAGGTTAAGATGTTCTTTATAAAAAAATTCAGGGGGAATCTAAATAGAAACAAAAAAATTATCTCAGATAGCTGATGTTTTTTCAGGAGTTAGATTATCCAGATATGATGATGAGTATAGTGAATCACAAGTTGTGATTCACAAAACATACTCTGATGATTTTTTAAAGTTTGACTGTGAATCTAGAACAGTTTCAGATAATATTTATCTTGAAAAATTTGAGAAATACTTTTCAAAAGAAAATGATATTATTGTTTCTCTTTTTGATCCAACTAGAGTAACTAAAATTACAAAAAAAGGATTAATAATTCCAGATAGATATGCAATTATAAGATTACATGAAAATATAGATCCTGATTTCATGGTTCTTCTTTTAAAAAGTAGCATATTCAGACGAGAACTAAATAAGTTAATTGAAGGTTCATTCGCAAAATATATTAGAACTAGATATATACAAGAAGTTAAATTGCCAATTCCAGATTATGAAAATCAAAAGAAATATGGTAAATTATTGAAATTACTGGAAGATAAAATTCAATTAAAGTTAAAATCAATAGAAAACAATAAAAAGGCACAAAAAGCATTATTGGATAAATTAGTGAGGAATTATTAAAATGTCAGACAAGCAACAAAATTTAGAAGCAAAACTATGGGCAGTAGCAGATGTACTACGTGGAAAAATGGATGCAAATGAATTTAAAAATTACATTTTAGGATTTATTTTCTACAAATATCTATCTGAAAAAATTGATTTAAGGTTAACAAATGAATTAAAACAAGATGGTTTAACTTTTGAACAAGCATATGAAATAGAAGAATTTCAGAATGATTTAAAAGAGGAAGCCATTGAAAATTTAGGGTACTTTATAGAACCTCAATATCTTTTTTCAAATTTAGTTAACCAAGCAAAAGTTGGAGATGAAGACTTAATTCAAAATGTTGAAACTGCATTTAAAAAAGTAGGAGACTCTTCAATCGGTGGAGAAAGTGCACAGGACTTTGAAAACCTCTTTGATGATGTAGACCTGCAATCCTCCAAACTAGGAAGAAAAGTGTCTGATAAAAACAAAGTAATTGCAGAAATAATAAAACACTTGTCTGAAATTGATTTTGAACTTGAAAATGATGAAAACGACATTCTTGGAGATGCATATGAATATTTAATAGGCCAATTTGCATCAGATGCAGGTAAAAAAGCAGGAGAATTTTACACGCCTCAAGAAGTAAGTAAAATCTTAGCAAAACTAGTAACAGTTGGTAAAAATAGGTTAAAATCAGTTTATGACCCAACATGTGGTTCAGGATCACTTTTACTTCGTGTAAGTAAAGAAGTAAAAGTAACAGACTTTTATGGTCAGGAACTAAACCAAACAACTTTCAACTTAGCTAGAATGAACATGATTCTTCACGATGTAAACTTCAATGACTTTGAAATCCGTCAAGGAGACAGTTTAGAAGAACCACAATTCATGGACATGAGATTTGAAGCAATAGTAGCAAATCCACCATTTTCAGCAAAATGGTCCTCAGATAAAAAATTCCTAGATGATGAAAGATTCAGTGCAGCAGGAAAATTACCACCTAAATCAAAAGCAGATTATGCATTTGTAGAACACATGATTTATCACTTGGATGAAAACGGAACAATGGCAATAGTATTACCTCACGGAGTATTATTTAGAGGAGCAGCAGAAGGAAGAATCAGAAGATTCCTAATTGATGAAAGAAATTACCTTGATGCAGTAATAGGAATGCCATCTAATCTATTCTACGGAACAAGTATCCCAACATGCGTATTAGTATTTAAAAAATGCCGTGAAGAAAACGAAGACATATTATTTATTGATGCTTCACAGGAATTTGAAAAAGTTAAAAATCAAAACAGGCTACGTGAAAAAGATATTAATAAAATAGTCAACACATACATCAACCGTGAAGAAATAGACAAATACTCACACAGAGCATCACTTGAAGAAATTAAAGAGAATGATTTTAACTTAAACATTCCACGTTACGTTGATACATTTGAAGAAGAAGAACCAGTAGACTTAAATGAAGTTTGCAATGAACTTGAAAAAATTTCTGAAGAAATGAAAGAAGTTGATGCAGAAATTAAAAAATACTGTGATGAATTAGGCATAAAAGCACCATTATTTTAGGGATTGATTTTAATGAGTGAAGAAAAATTAGTTCCTAAATTACGGTTTTTGGAGTTTTCAGATAAGTGGAAAATTAAAAAAATAGATGAAATTGCAAATGTTGTAGGTGGTGGAAC
>NZ_CAKVFS010000009.1 GCF_934746965.1 uncultured Methanobrevibacter sp. | reverse complement strand
GAAATTTTATCAAAACGAAATTTCGTCTGTAAAAAAATTCAAAATCAAATAAGCCTATAAAATTTTACAGACTCTTTTCAAATAAAATTAGATATTTATATATAAAAAAAGAGAGTATATCTTTAATTCAAATAGAAAAATTTTATAAAAAAAAGAAATTAAAGTAAAGAGAATAGAATTATCCTCTTGGTTCTTTTGCTTTGAACCTTAAACCTGTGTAACCACATTTTCTACAAGTAGTTGCAGCAGCAGGGTTACGAGCATTACATTTTAAACAGATTTTAACATTAAACATTCTGTTTTCTGCTTCTTCAAATCTTGCCATTAATAATTCCTCCTTATAATAATGAAAAACGTAAGTTTAATTAAAGAAAATATGTTATGAAACAAAAATAAGAATTTTAATTATCATAACTATTAATAAATTATCTTAATTTAATAGTATTTAAATGTTTAGTTAAAACCCTTATTGTTTCTTAAACTTATATGTCCAATATAAAATTAAACTTATAATTGCAATAACTAAAAATACATCAAGAATATGAAAATATTTAGTGAGAATAGACCAGTTTTGACCTAATATTACGCCCAAATATGCAAGAACTAATGTCCATGGAAAACATCCAAGTGTTGTGTAAATTGTAAACTTTTTAATATCCATACGTGCTATTCCTGCAGGTAAAGAAATAAATGTCCTTATAACTGGCAAAATACGTCCAACAAATACTGTTATCACACCATATCTATTAAAAATATTTTCAACCAAATCCAATTTATCTTTGGTAATTAAAATATATTTTCCATATTTTTCTAAAAATGGTCTTCCTCCTTTTAAACCTACATAATAAGCTATTAAAGATCCCACAATATTTCCAAGAGTTCCAATAATTACAATTCCTAAAAAACTTAATTTCCCTTCTTGAACTACAAAACCTGCAAAAGGCATTATAACCTCACTTGGAAAAGGAATACATGCACTTTCCAAAGTCATCATGATGAAAACACCAAAATAACCTAAAGTTTCAATAATATGAACAACAAACATAGATAAAATTTCAGTAAATGCCATTATACACACCTAATTTTTTAAATATACCTTCACCGAGTTTTAAAGACAATAAACCAGACAAAACACCTACAATAATACCACCGAATACATCTACTGGATAATGAACTCCCAAATAAATTCTTGAAAATCCAACAATAGTTGCAATAGCTAATGTAATATAAATCAATTTAACATTTTTAAATTTGTAAGATAATCCAAGAATAGTAGCTATTGTAAATACTAGACTAGTATGTCCAGATGGAAATGAATACATTCCATTTTCTTGAACTAGTAAATTAACATGTGGTAAAACTAAAAATGGCCTTAATTCTCCAACAGTTGGTTTAATTATAGATACCAATAAACTTGTTATAGCCAATCCCAAAATAGCTATTAAAGCTACTTTTTTATCTTTATTTTTACCAGCAAAATATAATACAACACATATTAATAAAAGTACAACAATATTTCCTAAATTTGTCAAATATGTAAATATAACATTTAAAACAGAATTATTTAAATCATTATTGATTAAATAAAATATTGAAATATTTAACTCATGTATTAAAGTAAAAAATATGATAACATCTCCTTTTAATTACAAAAGAAAATATTATCAATATATTTTAAATGATTATGCCGAATTTATGCCCAAATCTCACCCAAATCAATCTAATGTAATTTTTTTTAAGATATTGAAAGCTACTAATTGAGAAGAACTAATTAATAAAAGTGCAACATAAACTATAGTTCCACTTAATTCATTGATTTCAATATTTCCAAGTACAGAACATATTAATGCTAAAATAACCAACATATTTCCAGCTAATAATATTCTTGAAAAATATAAAAGACCCATAGTGAATTTAGACTCAATTTCAACATAAGTTTCTTTGTAGAAATCCATTAATTTTTTTAAGATTAATATATTTATTATTCCAACAATAATTGTTATACCAATCAAAATATGATTAACTAATAATAAATCAAACATATACTTCCTACCTTTAAAGATTTTTAATCTAATTTTATTTTTGATAAAATTTCTTCAAATTCATGATAATTATTTTCCATATGATCAGTTAAAAAATATAATTTACCATAACCATCATTTAAATTATAAACAATATTATTTTCAACCAATATTTTTAAATGATGTTTAATAGTTTTATAATCTAAATTAAGTTCACTAGCTAATTGGTTAGCATTACATGGCTTTTCATTAAGTTTTTTAATAATTTTAGCTCGATTTATGCCACCTCTTTTACCAGTGATTAACCACCAAAGTAGTTTTTCCATATGTTTCATAATTAAAAATCCTTAAAATAAAATTATAATATTTATTTTAACATTTAAATTATAAATATTATTTCCAGTTTTGATTTGAAAACTAAAAATTTAAAAAAAAGTATGTTTTAAGAAGATTAATTAAAAATAAAAAAAGAAAAAAATTATTCATTAACTTCTAAAAATTCATTTTGAACTTCGACAACTTCTTTACTAGTATCTGCTTCACTATAAGCTTCTAGAAGATCATGATTTAATTCTAAAAATGTATGACCCCATTTAAAACCATTTAAAATATCTTTTGCCTCATCTTTAAAACGTGTAATATATAACGTAGCAGAAATAGCTTCAACAGTAGATAAAATACATGGTTTCCCATAATTAACAGGATTAGTAGCTATTAAAAAAGGAAGAGATCTATGATATTTAGATAAAGAAAAGAATTTTTTAGAACTTGATACTTCATTCCATGAGCAATCAAGTCCTACAACTCCTCTTCTATGAACATATCTATAATCTTCATATGAAACAGCTTTTTGTGCAAATGGATTTAACACAACAGCACCACCAGGTATTTTATTAATATTATACACTAATTTACATTTACCTAGTTTTTCCATTTTAATAGAAGTACATTTCTTCCTATCACATTCATTTGCATGAAAAACTGTAATTTTCATTTAAGCACTACCATTTAATACAGAAGTGTTTCCTGCCTCATATTGATGTATCAAATCAATTTGTTGATTAAATTCATCTTGAGATAATCCGAATTGTTCAGCGACAGATGGAATATCTTTACTTTGTTTTAAAGTAATAGATTCAAGTAGTGGTTCTACATAATCTGTGTAAGCTTCACCATAGGTTGTTTTAGTAAAATTAACATCAGAATTATTTCCAAAGATAATGTTAATAACATATCCCTGATTTTCTTTTTGAACTTCACAGATAATAATTCCCATAGTAGCATTAGAACTATTGGAATTATTATTTTCACCAGTAGGCATAGCTTCACCAAAGTAAATATTCCATTCTTGACCATTAAAAGTTCTTTTTTCAGGATTTCCAATACCTTGGAATTCATAAATTTCCATTAATGCAGATGAATTATCTAAAGTAGTTATATTATATTCAATATCATGAGTTTTATCTTTATAAGCATGCATATAATCTAAAGAAGTATTTTCTTGAGAAACATTTCCTATGAACTTTCCTGCCATAAATGAACTAGAAAATGGAGTTGTTTCTTTAGATTCATTAGAATTTCCAGAAGTAAAAATAAAACCTACAACAACTACAATAGCTAAAATAACAACTGCAGCAATTATTATCATATTCTTTTTTTCCATTATAATGCTCCATAGTTTTTAATTTACTATAATTTAATTATTATTCAACCTATTTTATATAATTTTACAAAAACTTTAATTATACTGAAAACAAAAAAATACTAAACAAAGATATTATAGTTGTTAATTATGAATAAAAAAGCAAAGTATGAATTAATTTTAATCATTCTAATTGGTATTGTACTAATAAACACGGCTATTGTTATTAGCCACCCTGAAAAAAAGAATGACAATGAAAATTGCTATAATATGACAACTGTTGGAAGTAATGAAAATGGAACTGTTTATAAAATTATAGCAGGAAATAATTCTTCTAATGATACTGTTGGAATAATTCTTGGAGTTCATCCTAGAGAACATGAAATCCATCAAGAAATAAATAAAACAATTGCCAACATTACAAGTGAAAATGGAACAAATAACTTAACTAAAAAATTCGTGATTTATTATGTCGTTACAAAAGATAATTTAACTTCACGTGATGACACTAGACCTGCTGGTGAAAATCTAGCTCATGATTTTATTGTTCCAAATATCAAAAAAGACAATCCGTTTGTTGTAGTTGATGTTCATGAAATTGATCCAAATTATGAGTATTCTAATTTCATTTATTCCATTACAAATAATAGTGCAAAAACAGATGAATATGCACATATTATAGCTAAAAATTTAAGTATTGAAAATTTCAACTTTACAGAAGGTACAAGTCCACATAAAGTTACTGAACCTATAGCTAACCAAGGAATTAACACATTATTAATGGAAACTTGTATTACAAATTCAATACAAGAAAAACAGCAAACAGCACAAAAATTAATTTACACATTAGATAATTTGAAAAAGTGAGAAATATGGAAAAAGTTAGAGGAATATTAATTGGTAGAATGCAACCTGTTCATAAAGGTCATATTGAAGTAATTAAAAAAACATTAGAAGAAGTTGATGAAATTATAATTGGAATAGGTAGTGCTCAAAGAAGTCATGAATTAAATGACCCTTTTACTGCAGGAGAACGTGTAGTAATGTTAACCCAAGCACTAATTGAGAATAATATAAATCCAGGTAAATATTACATCATACCAATGGAAGATATTAACTTCAATGCTATATGGGTTGCTCATGTAAAAATGATGACACCTCCTTTTTCAGTAGTTTATTCTGGAAATTCATTGGTTAAACAATTATTCTATGAAGAAGGATTTGAAGTTAGAAATCCTCCACTTTATGATAGAATGAATTTATCTGGAACTGAAATTAGAAGAAGAATGCTTGAAGACTTAAACTGGCAAGAACTCGTCCCCCAAGCAACTGCAGATGTTATGGATGAAATAAATGGTGTTGAAAGATTAAAAAATTTATCTATAAAAGAAATAAGTGAAATTGGAGATTAAAAATGATTATAAAAGTTATTGAAGCAAAAGAAGATAAAATAACTATGGCTGATTTAATAAATGATTTGAAAAAAGCTAATAAAATAGATTATTCTGGAGCAATATTTACTTTTGAAGGTATTGTTCGTGGAAAAGAAGAAAATATGAATCTTAAAAAACTCATATTAACTACACCAGATAAACAAAAAACTTTAAAAGATATTGAAGAAATTGTGGAAAATGCAAAAATTAAATACAATGTTTTTGAAATTTCAGTGATACATTATGTTGGAGAGTTTTATACTGGAGATAGCTTATTTTTAGTTGCAGTTTTAGGTGGTCACAGGGGAGAAACACTTAATGCACTAAAAGAGGTAATTGAAAAAGTAAAATTTGATGTTGAATTTAAAAAAGAAGAAATCTCAGATAATGGAACTAAAACTATATTAGCTGGAGGTTGATTCTTATCCTCCTACTTTTTTTAATAAAATTAGTAATCTTATTTTCAGCTGTTTACTTAATAATAAAAAATATTAAATTTATTTTTATTGTATTAGCCTTGCTTTTCTTATTTTTTGCACTTCAAGGAATTTTTGGATATGATGCAACAGCCATCCTAACTCAAATCTTTTCATACAATTAGTTTACAAAATTAAGTAATAAAGTATTACATATGAAAAAAAGAGAAAATTAAAATATTGAAAAATATTGTTTCATTAATTATTGGTCTTCCTATTCATCAGATAAATTAGCTATTACCTTAGATCTATCTTGTTATTTCTCCACTAATTTCCATTTAAATTCATTTTTTCTACAAAATTTTTCTAAATAAATTGTATTACTATTATTTACAAATGCAGAATAAATACTTAAAAATGGAAATTAACGCTAAAAATAAAATAAAATAAAAAGAAAAATAACAGAAATTAAAACAGATGAATTTATTGCTAGTGTTAAAATTCATGTTGAAGAACTTAGTGAAATTACTACTTTAATTACCAAAAAATCAGTAGAAGAACTCGGCTTAAAAAAAGGAGATTATTCTTTAGCCATTATTAAATCAACTGAATTATTGTAAGTAAAGATTAATTACTTACAACATTACTTTTACAAATATTTCAAAAAGAATTTTGATTTTTATTATTTTATTCGATTATTTTAAATAAATTAAACATTAAATAAAAAATCATGAAAATTGAACTGGAATCTATTGGTACTATACATACTGAGTTTAAAGATGTTGAAGGTATGCCCATACAACCAACAGGTGCAAAAGGAGTAAAAGGAAAAATAATAGTTGATGAAAAATATGCAAATGGTCTAAAGGATTTGCAATATTTTTCCCACATCAATATAATTTATTTGCTCCACAAAGTTGAAGGTTACTTATTAGAAGTAAAACCTTTTATGGACAATAATACACATGGAATTTTTGCAACAAGATCCCCCAAAAGACCAAATCATATCGGTTCTTCAATAGTAAAAATAGATAAAATTGATGACAATATTATACATATATCAAACATCGATGTATTAAACAACACACCATTATTAGATATAAAACCTTATGTTCCCCAATTATATGAAGACACTATTGATGAATTAAAAATAGGTTGGTTTGAGAATAACCATAAAAAGGCCAAATCTCAAAAATCTGATGATAGATTTAAATAATTATTCTTTTCCAAAATCATCTATAGAAATTAAATGTTTTTCAAGTTGTACTCTAATATCATCAGGTATTGGAACTGATTTTTGTTCCATAAAATCAAAATGAACAAGGACACAAGTTCCTTTAACTTTTAACTGGCCATCCTGCCATGCTTCTTGACCTAATGTAAAAGAACTATTACCAATTTTTATAAGATGAGTTCTTATTTCAACATCTTTACCTAAAAAAATCTGTTTTAAGTAATCATAATCATTATGAACTAAAATTAATTTCCAGTTTTCATAATCAACTTTTAAATCAGGAGTGAAAATTCTAAATAATTCATTTCTTCCTGTTTCAAACCAATTCCCTAAAGTATTATTATTAATATGTCTTAAACCATCAAGATCTCCAAATTTTGGTGTAACAGTAGTTTTAAACATTTTGTATAATCTCCAAAAAAATATTAAAAAGCTACAAAGAATTTATAGCTTTTGTAATTAATTGAATAGTTGATTCAACATCTTTCATACTACAAACACTTACTGTAGTGTGAATGTATCTAGTTGGGACAGATAAAACTCCAGTTGGAATTCCTTCTCTTGTTAAGTGGATAGCAGTACCGTCAGTTGTTCCTCCATCACTTACTTCTAACTGGTAATCTATTCCATTATCATCACCAGCTTTAATAAGTAAATCTTTAATTGATTGTTGAGTAAGAATTCCTCTTCCACTTGCATCAGCTAAAATTATAGCTGGACCTTTACCCATTACTACTGGTGCTTCTTCAGGTTTAATTCCTGGATGATCTCCAGATAAAGTAACATCTAATGCAATAGCCATGTCAGGGTTTAATTTAAATGCAGAAGTTTTTGCTCCTTTAAGACCTACTTCTTCTTGTACAGTACCTACACCATAAACAGTAGCTCTTGTATTTACTCTTTTTAAAACTTCCATCATCACATAACATCCAACACGATTATCTAATGCTTTACCCATGATTAAATCATTTGGATATTCTTCAAACCAAGCTCTGAAACTTATTTTATCCCCTATACGAATCATTTTTTCAGCATCTTCTTGGTCTTTTGCACCAATATCAATAAACATGTCATCTGCTTTTATAACTTTGTTTCTTTCTTCAGGTTTTGTAACATGAGGTGGTTTTGAGCCAATAACACCAGGAACATCTTCTCCAATGCTACTGTGAATAATTACAGATTGATTCATTAACATTTGGTCATTAATTCCACCAATTGTTGAAAATTTAACATATCCATTATCATCAATATATCTAACCATCAATCCAATTTCATCCATATGGGAAGCTAACATGACAGTAGGTGCTTTTTTCTCACCTTTTTTAGTAGCTATTACATTTCCCATACTATCTTCTTCAATAGAATCAGCAACATCTTTTAATTCTCTTTTGATAATGTTAGATATTTTTTCTTCAGATCCAGAAACACCTGGAGTTAAAGAAAGCTCTTTCATTAATTCCATCATATCACCATTAAATAATTATATTTTTATGTTATAAATAGTTTAAAAAAAAGTTGAAATAAGAAAATTTATTTCTTATTTGTTAAAGCTTTAAATCCAATTGTTGTAGTACTATATTTAGTTCCAGCAGCTTTAATAACATCTTGAATTTTAGAAGTGAGATAAGATTCAGGTCTCCATGGTGCATCTTTATCTTCACCAACAACAGAAACTTCATCTACAATATTATTTTCAAGTAAGTACACTAAAATAGCTGATACTACTCCACCATCTTGCCCCATGATTGAATCTGCTTTTACAGAGTATATTTCAATATATTTTCCTAAAGGTTGTTCATCAATATCAGTAGGATAAATTGAATCACTAATAAATGTTCTAGGACATGCAAAGTAACATGCATGGCAGTCTTCTTCACATTCTTTTATAGATACTGGTTTTCTGTTATTTATTTGAATAGCTCCATTTGGACATACATATTCACAAGCACCACATAAAACACAAGATCCAACACTAATTACATCATTTTGTAAGTTGTTAAATTGACATTTACCACATTCATCATAAAATTCATCTTCAGATATTTGTCTTTTTGATAAAACTGGTCTTCCAACAGCTTCTCTTTTTTTATATATTCTTGTATTTTTAGTAATTTTTCGATTAGCTATTTTTTCAAGTAATTCTTGTCCTTTTTGAGAAATTGATTCTGCTTCAATATAACCTCCATCAATACAAGCATCCATTATTTGTTTACCTTTTTTAGATCTTACAATAACAGTTGATTGATATTCTGGAGACCCAACAGACCCAACAGAAATATCTGAAACATCTGCAGTGTAATCAGTACAAATATGGCAATTTTTACGAGTAAATGGTTCTGTTTCAGCTATTGGTATCTTAAACACATTACCATCAATTAAGTATGCAATAAATTGTCCTTTTTCTATTCTAAACTCTTTAACTTCAAATAATTCAATACCTTGATCTTTTAAATATCTTTTAAGATATTGATATGAAAAGTTTTCCATACAAAACAAACCTATTTTAACATCAATAGGAGAACCACCAGTTTTTTCCTCATATCTATTAATTTTTGTAGCAGCTAAAATTTGGCAAGGAGTACCTACCATAGCTGTTTTTTTATTACCCATATTTTCACCTCTTGTGCTAACATAATTATATTAATATAATATATGTAATGTAATATCATTTAAAGTTTTTTATCAAACTAAACAAATCCATTCAAAAACAAATTAAAACAAAAATTTGTTTAGATAATATAATTTATATAAAATAAATCTATACAAAATATAATTATATTGCGAAATATTGAACAATATTTAAACAATATATTTAAATAACAGCAATAATCATTAATAAAACAAGGTGAGAGTATGAAAACATTTACAAAAATAGCTAAAATCTATTTCAGCCCATCAAACACAACAAGAAAAATTGTAGATGAAATAGCTAATAAATTTGAAGGTACGCAAGAAGAATATAATCTATTAAGTAAATCTAGCGAAAATATTTCAAAAGAATTTGATAAAAATACATTAGTAATTGTAGGAATGCCCATTTTTGCAGGAAGACTTCCAAAAACATCAAGAGACAAATTAACTAATTTTAAAGGAGAAAATAATCCAACAATAGCTATTGTAAATTATGGAAATGCAAATATTGGAGATGCACTACTTGAATTAAATGAGTTATTAAAAGAAAATGAATTTAATATAATTGGAACTGGAGCAACCATAAGCCAACATTCAATTATTACGGATATTGCAACAGGTAGGCCAGATAATAAAGATTTAGACAAACTTTACAAATTTATAGAACAATGTAAAGATAAATTAAAATCAGAAAAATTTAATAACATCACAGTTCCAGGTAACAAACCATACTGTGAATATAAAAAGGTACCTTTAACTCCAACATGTGATGAATCTTCATGTATTTTTTGTTATGAATGTGTATCATCATGTCCTGAAGGAGCTATACCTGACATGGATCCGACTGAAACATCCCCTGATCTTTGTAGTGCATGTACTGCATGTATTTTTGCCTGCCCAGAAGATGCAAGATACTTTACTGGAGAATTATTTGAAAGTATGAAAACAAAATTCTTAAATAACTTCAGCAAAAGAAAAGAAAGTGAATTTTATTTATAATAAATAATATTTACTTATTTTCTTTTTTAAATTCTATTTTTTGCAACATTTCTTACATACTCATTTCCATCATTTGTTGCAACTTCTTTAAGAATCTTTTTATTAGAAATATTTTTAACAGCAGCTTCACGAACTCTCCATGAAGTTTCATTCTTAATTAAATTAATTAGAGGTTTTTGTGTTTTTATTTTAGAAATAGCTCTAACAGATAACTCTTCTGCAATATTTGCCTCATAAATTTTAAGTAAAATCTCCTCATCATCAATCTTATTTAAAGCTTTTAATGAAAATTCAACATCTTTATTTTCCTTGATAATCTCAATTAAAACTTTAATATCATCAATATGGCTTAAAGTTTCTTTTCTAACTTCTTCTAAATAAGCATTATGTAAAATTTCAATAAATGACTTTTCTTGTTTAATATGTTCCATAGCTTCATCAGCTGTTTCTTTAAAAGAAGTATTTACAACTATTTTAACAAATAAATTTTCATCATTTAAATTAGGATTATTAATAGCATGTGCTCTTACAAATTGATCTTTATCTTCAAGAGCTATTTCAACTAATATTTCACTAGAAGTTAATTTTTTAACTGCACTTTGACGAGCAAGTCTATCAACTTCAGTTTTAGCTATTTTAGTTAAAATTTCTTCATTATCAAGTTTTTTAATAGCTTCTGTTCTAACAATAGTATCTTTATCTTCTAAAGCCATTTTTTCAAGTAATTTTTCATTATCCAATCTTTTTACTAAATCTAATCTAATATCTGCTGTTTGAGAAGTAAGTGCAATATTTTCCAATAATTTAGGATTTTCAATTTTACTTAAAAGAACATTTCTTACTTTTGTATTTTCTTCATTTTTAGCTATTTCAACTAATTTATCCTCGTTATTAATCTTATTTATAGCAGCTATTCTTACTACATCATCCTTATCTTTAATAGCTACTTCTTGAAGAATATCTTCATTATTAAAATTATCTTTATTAACTGCTCTTTTTCTAATTTCATTATCTTTAGCTTCAAAAGCAATATCTCTCAATATATCTCCATTTTCAATTTTTTCAAGTGCTAATCTTCTAAATTTTTTATCAATTGCATTAATAGATATGTTTTTTAAGGTTTCTTCATCTTCAATTTTTTCAAAGATTTCAGTTACATGTTTGTTCTTTTTTTGATTAATAACAATTTCTGCTATTGATTTATTGTTTTCACCTAATCTTTCATAAGCAAAACTTCGAACATCATAAAATTCAGCATTCTCAGCAGCATCCCATAAAAGATCATCATCTAATATTTTATTTACTGCTATTAATCTTATAGCCCTATCTGTCACATGTTTAGCTATATCCAATGCCACATATTGATTTGTAATTGAATCTGTAGCTTGTGCCCTTTCATGTCTATTCTTACTGTTAACAGCTATTTCTCTTAGAGCTAACTGGGATTCTTCAATGTCTGGTTGTTTTTCAATTACTTTTCTTTTTCTTTCAACCTTTTTTACTTTTTTATTAGTGTTTTTATTTTTTTTAAATCTATCAAAAAATCCCATTTTAATTCCTCATTTGATATTATTTATATTAATTTATAAATAAATTTTTTCAACTATCATTTACTATGTCATACATTTTCATTAAAAAATTAGCTAGTGAAATAATATCTTGTCTATTGTGATCAATAATTGGAACTATAGGACCTATATTTTTTTCAGTCAAGTAAGTTTGATAATATCCTGGAATGTACTGTCCAGGAACATCACCACTTCTTTCAATTCCAAAAATATATTTTTCAATAGTTTGAAGTTGACAGTTCGGTAAAGTATTTTTCCATAAGTTTCGTGCAAAATATAATAAATCCAAGTGAGGTAAATCTAAATTAGGATTCATTCTATAATATCTACATCTATTTTTAATAAATGGAACATCAAACATTGCTCCGTTAAATGTTACATGAACAGAATCTTCGTCTAAATGTGAAATATATGCTTCTAAAACAGAAGGTTCTTCATAAATATCACGTAAGAAATATTGTGAAGAGATAATTTTATTATTCTTAATTTCAGCCACTCCAATTAATATAATAGGAACATTTGATAAACCTAATGTTTCAATATCCATAAATTTAAAGTTTTCTACATCAGGAATACTTGCACATTTAATCAAATTATCTCTGCATTTTTTACCGTATTTATTTTTATTTAATAAAGATACAATTTCTTTAAATGACATTTCATCAATATTATCTATAAATTTACTTGCATAATCCCCATATTTATCATGATTTTTAAGTGAATCTATTGTTTCATAACCCGCATTTTTTAGGTTTTGTTCTGTTTTAACACCTATTCTTGGAATTAATTTAAGATTATAATTCATTTGATTCCTAAAATTATTTTCATCTAATTTAAAATCTATTTTTTCACTTTTAACTATAGATAATGTTTCACCTACATCAGTATTGATGATTTTACTACCTTCAATATCCAATAATTTTTTATTTTCATATTCTACCATCAAATTTTCCTTTAATGCTTTAAAATATGATGGAGAATTTTTTCTAGCTTTTTCTTTAGCTTTGTTTGATGGATTATCTGAAGATATTGAATTAGATAATATTGCTTCTAATAAATATCTTTCATGTTCTTCTTTTGGTGTCATTTACATTTATTTAGTAGCTTATTCTATATATTATTGATTAAAGTATAATTGAATTTTAATAAAATACAAATAAGTTTATATAGTAGGTCGATATAATATTAATTTGACTACTAATAAAAACAGCATTATTAGTAGTCAAACATGATAAAAAAAACAGCCAATTTTAAAATTCATTTCTCTAAAAAAACTTGTAAAAATTTATAAAGTAGGTTGAAATACCTACTTTATAACCCCAAAACATACTATTTTTAAAAAAATACTTAGAAAACTATAATAATATTCTAAAACTAATATAAAATATAATAAAATTTTTATTATAGGTTGCAATAATGAAACTAAAAATAGGTATAATCTATGGAATTTTAATATGGTTTTTAGTGTACTTAATCACAATACTATTTAACCCACTGATTAACAATAACATACCCTATATAACTATTGTTGCTCCAATATCCACCATTATAGTAACTGGTTTTTTTGGAATACTTTACATTAGAAATATAAATGAAAATGAAGTTATTGAAGGATTTAAAATTGGAATAATTTTTATTTTAATAGACATTATTTGCGATTTTGTATTTTTTATAATTCGTGGACAAAAAAACATATTAATTGAAGATTATCCTACACATATAATTTCAATGATTATACTAACTCTTATTACAACTACATTAATTGGTTATATGGCACAAATGGAAATAGATTTAAAATAAAGAGGATTACACATGATACCTAAATCACATCCACGTTATGAATCATTAGTTTTAAGAGATAAAATAGTTAAAGCACAAAAAGAAGGATATTTAGCTGATTCTGCAATGATTGCGCATGGCAGAGGAGAAGCCTTTGATTATCTTCTTGGTGAAAGAACTGTATTCCCTGCTAAAAGAGCAATGTATGTAGCAGTAGCTACAATATTACTATCTGAAAATCCAGTCATATCCGTGAATGGAAATACAACTGCATTAGCTATTGATGAAGTAATTGAATTTGCAAAAACAGTGAATGCTAAAATTGAAATTAATTTATTTTACAGAACTGATGAAAGAGTAGAAAAAATAACTAAACTCTATAAAAAACATGGATATGAACAAATACTTGGAACAAAAGATGATGACATTAAATACTTAAAAAGTATTAAAAATGAAAGAGCTTCAGCTAGTAAAACAGGTATTTACACTGCAGATACTGTACTCGTACCTTTAGAAGACGGAGATAGAGCAGAAATTCTAAGTAAAACTGGTAAAAAAACAATAACTATTGATTTAAACCCTTTATCTAGAACTTCAAAAACTTCAGACATTTCAATTGTTGACAATGTTATACGTGCATTTCCTTTCATGACACAAATAGCTAAAGACTTAAAAACTCAAGATAAAAACCTTCTAATAAACATGATAAACGACTTCGACAACAAAGAAAACCTTAAAGAATCATTAAAATTATTTAAAATAAAATAAAACGAGGACCACACAATGAATATAATGGGAATATCAGGATTACCTGGATCTGGAAAAAGTTTAGTATCTGAAATTGCAACTAACAAAGGAGCAGTAGTTGTAAGTATGGGAGACATAATACGTGAAGAAGCTAAAAAAAGAGGAGAAAGCTCAAAAGAAACTGCAACCAATCTTAGAAAAGAACATGGAAAATATATTGTAGCTCAATTAACTATTGAAAAAATCAAACAAATGATTAAAGATAAATTAGCTACAACAATCATTGTAGAAGGAATTAGAAGTCCATTTGAAGTGAAAATGTTTAAAGAAAACTTTGATAATTTTATAATTTTATCTATCTTTGCAAATCCTAATTTACGTTTCAAAAGATTACAACAGAGAAATAGAGAAGATGACTCTCAAAATTATGAAGATTTTGTAAAAAGAGATAAAATGGAATTAGACTTTGGAATTGGAAATGTAATCTCATTATCTGATAAAATAATTATTAATGAAAAAGATTTAGAAAGCTATGAAAAAGAAATAGATGAATTTTTAAAAGAAAATATTTCCCTTTAAATTCATTTATCTTCTAATTGAGCTTCTTCAATAATATACACACCACTATCTAAATGCCATTGTTTTATATCTTTTAAAATTTTAATTCTTTTTTTAAAAATTGGACCATCAATAGCTAATGTTTCTGCTTCACCACCTTCAAAAGCTAAATTAATACCAATTTTTTTATTGATTTCCACTAATTCATCAATAGCTTTATCATCTATTTTTCTACCTAACCATGATTCATCTAAACCATAAGCAGAAACTCCACTAATAATAACTTCAAAACCTAAAGAAAGAATTTTTTTCATGTATTCAAGTTCATCCACATGCCAATAAGGAGATACTATTTTAAGGCCTACTTCATCACCTAATTTTTCAATTCTTGATTTTTGATAAGTTGAATAAAGTGCACCTGTATAAACAGCTTCCACATTTAATTTTTTAAGTTTTTCAAATGCTTTTTTTAAATCTTCAAGTTCTTCTTCCTTAATTCCTTGAGTTTCAACTGTAATAATTGGAATTTCCAAAGCTTCTGCAAGTAAATCAGTTATATGAATATTTGGAACATGGAACATATAAGATTCATCATTAATAGATTTCATGGAAAGAAGATATTTAACATTTTCACCAGATTCTAAAGCATTATACAATGCCATAGTACTATCTTTCCCTCCAGAAAATAAAACTGCAACATTCATCAAATACTACCTTTTAATGAATTTTTTAAATTTTCTCCAACCTACAATAACATTGTCAAAGTAGATTCCAATAATAGAAACAATTACTCCAACAACACCAGAAACTGCTACAAATTGATTATAAGACAACATAGAACTATTAGTTTGATTAATAACATTCTGTACTGGCCCATCAATATGATTTGCAACAATACCTCTTTCCAATAATGCATTTTCAAATTTATCTAAAGAAGAAGATGAAACAACTAATTTAGCATGAATCTGAGCATATGCAATAGAATCTCCATAAACTAACTTATACCAATTAGAAAATGATTGTAAAGCTGAATTAGAGTTGTAACCAGGTTCTAAATTAATATTAATTTTACCCGAAGGATCAACAGTGTAATTTCCATAATGAGAATCAATATTACCTATTACATCATTAAAATAGGCTAATTCTTGATCATTAAAACTCCACATGAAAAAAGTAATTCCAGTTTCATTAAATGATTTAAAACCATCAATTTGAGACAAATTTTGTTTTAAATCTCCTATATTGGTAGCAGAAGATAAATCCAAATACAATGTTTCTTCATTTCCTGGAACATTCTTCTCAAATTCCCCAGCAAATGCTGGAAATTCCTGATACAATGGTTCTAGGAAAAATGCTCCACCAATAGAACCTATAATAAAAGCAACAACAAGAACAAGTGCTATTTCTTTTTTAGGCATGAATGGTTTTAACATTCCTATAGAAAAAACAAATACCATCAATATAAGAAATAAAATAATATATACAATAGCAATTAAAATATCCATAAATTCACGCGCCAATTAATAATATTACTATTTAAGATAACAAGTGATTTAAATAAGTTTTGGATAAAATAATGGTTTATTGACTTGTAAAAAAAAGAATAAATAAAAATTAATTATCATAAAATTTTTGATTAACACACTTCCAAAGCATAGTATGTTCATCTTCCTGGCTTACAAACTCAAATTCTGTTTCAGGAGCTAAAAGAATATCGCAACTTGTTTCTGGATCAATCATTCCTCCCAAATAAACAGTTTTAGTATTTTTTGGAAGTATCAATACATTTAAATAAGGAATATGATCATCAAAATACATATTTACACTTGCTTTAAATGGATCTTTAGAAGAGTAAATACCATCAACTGCCTGTTTTTTCATCAAAGGTTTTTCTTCACGATAATAAACTTTAACTTCTTGATTTAAAGGTCTAGCTTTATCAAAAATCCAGTTATTAGGATCATTTTTTACTTCAAATAAATCAAAAAAAGAATTTAAATCAATGCACATAGTATATTCACTAGAAAGATTTATCATGATTTCATCAATTTCAAAAGCATTTTCAAGCATGTCCTTTAAATCTTTCATGAAAATAGCTATTGTAGAAACTGGAGGATTACCTTTTTTTAATTCTTCATTATCAGTAAATAAAGGAATACATTTACATCCATTTTCTTCAATTGTAACTGGTTTAAAACTAAGAGGTTCATTTACATCATTATTAGAATATATTTCAACAGGAAGTAAAAGTTGTGACTTTTTAAATTCTTCAACAAAGCTTTCATATTCTTGTTTACTCATAGATTCAGGTTCAATTTTCATTAATTCTTTAAGTTTAATATTATCTAAATTAGTCATAAATTAACCTCAGATATAATTTTATAATTTAATACTTAATTAATTTTTTTAGAAATAATTATATTTTCCATATTTTCTGGCCATTGGATTATAATTGTATTTTTACCTTTATTTAATTGTAAAACACCACTAACATCATCACAGTCATGATTTACTTTAATTAACTTAGATGATTTATCATTAAATTTTACATTGGCTGAAAGATGATTTCTATAAATATTAACATTAACATTTTCATCAAGTTCTAAATTAATACTTTGTTTAGCACCTTGACCTTCACTATAAACTTGATTAATACCACTAGCTATTTTATATAATTGAGATTTAACATTTAAAGCATTTGAAACATCAGTAGTTTTTTCTATAGCTAAATTAGCTAATGGTATAGTGAAAACTGTTAAAATAATTAGTGATATTGCAAAAATAAATAAATATTCTACTGAAATTTGGCCTTTATTTTCTTTAAACATTTACATCACCAGGAAAAATTTTTTAATAAATAAAATAATCAAATCTCCATAAACTACAGATACTAAAAATCCTATACATATTGCTGGTGCAAATGGAAAACCTAATTTTATTGAAATATTATCAGATATTATACTTTGAGCATTCATAATTTTCAATAAATACATGTCTTTACTGGTTATTCCTCCAGCACTTTGTGATTTAAAATAATAATTAAAATTTACATTATTTTTTGTTTTATACACTTTTAAGTTTCCATCAATATCATTTATTAAACTAACAATTTTTTCATTATTAAAATAATAATCATTAATTATCATTCCTTCTTTTAAATCCTTAATTTTCACCAATTTATTTAAATTTAACTTTAAAAATAAAGAAATTGAATTTAAATTTAAAAATGAAAACAAAATATCTTTATTTGAATTAAATAAAGTATTTTCTAATATTAAATAACAAGTGAAAATAAGTAAAAATGGAAATGCTACTAAAATACTATTTATAATAACAGTAAATGAAAATGGATAAATTGATAATTGCGGAAAAATATTTAAAAAATCAATATTGATACCAAATGGTATAGCAGTAGCAATTGCAGTAAATAATTTAACATCACCACCACCCCAAATTTTTAATTTCCAAAATAATAAAGTTACAATATAAGTTACAATCATTGAAATTATAGCACCTATAATGTATTTAATGTTATTAGAAATTATTGATAAAATTAGATTTGAAATTAATCCAAAAACCAATAAAGATAAATTTAATTTATCAGATATAATTCCTGATTTAACATCAAAAATTGCAGCTAAAAAACAAAATAAAGATGTAACTATAATTTGAGCTAAAAATATAACATTAAAATCCATAATTCTAATATAAACTAAGAAATATATTAATTAGATAGAAAATAAAGATATAAAAATGTTTTTAAAATAAAAAAATGAAGAGAATTAATTTTTAGAAAACTCACAAATAGCTTCTAAAAATGATTTAAATAATGGATGGGGCCTATTAGGCCTTGATTTAAATTCAGGATGGAATTGACAACCAATAGCCCATGGATGATTAGGTAATTCAACAATTTCAACTAGGAAATCATCAGGACTAACACCAGAAATAATTAATCCTTTATCTTCCAAGTCTTTTCTATAATCATTATTAAATTCAAATCTGTGCCTATGACGTTCTGCAATATCTTCTTTATTGTATGCTTCATATGTTTTAGTTCCTTTGATAAGCTTACAATCATAAGAACCTAAACGCATAGTTCCACCCATATTTTTAACTTTTTTCTGTTCTTCCATCATATCAATGACAGGATGAGGATTTTCTTTATCAAATTCTGAACTATTAGCATCACTATAACCATTACGTCTTGCAAATTGAGTTACAATAGAATGCATTCCTAAACATATACCAAATAATGGTACATTATGTTCAATAGCATAATCTACAGCATCAAGTTTACCTTCAAATCCTCTTTCTCCAAATCCTCCAGGAATAAGAATTCCATGAAGATTTTTCATAACATCATCATCTAATTTTTCAACATCAGAACTAATATAAATAATGTTAGCTTTTACTCCAACATTAGCTGCAGCATGTTGTAAAGATTCTCTAATACTTATATAAGCATCTTCAAGCTCAACATATTTACCAACAATTCCAATATTCACAATAGGACTTTTAATTTTAAGAGACTCAACTATTTCACGCCAGCCATCAAGTTTTGATGAATCAGGTTTTACATCTAATCCAATCCTATTAACAATTAATTCACCAATATGATTTTCTTCCAGAACTAATGGAACTTCATAAATAGTACTTGCATCAGGAGTGTTTACAACTGCTTTTTGATCTACATCACAAAAATGAGCTATTTTTCCTTCTAAAGCATCATCAATAGGTTCTTGGGACCTACATACAATAACATCTGGATTAATACCCATACTTCGTAATTCTTTTGTAGAATGTTGTGTTGGTTTGGTTTTAAATTCACCAGCAGCATTTAAATATGGTATAAATGTAACATGGACAAACATGACATTATCCTGACCTTCTTCATTTCTAAGTTGTCTTAAAGCTTCCAAGAAAGGTTGACTTTCAATATCTCCAACAGTACCCCCTAATTCTATTAAAACAACATCATAATCATTATTATCAGATATTAATCTAATCATTTCTTTAATTTCATTAGTAATATGAGGAATAACTTGCACACAAGCTCCTAAAAATTTACCTTCCCTTTCTTTAGAAATAACAGATTTATATACTTTACCTGTAGTAATATTAGATAATCCAGGTAATTCAACATCTAAAAATCTTTCATAATGACCTAAATCCAAGTCAGTTTCCATTCCATCATTAGTTACAAAAACTTCACCATGTTGATAAGGGTTTAGTGTTCCTGAATCCCAATTCAAATAAGGGTCTATTTTAATAGCAGCTACTTTTAAACCATAAGATCTTAAAATACGACCCATAGATGCAGAAGTGATTCCTTTTCCAATAGAACTAACTACCCCTCCAGTTATAATTATATACTTTGTCAGAAAAATCCTCTCCATTTTTATAAAAAAAATAATACACTATATAATTTAGTTATTCATAATATATAAAAATTTTTTATGATAACAAGTGAAAATATATTGATTATACACGGGATATGTAAATATATAACACACATGTGTTTTTTGTTAAAAAAATTGCAATAAATAACTAATGAAAAAAACATTTATAATTATATAACACGAAAAAGAAGAGTTAAAAAAAACTCTTCCAATAATATATAATTATAACATTGATTCTAAATCAACTTCCAATAATTCTTCAACATTTTTAAGTTCATCAATAATGTTTATATGTTGAGTACATTTCTTTTCACATTCCCCGCATTGAAGACACATTGATGCAGGTGCATTTTTCTTAGCTAAATTATCATAATAGAAATAATATAAAAACTGAACTTCAATAGCTTGTTTAGCATCATTATATAATGCAAAAAACTTTGATATAGGAATATTAGTAGGACATGAATCTAAACAATAATCACATCCCGTACATGGAACAGCTATTGAATCTTTAATGATTTCAACAACATCATCAATAATTTTTAATTCATCATCAGTTAATGGTTTAAAATTTTTCATATAACTTAAATTATCTTCTAATTGTTCTAAGTTACTAACACCAGATAATACACTTATAACTCCATCTAAACTAGCTGCAAATCTAATTCCCCAAGATGCAATAGATAAATCAGAACTATAATTATTTAATATTTCACTAGCTTTATCCGGAATATTTACTAATGTTCCTCCTTTTAATGGTTCCATTACAATGACATCTTTATTGTATTTTCTAGCTACCTCATAACATTTTCTTGATTGAATACCCTCATTATCCCAGTCTAAGTAATTTATTTGTAATTGTACAAATTCTATAGATGGATGTTCTTTCAATATTTTTTCAAGAGTATCTGCATCATCATGAAAAGAAATTCCAATATGTTTTACTTCACCTTTTTGTTTTAATTCTTCAACAAATTCAAAACAATTTAATTTAGGAACAATACCATTATAAAAATTATTTGTAATATTATGGAGCATATAATAATCAAAATATTCTACCCCACATCTTTCTTTTTGTTCTTGAAATATTTCTTCAAGATTATGTGATGGTTTAAGCATATACACTGGTAATTTGTCAGCTATTAAAACTTCATTTCTTGGATATCTTTCAATAACTGCTTTTTTAACTGCTACTTCGCTTAAACCATTATGATAACCATATGCAGTATCAAAATAATTAAACCCACTTTCAATATACGTATCAACCATTTCAAATACTTGTGGTAAATCTATATCCTCCACCTCATCATTATTACATGGTAACCTCATGCATCCAAATCCAAATTTTTTCATAATATCATCTCTTTTTTTATAAAGGAAGCCATTCTATAAACTCTTTAATATGCTCATTACAAAATTCCCAAGTATGCTCCCCTTGTGATTGTCTAAACTCCACATCAACATTTTTTGACTTTAAGTAATTATAATAATCTAAATTTTCATTATATAAAAAGTCATTATCTCCAACTGCCATGAATATTTTAGGTATTTCTATATTTCTAGCTATTAGATCATCAATTAAAAATTTAGGGTCTTTATCACTACCAATGACTTTATCTAAATCACCAAAGCAAGATTCAGCAAAAGATCTTGAAGATAATAATTCATCAGATTCTCCCCATTTATGAATATCATCAGTTAATAAAGCTGCTGAAATTGCTCCAATATACCCAAAAGTATCATTATATTTTAATCCATTCCTAATAGCTCCATATCCACCCATTGAAAATCCTGCAAGATAAGTGTCTTCTTTTTTATGAGATAGTGGGAAAATATTTCTTGTTATTTCAACAAGTTCACGACCTATAAATTCCCCATAATATTTATGAGAATCCGGTTGATCTACATAAAAACTATTTTCACCACTAGGTAAAACAACAGCAATATTATGGTCTTCCGCAAATTTCTGAATTGTAGTATTTGCTAAAAATATATCATCACTACCAAAAAGACCATGTAATAAATATAATGTTTTATATGGTTTTTCCACAATTTCTTGAGTTCCTTGCAAATAATGTAAGTTATCTGCAGGTAAAATTACACTAATTGATGTTCTTCTCTGAAGTGATTTACACTTAATATCTCCTCTAAATAATACCATAATATCACAACTGTTGCAAACTACAACATAATTTTTAATTTTTTTAATATATAACTTTTAGTATTAATAAGACCATCAACTAATTAAGAAGATACTCTATATTCCATCCATTTATTGCTAAAGTATCTGTAAACATATAAACCGCCTCTCACAAACCAATCAATAAACATAGCAAACCATGTTCCAAATACCCCCATATTAAAGTTTATAGCTAAAATATAAGACAAACCTATTCTGCACGTGAACATTACAATTAAACTTATTACCATAGCCCATTTTGCATCTCCAGCACCTCTAAATAAATTAGGTAAAGTAAATGCTATTGGCCAAATTAAAATTCCCAAAGTACCATGCCAAATAATCATTTTAGCAGATAATGCTGCTGTAGCTGGAGATAAATTATAAAGACTTAAAATGATAGGCAATAATGCAAATATTATAACATTAACAATAATATGACACACAATTACAATTAAAATAATTTTTTTATTATAATATTTGGCCTGTTCATAATCATTTGCTCCAACACATCTTGAAATCACTGCAGTCATTCCTAAATTAATTGCAAAACCAGGTAAAACTGAAAATATTCCAATTGCATAACCTACAGAATTTGCTGCAATAGCTATTGTTCCAAATGTTGAAACTAAACTTAAAACTAATACACGCCCAAATTGGAATAATCCATTTTCAATACCATAAGGAATACCCACATTTAAAACATTTCTAAGAATATTCCAGTCAAATTTATATTTTATAGTTCTCTTAATATGTAATTTGAAGTTTTTATTTAGTGTAAAATACATTATAGCTACTGCTGCTATCAATCTTGAAATTACAGTTGGAATAGCTACTCCTTCAACTCCTAAACCTAAATAATAAATACCAATTGCATTACCTATGACATTTAAAATATCACAAATAACCATTATTTTCATTGGTAAAACTGCATTTCCACTGGTTCTGTAAACTGCTGCACCTGCATTGTAAATAGCAATAAAAGGTATTGAAAAAGCCATGAAAAGTAAATATGTATTTGCATAATCCCATACATCTACTTCAATTTGACCAAATAAAGTACTTATTAAAAATGATTTAATTAATACAACAACAATCATTAAAGCAACTGATGAAATTCCTGAAAACCATACCAGTTGATTAGCAGCATTCCTAGCTTTTTCTATTTTATTATTCCCCAAATATTGTCCTGCTATTACTGCTCCACCAGTAGCTAATGCAGAAAATCCGAAAATTAATAGTTGCATTAAAAAATCAACGAGAGAAACACCTGAAATTGCTGATTCTCCTAATGATGCAACCATTACAGAGTCTGCAAATCCTACAAAAAATTCTAATCCCTGTTCTATAAGTAACGGTAAAAATAATATAAATAATGCTTTATTTGAAAATAAATAATTGTTTGGAGTTTTTATTAATGTTTTAAATAGTCCCATATTTTTATACACCTTAAGAAAAAAAATAATTGTTGTGAAATACAACATTAATTATAAATTTCCCAATATATAATTGTTGCGATAAACAACAATTAATAATTACCTAATAAAATTAGTAGCTATCCTTTCCTCACTTTCATCTACTTTCAACCCAGAATCAACACCTACTTTAATACATTTTAAAAAGAAAGCCATATTACGACCTAATTGCCTCATAACAAATAAACCTTCCTCATCTTTTAAAACTTCATCAGGAGTGTTTCCATGAACTGCATTCCAATAAGTAGAAGATATAATAGGCATTTGAGAAATTGTTGCATATTTATTTAATTGATCAAAAGTTGCAGTTGTTCCTGATCTCCTTGCAGATGAAATAGATGCTACAGGTTTAAATTTAAATGCTACATTTCCTTTATTTGAGTAAAATGCCCTATCTAAAAATGAAGTAATAGCTCCAGTAGCTCCAGCATAATGAACAGGACTTCCAAAAATAAATCCATCAGCATCTTGGGCTTTTTTAACAAATTCATTAACATTATCATTATTAAATGTACATTCACCAATTTGTGCACATTTATTACAACCAGTACATCCAATAATTGGTTTTGAACCTATCCAAAATATTTCTGTTTCAATATCTGATTGGTTTAATGTTTTTTGAATTTCACACAATGCTGTATAAGTACATCCATTTTTATGTGGACTACCATTAACTAAAATTACTTTCATATAAAACTCCCCTACCTAAAAATCATCATTAATAAGTCTATTCATTAAAGTATATCCTTCTTTTTTATCCAAATTACCTTTTAAAACACCTTCTTCATCAAATGACTCGCATTCATCACCCTTTCTATCAGAAGAATAAATAATTAAAGGTACATCATCTCTTGTATGAGTTCCAACAGAAACTGGAGTTGGATGATCAGGTAAAATAGCTGCCTTAAAGTCTTCACCTTTTAAACTATCTAAAACAGGTCCAACAATATATTTATCAATTCTTTCAATAGCTTTAACTTTTTCTTCAGTGTTTGATGCATGTCCCGCTTCATCAGGTGCTTCCACATGTACAAATAATACATCATGATTTTTTAAAGCTTCAATTGCATATTTTCCTTTAGCAACATAATCCGTATCAAAGTATCCAGTAGCTCCAGGAACATTAATAATATCAAAACCTGCAAAAACACCTATTCCTTTTAATAAATCAACACCAGTAATTACTGCTGCATCCAAATCATAAACATCTTTAAAATTAGGTAAACTTGGAGTTACACCTTGACCCCACAACCACACCATATTTGCTGCTTTCTTACCATCAGCTATTCTTTTTTTATTAATTTCATGGTCTTTTAAAATATTTTGAGAATCCCACATGATTTGTTTAATAAAACTTGGTAATTTTTCATCCCATTTATCTCCAGTAGTATTTTCATCTAAATTTTCACCAGCAATATCATGAGGAGGCATAGTTACTAAGTTAGCTAATAATTGTGCATCTTCAATTGTTTCACAGGAATACACAAATAAATGTCTATAACTAACTCCTGGATAAAATTTACCTTTAAAATCATCATATTTTTCATTGAAATAATCATTTAAAGCTTCCATTAAAATCTTAGCTTCCTGAGATGTAATATGTCCTGCATTAAAATCATCCATACACCCATCTTTTTGAGTAATAGTATTGCATCTAAAAATTACATCTTTATCAGTAGTTTCAATACCCATACTACCTGCTTCTAATGGTCCACGACCAGTATAGTAATTTGCAGGGTTGAATCCAAAGATACTCATATTAGCTACATCAGAACCAGGAGTATATTCATCAGGAACATTATTAGTTAAACCTCCAAAACCAGCTTTAGCCATTTTATCAATATTTGGAGTATCAGCTGCTTTAAGTGGAGTCATACCATCTAATTCATCAATTGGATAGTCACTTGAACCATCAGGAATAAAAATTACATATTTCATAATATCATCTAAAAAAAAGTAAAAAAAAATATTTAGTATTTAACTTTTAAAATACTAATTAAATCAGTCAACATCGCAGAAGCAGTTTCAAGAGATCCTGCCCCAAGTCCAATGACACTAACATCCCCAGCAAGGTCAGTACGAACAGTAGCCATATTTAATGTACCACTTAAATCAAAAGCACTGCCTTTTTTAATTAAACGTGGAGATACTTGTAATTTATCTTTAGAAACTTCAGCTATTAATTTAATTATATAACCATCTTTTCTAGCTAAATCCATAGCTTGTGAAGTAATATTTGAAATTCCCTCTACTTCAACATCATCATAAGTAGCATCAATTCCTAAAAGTGAATTAGCCAAAATTACAGTTTTACAAGCAGCATCAATACCTTCAACATCCTGAGTTGGATCTGTTTCAGCTATTCCTAACTCTTGAGATTCTTTTAAGGTGATATCATAGGAGGATCCTTCTGATGCCATTCTTGATAAAATATAATTAGTAGTACCATTTAATATTCCCACAATAGAATTAATTCCACAAGATGACAATGTTTCCTTTGTGAAATTAATTATAGGCATAGCTCCACCAACACTAGCTTCATATTTAAATTCAACATTATTTTTTTGAGCTTCTGATACAACTTCCTTGAATTTTAAAGCTAAATGCCCCTTATTAGATGTTACAACATCTTTTTTGGATTTAAATGCTTTTAATGTTAAAGATAATGCAGGTTCTGCATCAATAATATTAGTTGGAGTTGCTTCCATTAAACAATCATACTCTACAGCATCTAACACATCCAATCCAGATATAGTACTACCATATTCTGGATAATTAGCTAATTTTCCAGATTCTATTTTAGTATTTACAAGTAATTCCTCATCCAATCCATCAGCACAAATTGCAGAAGATGAAGAATCTGCAGCAGCCACTATTTTTAAATCCACATCACATTTTTCTTTAATCATATCTTTTTTTAATGAGATTGCTTTAGCCACACCTTGACCAACTGCACCAAATCCCATTACTATGACTTTACATTCTTTCATATTTATCCCTAAACTTCATTAATCATAAGTAAATCTTTTTCTGCGGCTATTTTACCAATCTTATCAAATACAAATTGTTTTTTGCCAAAATCTGTTTCAATATTAATTAAAGCAGAAGATTTGTCTTCACCATTTAATTTAATGTCAAATCCAACTACATAAACTCCATCCAAAGAGTTAATCTTATCCATAGTGTCTCTAATATCATTATCAACAATATGACCAATTAAAATAGTGCTAACAACTTCTTTTTTAACAACCCCATCCATTGCAATAATGGAAACTCCTAATTCTTGAAATCTTTCAATTACCCTATCAAGACTATCTATTTCGCCTTCTAAAGTAAGTTGAACTGGAATCATTCCTTTTTCGTTTTTAGAATCTCTTTTATGGATTACAGTAACTAGGTTTGCACCAAGACCACTAATTGGATCCAAAACAGAGACAAGCTGTCCTGGAACATCCATAAGTTCTAAAACTAAATCCATTTTCATAAAAAATTCCCCTAATTAACCCAATCTGCTCTTTTAACAACAAGTTTTCCTTCTTTGTCAATGTGAGCATTCCTTAATATTTTTTCAGGATGTTTCTCATGAGATTTATCTTCACGAGTAAGATTTAAATTATCAGTAATATACCAAGTTTCTTCAAGATCTGGAATATCTGCTAAAGTTTCTGAAAACTTGTTTAAAATATTTTCTGCATCTTTTTCAATTTTCATAAATAAATCTCCTATGATTAATATAAATAATAAAAATAATTTTGTTTTTTAATATTAATAAATGTTTATTATAAATTTCCACTAATCTAAAATTACCCATTTTAATATAATTTAACTTGATTAATTTCATCATATTTTAAAATTACAAATAAAACAACTACAAAAATTCAATTACCCGAATAAAAAAATTACTTAAATTCTCTAGAAACATGAAAAAATATAATATTTTATACTACCCAATAATACACATGGAAACTAAAGATTTAATAATAATTACAATTGCAATACTTATAGGTTGTTCAATTATAGGTGGAGCAATATACAGTTTAAATGATAAAACCACATATAATCAAACAAACAAAACAATAAATATAACAAATAATGCTACCACCAACACACCAACAATAGAAAACACAGTAAGTGCAGGTAACACAAACAATAATTATGAAAATGATGTGAGTTCACAAGAAACAAAAGATCCTGGAGCATTTTATAGTGATCAAGCAGGTAGAACAATTTACACTGGAGAAATAGAAACTGGAGACGATGACCATCAATGGAAACATCTTGGAAATAATGAATGGGAAAAAATAGATTAAACACCCATTTTACAATTAAAATTAAATAATTAAATTATTCAATTTTATTTTTACAAAAAAAATTAATTTATTATTTTAAATCAAGTTTTTCTTTAAACAGATTCCTAATTTTTTTCTTTTGATTCTTCAGAATAATACTAATTATATTTAATATATCCTAAAAAGTTTTAATTAAATTATATATAAAACATCTTTTAAAAGTTTTAGATTACCAAGAGGAAAGTTAAATTTTCTCAAAGGGACAAATTAGTCACTTAAAATTTATATAAAACTAAATTAAATAATAACAACCAACACAAGACTCAGATATTTGTTTATGTGATGTAGCTTAAAAAATAGAGTAATAACTAAAACTCTATTTTTTTAAATAATCTTCAATATCAACATCTTTTAAAACTTTTTTTCTTAAAATTTTATCAATACCTGTACCATATTGAGCTGCTTTTTTAGGTCTGTAAGCTATATCCTTATTTAAACCTAAATTAAAAGCTAACTTCCTCAAAATATTTTTACGTAATTTATCTTCACTACCAGATACTTTATACTTAATTGGAATATTCAATGCAAATTCTACAAGCTTTTTATCTAAAAATGGAAGACGTAATTCAACACCATTAGCCATAGAACAAGCATCATCACGTTCCAAATTAACATGATACATATTAGCCAAATCATGTCTTAATTCATCATCCAAAGTATTCTCATTATAACTCTTTAAATATCTATTATAACCTCCAAATAACTCATCAGCACCCTGACCAGAAATAGCTACTTTAATATTATCCTCAGCCACCATTTTAGAAGCTAAATAAACAGTCATTCCCACACCAATCTTCATCAAATTATTTTCACCAATTGCACGAACAACAGGTTTTAAATTATCTTTTACAATATTTTCATTTACATCATGAACTTTTAAAGGAAGACCCAAATAATTAGCAACACACTTAGCCGCTACAACATCTTTGGAATTTTTCCCACCAACAGCATATAAAGTAATTTTTAGATTTTTATTTAAAGAAATTTCTCTAAGTAACAAAGCTATCAAAGAACTATCCACACCACCAGAAAAAATAACACCAACTTCATCTAAATCTTCCACCCTCTTAGAAACAGCAAGTTTAACAAGTTTCTCAAGATTTCTATTATCTGTAGGAATTCTTTTTTGAAAGATATCCCTTTGAGGATATACATCTTCCCAATTATAGAGAATATGTCCTGGTTTTAATGTCCTAATCTCCCCTTTCAAACATTGTTTTGAAGAAGCAAAAGCATCATCCGTATAAAATAAAGGTTTAACACCCAAAGGATCTCTAGCTATTGCTAAATTAATATTATCACTAACAGCAAAAGCATAATCCCCATCTAAAAGATTAATCACTTTTTTAACTGAGTGAAGCAAATCACCATCATAATAAAAATCAATTAAATTAATCAACAACTCAGAATCAGAAGTTATACCCTCATTTTTTGTTAATTTAGCCAATAAATTCTTTAAAGAAGAATAATTATAAATCTCACCATTAAAAACCAAAACTAAATTATTTTTAGCTAATGGCTGAACCTGAGATGTTCTATCTTTAGAACTATGAACAGCAAGTAAATTATGACCCAAACCTAAAGAATAAAAATTATCATCATCAAAATCATTTAAATCTATATTTTTATATACTTTATTATCTAAAGCTATTCCAGAAGCATCAATTCCACGATTTTTAGAGGTTTTTAACATAGCTATTAAATCATCAGCTTTGAAATTACCTTGAATACCCACTATAGAACACATAAAATTACTATGACTTTTAAAGTTTAAAAAAATAATGATAAAAATAAAATTTATCTAAAATTCATTAACTTTTATGTTTTTAACGGAGTTCTAAGTTATTAGCTATTTCATCTAAATAAGATTTCAATTCCAATATGGCCTTATTTTTAACTCAAGAGCTTGAATGGGATTACAGTGAACCTACAGGTATTTCAATCCCAATATGGCATTATTTTAACGAAAAAGAGGAAGAACAGGGCATACGATGGAAACATATTTCAATCCCAATATGGTCTTATTTTTAACGCTAAAAATCGTGCTATTACTGATATTATTGGTACATTTCAATCCCAATATGGTCTTATTTTTAACAAATTAAACCCTGCTTCAGTTGAAGTGGATAAAAGATTTCAATCCCAATATGGTCTTATTTTTAACTAGAAGATCCCTCTTAATAATTTTTAAATCTTTTTCAACATTTCAATCCCAATATGGTCTTATTTTTAACGTGTATTCTATGACAGAATACAATAATATAGTTGAATTTCAATCCCAATATGGTCTTATTTTTAACGAATTCAACATGCAGAATACACCTGTTGAATACAGATTTCAATCCTATTATAGTCTTATTTTTAACAAGACTTCAACAAAATAAGCCGTTTAGTAGAAGCATTTCAATCCTATTATAGTCTTATTTTTAACAAGACTCTAAAAACTCTAAAATGTAATATGTGTTTATTTCAATCCTATTATAGTCTTATTTTTAACATTTTAACCACGGATAATTCCCAGCTGTTTTAATAATTTCAATCCTATTATAGTCTTATTTTTAACGCACTCTGTACGTGACCACCATATGCCCCACCGCGATTTCAATCCTATTATAGTCTTATTTTTAACTTAGATGAGGTAATATTACCTAATGTAGCTCAAATTTCAATCCTATTATAGTCTTATTTTTAACTTATCAATATCAAAACGTTTTCTTATTTCTTTATTTCAATCCTATTATAGTCTTATTTTTAACCGTACCGTCAGCAATAAGAACCAAATTCAATTTAAAAGCATTTCAATCCTATTATAGTCTTATTTTTAACGGGTAGGTGGACACATGCAGAACGAGATGTGAGATCGATTTCAATCCTATTATAGTCTTATTTTTAACGAATTATCTGTATTATCAAATACATCAAATTCATATTTCAATCCTATTATAGTCTTATTTTTAACTGTGTCATCCCCTATTTTTTTATTGCCTATTTTAATATTTCAATCCTATTATAGTCTTATTTTTAACTCCTCCAGAAGAATTAACTGTTATTCAAATGTGTCGATTTCAATCCTATTATAGTCTTATTTTTAACGTCAAATCATAACATGGATTATCATGCTATGGGCAAGTATTTCAATCCTATTATAGTCTTATTTTTAACGAAAAGAGGGAGTAGAAAAATCATTCCTTGAAAGAAATTTCAATCCTATTATAGTCTTATTTTTAACTCCTTTGTCAATTCCATAAACATCAGTTATAGTTTTATTTCAATCCTATTATAGTCTTATTTTTAACGGCTTTGTAAAAATGCCAGAAGTAGTTGAATACATATTTCAATCCTATTATAGTCTTATTTTTAACTTATTCCAGTAGCCCATTCCATACTGCTCAAGGTCCATTTCAATCCTATTATAGTCTTATTTTTAACAATATAATCGCTATCTTTAAAATATTAACCTATATTTCAATCCTATTATAGTCTTATTTTTAACAAAGTATATGTGTATTAACAAAATGAGGGGTTTTTAATTTCAATCCTATTATAGTCTTATTTTTAACTGTGCATACGGACCTGGAGCTAGTCAAAGTTACAGATTTCAATCCTATTATAGTCTTATTTTTAACACATCTGTTCAAAGTGTTGCAGGGTCAAGTGGTATTTCAATCCTATTATAGTCTTATTTTTAACACTACTTATTCTGTTCACTAACTTGTAAGTATCATTTCAATCCTATTATAGTCTTATTTTTAACTTGAACTTGGTATTAATCCTATTTCGTTTTTTATTATTTCAATCCTATTATAGTCTTATTTTTAACTTTAACCTGGTGATTTCATCATTTAATTTTAAAACTATTTCAATCCTATTATAGTCTTATTTTTAACTTACAAGTCCACAAACTGGGCATAATATATAGTTGATTTCAATCCTATTATAGTCTTATTTTTAACTCTTCTTTAGTAGGTTTTTCCATGTTTTGTAATTATTTCAATCCTATTATAGTCTTATTTTTAACAGATCCATCTTAATAATTTTTAAATCTTTTTCAACATTTCAATCCTATTATAGTCTTATTTTTAACCTCCAAGCACAATATTAAATAAATTGGCAGGGATATTTCAATCCTATTATAGTCTTATTTTTAACTGTATTAGTTAAAAGATATACAAAAACCTTTATAATTTCAATCCTATTATAGTCTTATTTTTAACAGGGAAAAGCATGAAGAAGACATTATCATAACCTATTTCAATCCTATTATAGTCTTATTTTTAACACTCCTAATCCTCATCTTACTCCTCTTATTATTCAATTTCAATCCTATTATAGTCTTATTTTTAACACAATAGGGGAGGATTAGACATTGACTAAATATGTATTTCAATCCTATTATAGTCTTATTTTTAACCAGAATGCATATATGAAGACTATGTGCAATAATTTATTTCAATCCTATTATAGTCTTATTTTTAACAAAAAGTATATGTGTATTAACAAAATGAGGGGTTTTTAATTTCAATCCTATTATAGTCTTATTTTTAACCATGGACATATTACAAGTGATGTGTCAAATAATAACAATTTCAATCCTATTATAGTCTTATTTTTAACCTATTTCTTCTCCTAATTTTAATATTTCTCTATCATTTCAATCCTATTATAGTCTTATTTTTAACTGCAAGAAGCAAGTATAAAGGAAGTTATTTTGGATTTCAATCCTATTATAGTCTTATTTTTAACAGGTTTTGATGGCTTCACAATGACTAGGATACATTAATTTCAATCCTATTATAGTCTTATTTTTAACCTTTTACAGCCTGCATCAGCCATAATTCTACGGATATTTCAATCCTATTATAGTCTTATTTTTAACAAGCCCACATATTTTAGCTTTAGGATTTTCAAATTTCAATCCTATTATAGTCTTATTTTTAACAAGGAATAAGAGCAAACCAACAAGGAATTAACTTATATTTCAATCCTATTATAGTCTTATTTTTAACAACAATTATACTTGTATAAAGAATCAGCTTCAAATATTTCAATCCTATTATAGTCTTATTTTTAACAATCCTGGAACATATAATATAACCTCTAAATATCTATTTCAATCCTATTATAGTCTTATTTTTAACTTTTTTGAGAAATAATTAGCTATTTCATCAGCTTTGATTTCAATCCTATTATAGTCTTATTTTTAACGTTATTTATAGCCCGCCCTGATCACGTTATTTGCCATTTCAATCCTATTATAGTCTTATTTTTAACTTGAAAATGGATTACTTTCAATAAGACAAATACACAAATTTCAATCCTATTATAGTCTTATTTTTAACCATCTCATCTCTTTTGCATCACCTACCCCACCAATTTCAATCCTATTATAGTCTTATTTTTAACAGTATATGTGTACTAACAAAATAGGTGAGGAATTAATTTCAATCCTATTATAGTCTTATTTTTAACAGGCCTTATCTTGGAGGTAAATCTGGAACAGGTTAATTTCAATCCTATTATAGTCTTATTTTTAACCAGGAAGAGAATAATGCAGGATTCATATTAAGCAAATTTCAATCCTATTATAGTCTTATTTTTAACATTATAATATAACATAACAAGAAGGAGACCTAAAAAATTTCAATCCTATTATAGTCTTATTTTTAACCTGGACACGATACATTAATAAGTTTTAAAAGCTCATTTCAATCCTATTATAGTCTTATTTTTAACAATGATGATAATGGCTATATTAAACTTAATATAATTTCAATCCTATTATAGTCTTATTTTTAACTATTCCAGTAGCCCCTTCCATACTGCTCAAGGTCCATTTCAATCCTATTATAGTCTTATTTTTAACACGATCTGTTTTACATTACTCATTATGATAAGTTATTTCAATCCTATTATAGTCTTATTTTTAACAATGATTCTGAAGGTAAAATAACTATGATTATTTAATTTCAATCCTATTATAGTCTTATTTTTAACTTTTTTTGAGAAATAATTAGCTATTTCATCAGCTTTTATTTCAATCCTATTATAGTCTTATTTTTAACATGTGAGTTCTGAGTGTGGTTTTGAGCTCACAAAATTTCAATCCTATTATAGTCTTATTTTTAACCTTGAAAAGCTTCACCTAGTTGAAGCAGGGAGGGACATTTCAATCCTATTATAGTCTTATTTTTAACGATGCACGAGCATTACTGCTTGTGTTTTTTATATATTTCAATCCTATTATAGTCTTATTTTTAACCATGCTTGTATTATGTTTTTGGATTTGTTAACTATTTCAATCCTATTATAGTCTTATTTTTAACTTAAATGTCCTATTGAAATAAGTTATATTATATACATTTCAATCCTATTATAGTCTTATTTTTAACTGAAATTAAGTAATTAACTATTTCTGATGTGGATTCATTTCAATCCTATTATAGTCTTATTTTTAACTTGACTAAAAAACAACAAAAAGGCAGGATTAAAATTTCAATCCTATTATAGTCTTATTTTTAACTGTGTCCTCCCCTATTTTTTTATTGCCTCTTTTAAATTTCAATCCTATTATAGTCTTATTTTTAACTAGAGGCAAAGACGCAACACATAGCAGTTATTTTAATTTCAATCCTATTATAGTCTTATTTTTAACATGAAGTCATATCTAGACTACTAGAACAGACACATTTCAATCCTATTATAGTCTTATTTTTAACTTAACATATTTTAATAATTCATTAGCATTAACTAAATTTCAATCCTATTATAGTCTTATTTTTAACGAGGATGTAATGAAATCTGTAGCTTATTATAATATAATTTCAATCCTATTATAGTCTTATTTTTAACATTAACTTCAGTATATGCACATGGAGGCTATAATGGATTTCAATCCTATTATAGTCTTATTTTTAACCATGAAATTAGATAAAAACCTAACTGTCATGAGGCATTTCAATCCTATTATAGTCTTATTTTTAACATGATGAAAAGAAATCAGAACTCTTAGATGACAAAATTTCAATCCTATTATAGTCTTATTTTTAACTTTTTTGAGAAATAATTAGCTATTTCATCAGCTTTAATTTCAATCCTATTATAGTCTTATTTTTAACAAAAACCTATGATAATAACAAGATTAGAAAATATCATTTCAATCCTATTATAGTCTTATTTTTAACTGTACTTTTTACCATTCTTATCAATAACATAATGATTTCAATCCTATTATAGTCTTATTTTTAACAATAACAAGATTAGGGGCCTTAACTGTTTTATGTATATTTCAATCCTATTATAGTCTTATTTTTAACGATTTTTCATTTAATTAGTGTATGTATTACCCCTAAATTTCAATCCTATTATAGTCTTATTTTTAACATTTCCTCATTTTCTCTTATTTTTGTTTTTAACCATTTCAATCCTATTATAGTCTTATTTTTAACCTCCTGAGTTTTGTTTATTTCATCAGTTAAAAATTTCAATCCTATTATAGTCTTATTTTTAACCCTTTCTTTAAATTTATCTAATTTTATTTTTGAACTATTTCAATCCTATTATAGTCTTATTTTTAACATTAATGATTCAGCTATTTATAGATTTATGTTAATTTCAATCCTATTATAGTCTTATTTTTAACTAACCACTCACATAGTCTTGTTTCATCAACTACTGAATTTCAATCCTATTATAGTCTTATTTTTAACAGGGCAAATTTTTTCTCAAAAATGCCATATACAGTCTATAATTTATTTATTTAACTACTTAAAATTGTTGATGTTGAAAAATGTTAGTTATTTATATGATTCAACAATTAATTTTAAATCATTGAAAATAAATAATAAACCTCAATTTATTTTAAAATAAAAAAAATAAACAAATTGAAAAAGAATAATGCCTTTTAAATAAATAAAATTTAAAAAATGAAATAAAAAACGAATTAATTCAATAACTAAAAAGTAATCAAAGTTGAAAAAAAATAGATAAATAAATTAGTTAAAATCTGTTTAAATCAATATAAAGTTAATAAAAGTATTGAAACTGGAAAAATCATAATATTTCACAGATGGGTGCTTTTTCAATACCTAACACTTCACGGTTCATGACTTCAGCCATCCGTAATTTATATATTATGATTGAATCAAATTCTTCATCAATTATATTCATTAAGCCTTCATGGATAATCTTAAATTCGCTTTCACTAACTTCTCCTTCAAAAACAGAATTTTGAATCCAAAATAGATATTGTCTTAAAAATGATTTAACTTTATTAACTCTATCAACTTTAATATCATAAACTATAATTACATACATGATTATTACCATCCACTTACAAAAGGATCATATTTTTCAATTCCTAAAATATGTTTTTTAAGTTTATAGGCTTCTAATCTAATTAATCTTTGATAAGAAACATTTTTCTTTAATTTTTTATGTTTAATTGTTTTTTCGAGACGTTTATTGTATTCTTTTATGAATTTATTTCTTCCTTTATCATTTAAAAGACAACAATTTAAATCTTCATTGAAATCTTTTTTAGAGAGCATTTTTTTATTAACCATGTAAAAAATGAGTCGATCAACAAAAATTGGTTTGAATATTTCACTGAGATCCAAAGATAATGAAAATCTTCTTTCAGAGGGTTCATGAAGATAAGATATTGTTGGATTTAACTGAGTATTATATAATTCTGTTAGAACAGTTGAATACATCATAGAATTTCCAAAACTAATAAGTGAATTTATCATATTTTTAGGAGGTTGCCTTGACCTACCATTCATTTTAAAATCTTCTGGAAGTATTTCATCAAATTTAGAATAATATTCTGAACGAATTCTACCTTCAACATTCATTATTTCAGTTATTTTATTTGTAGAATTCAATTCCAGTAATGTTTCTTCAATATTACTTTCAATTTTGTAATAAGATAATACTTTTAAAATATTATTCGCTGCACCTTCAACAAATAATTTAGCTAATTCTAATCTTTTTCGAATATTTAAATAATAATCTGCTTGTTTTACTAGCAAATCACCAGATAACAATGTTTCACGAGGATAATAAGATCCCGAATAAAATCCATAATAATTAAAAAAATGAATAGGAATCCCATTTTTAGATAAAAGATTCATTACTTGTGATGAAAAAGTTATCTGACCATAAGCATAAATTGCATACATTTTATTAATGGGAATTGGTTTTTTACCTTTTTCATTGACAAAATAGATAGTATTTTCTTTTCGTTTAAGAATACCTTCAGATAATATATAATAATTCTTTTTTGACATATGAACACACTACTATGAAAAACAAAACTCAAAATAAGCACATTTATTACAAATTCTTTTCTTTTTAGGTTTAGGCATCGAATTACTAATTATACATTCAATATTATCAATTATTTCAAATAATTCATTTTCTTTTTGATTGGTTAAAGTTATTTTTTCCTTTTTACGAATATTAGGATAATCTAAAAATCCTACAACATTTTCAATATCCTTCTCATTTTTTAAATAAAACATATAATACAAAAGTTGATATTCATGAGCTAAATTCATTTTCTGAGATTTCTTTACCTCATGAATTTCAACAGAATCAGTTATTTTAATGAAATCAACATTAATTAAATTATCAATAAGAAACTCTTTTTCTCGTTTAAATGTAGTTTCATGTAAATGCTTGCCTAACTTAACATTCTCATGCCCATCTTCCAACTGAATATTATGAGAAAATAACCATAACTTAGTTTTACATATAAAATAATAATTAATTTGAGTTCCATTAATCCTAGAAATCATAAAATCTCACTTATAAAATAGTAGATTCTTCTTCAGACAACTTCAATCCAATCTCTGAATCATACATAACATCAATAAAATATGTGTCCTTACTAAACTCAACATTATTTTCAGCTTTAAGTTTGAAAAATTGCCCTTTACTAATTGACAAACAATAACTCATAGCTTCATAATATTGATTATTACTTATTTTTTCCATATATTTTTCCCTAAACTTCTGAGGAACAACATCATAAGAATCAAAAAGATTATAAAAATTAGAATCATTATTGAAATTTATAAAAGGTACAATATCATTTAACATTCCTTTAAAGGAATCTTTTACTGTATTAAATATTTCTTGATCCTGAGAATTATATCCTCCACTATACACATAATCAATAATATCTTGAATTTTACTTTCTTTTAAAATATCAAAATTACTTAAAACATCCAATGTTTTAGCAACCAACTCCTGATTATAGATATACTTATCATTATCAGAACCTATTTTGAAAATATTAACATCTTTAATAATATTATTTCTCCATCCTCTACGATTAACCCTACCAAATCTTTGAATTAATGCATCTAAAGGTGCAGGTTCAGAATATAAAACATCATAATCAATATCTAAAGAAACTTCAATAGCTTGAGTACCTACTAACAAATCCAAATTATCTAAATTCTTTTCTATTTTTTCTCTATCTTTTAGTATGAATCTACTATGTAACAATGCTGCATTATCTACACCATTCTCCTTAAACCATTCAAAAATATTTTGAGATTTATCCACAGTATTACACACAATCAAAACTTTTTTACCAGAATTAATATCATCCAAAATGTTTTCAAAATAATTTTCAATAGAATTATCAATTATATTAACTTTATGACGAGTAAATGAATCTAATTCATCAGAATCTAAAGATATAATATTAGAAATACCTAATTCCTGTGCAAAGATATCTTTTAGAAAAGATGGTAAAGTAGCAGACATTATAAAAATATTAACATTAAATTTATTCTTCAAAACTTTAAGAGATTCCAATAACAAACAAGTTACTCTAGCATCATATGCATGAATTTCATCTAGAATTAACAAACTATTTGCTAATTCAGACAATCCCATTTCAAAACCTTTAACTCCAAAAAAGTATTTAATAAATTGAAAAGGTGTTAAAATTTTATAAGGCCTATATATTTTCTTTGTTAAATTCTGAATATTTTTAGCTTGTAATTTAGATTCTTCATAATCCTCTTTCAGAACAGATTGATAAATAAAATAAGATGCTTTTCCATGAGAAAGACCTACTAACTCATTAGTTCCCAAATCTTTAATTAATCTTGTATACATTGCATTTATACTTGCTGTAAACGGTAAAACATAAAAAATTCTTTTAGAATAACTATCATTTTGATTATTATCAGCCCATAAAAAAGAAGCTTCTGTTTTACCACTACCTGTTGGAGCTATTAAAAAACTACTTCCTTTTGTTTTAGAAGCAATTACTTGTGTTTTCCTTAATGAACCAAAATTATACAAATCACCATTTTTCACTGCTGGAAGTATTTCATATTTTGATCCGGAAGCTAAATAATCACAAGCATTCATAAATCCTTTTAAAAAATAACCATAAACTCCATGTAATTCACTATAATTGCTTAATTTAAATTCTTTAAAATAATTAGATACTGTTTGATTATAAACACTTTTTAAATCATCAAATGATATTTTACTGGGGATTTTTAATTTATAACCTAAATATTTTTGACTTAAATCTGGGACAAAATCAAAATAAGACAATAATTCTTCAAAATTAGGTTTTAATTCCAATAATTTCTCATTAAAAAGACGTTTGCCTTCAGTTCCTTTTATTGGATAATCTTTTCTTAACTTTTTAACATCTTTATGATGAGTTATTATTGTTAATCCAATTGCATTAATAGTGAATTCTGAGAAAATGTCATTTAAAGAGCTGATAAAACATGCAGATAATATTTCATGCCTATAACCCCAAAAATTATTTGATTTTAATGAATTTTGAAACCCTACAGCTGCTTTACCAAAATCATGGAAAAATAAAATATAAAATAGATGTTCCCAAAAATCAGGAACACCACAAATATCAGGAACATCAGAATAATACTCTTTAATACTTTTAAAAACTTTTAAAGTGTTTTCAGTATGCTCCAATAATGTTTCATCAGGTTTAGCTAAAATAACCATAGTATCACTTATCTATGAATCCAAACTCCCCAATTTAACTCAGAATCAAAACAGCACTCACCAGAATAATCAAAAAATTTATCCATTAATAAAAATGGTTTAGTACCTAATGCTTTTCTAGGAATTGAATCTGAAAAGTAAGTAGGTAATGCTTGAATAATTCCAAATGCCTCATCAATACCAAAAGGCAATATCGTTTTACCTAATTTAACATCATTTTTTATTTCCATTTCAACTTCTTTAATTTCACTAATAATAGCTAAATCTGAAGATCTTCCAAGTAAAATTGGATATGTTGGGTTTTTAAAATATTTTTTAAATTCCAAATTATCAAGATACAAATATAACCTCGGATTAAATAAGAATTCCCTTTTAACTACATTAGATTTATTTCCTTTTAATCCTTTTAATTCATAGATTGTTTCTAAATCTACTGCCTTAGATTCATAACTAAAGACAAAACCAACGTTTGTTTCATCAGGAGTAACTAACTCCCCTTTAGCTGCAGATAATAAACCATAAATTGTACTTAAAGGAGGAACTGGCAAAGTTGGTTGAAATCCACTTATAAATGCCGGATATCTAAATGAAGCAGTCCACCCCTCAATTAAAATCCTTAAATATTTCATTTAAATCAACTTAGGAATTTCATCAGAAAATTTATCTGTTATTTCTTTAATAGTTCCAACATGAATATTCTCTTTTTCTCCAGCATATTCAATTATTTCATCTTGAGTATCTTTTAAAAATCCAGTTCTCATACCAATGAAAATATCTGATTTAATAATATCTGAATAATCAGAAATTACTTCATCTAATGCATTTAAATCAAATATAAGTTCTCCTTTTTCTTCACGAACAATATTCATGAAAATATGATTACCCCCATCAATAGCTGCAAGAACTATTATTTTTGGAGTTACATCAGTCAAATGTGATGTGGATTTAGCACCTCCAGACAAATAAGGTAATGCATTAATAACATCTTGAGCACGTTTAATTCTAATGCTTTTATCCATTATCCATGCATTATTTTCATGTTCTAATCCTTTTTCTTCAGCTAATTTCAATAAATCATTAGACATATTCTTATATCCAGTTTTTTCACTTTCAGAGAATACTCCAAGACATCCTAAATCAATTGAAAAAATACCTTTTAAAATATTTGAATAAAACTCATGTTCATAAGGTACAGGATCACCTTCATGACGAGACATAACACCAAAATCTTCAGTAGGATTTTGACCAATTACTGCTATCAAAGGAGAATTTTTTAAAGGAGAAATTCTTGTAACAGTACCCCCTTCTTTTTTAGACATAGCTCTCATATATCCAAAAACATCATCATCCGGATAATCAATAGGATTTGCACTAGTAAATGCAATTTTTTTCTCACGACTAATTGGAGACATTTCCCACCTAAATTTATTTTCCAAAGTTTCTCTCCACCAATATCTTAAAGCCTGACCAGAAACATAAGGATATCTAGTCATTCCTTTCCTAATAGTTTTAACTCTAACAATATTATCTGTTCTATCTCCAGCATCAGATCCTGCATTATTAAGTGCAGAATGAGGTGCATCAATTAACATTAATCCCACAATATTATTTGGCATTTTTTATTCCTCCAATAATTCTTCTTCTGAAATTTCTTCAACAAAATCATTTTCAACCATCCAATTATGTAGATTTTCATATATTCTGAAAAGTAATAAATCTTGGGTTTCTTTCCAAGTTAAATTACCCTCAGGGAACAAATTAATCACATAATCATCAAAAGTAAATAATAAATCATCATCATTTTTAATCTTATTTTTAAGAATTTTCCTTAAAACATTTCTAAAATTATTATATGAAGATGCATTCTCCAAACTAGATAATGTTTTTTTACTATCATTAATTTTAATATAATCTGATAATTTATCCCCAACAGTTTTTATTGCTTCAATTCTTTTTTCATCCATTTTTCTGACCTCTCTCATGTATGCATTGACTAATTTCCATGAACAATATGTTTTTTTATGTTTAAAGTTGTAAAAATATTTTAAAATAGATCTATTCATCAATAAATTATTATAAACATTATTTGGTTTATTTTTGTAATAATAATTTTTTTTATCTTTGTCAAAAGTTTCCTCTTTATCCCACTTAACATATTGATATCCTTTTTTAAGAATAAATTTCCAGTTATACTTATCTTCTGACGGAATATCTACTAAAAAATTAAAAACATCAATTGGTAAAGTATAAATCTCTAATTCAGGACCTTGATTATAATTTGTGAAATAATAAAAGTTTAAAGAAGGATTTTCATCATCCCACAAATCAGATGAATCTATTACTTTTGTAATAATCTCAAAAATTGCATTAACTGGTCGTGTAATACCATCATTACAACACCCAGCATAATTATTTAACGATACTTGAGTATTAACATTTTGAATAGTTTCTTTAGCCCAAAGTTTCATTACTAACTCAGAATCAGAATTTAATAAAATAAATTTACCCCCGCAAGTATACATTAGCAATGGAGAAAATTGAACTAAAATAGCACATAATGAACAGTAATCTGCTCCTTCATTAGCAAATGAAAAATAATTTTTCAAAGATTTAGAACCAGTTAATGGAATTATACTTTTTCCAAAGACATATTCAGCATTTCTTCTACCACATCCCATACAAGAACCATTGTCTTGAATATCTTGAATACATTCAATCTCACTTTTTAATTCATTGAAATATTTTTCCGAACGATCCCCTTTAATAGCATTATTAACTAAAGGAGAATTTGGAAAAATACTATACATATTTTTATTCCAACCATCCTTAAGATACAGTTTAGAAATAAATTTTGCCTCATTTTCTATATCGCCAATAGTAATATCCTCTATTGGCTTATTTAACTTAACACTTAATGCAAAAATACCTGCATCAATAAAAGGATTCCCAGTTATTTTTAAATTTAAATTTATAGACATATTTCCTCCTTTTTAATCCGATTATCCTAAAATAGACTGATTTTAAAAATACCATCATTTTTCAAACACAAATTGTACTGATTGTACAATCATAAATTATATAAAACAAACTATTTAAAATTAACCCAATGATAGTATTATTAAAAAAAATTTCACATAACATGTTGAATTAAAGATAATAGATTGTTATTAAATATATATTAAAACTAGATACATATAAATGTAATGGTTTAAGTTTAAACAAATACACCTGAGAAAAAGAATTCTATAAATATTATTCAAAATTGATTTTGAATTTAAACAAAAATTATTTTAATCACAGCCAATAAACAAAATATTAATGAGACTCAAAATTATCTTAAAAGGAAAAAATAACTTTAAAGTTCCATTTAATTACAATCACATATTATCATCTATAATCTATAATAAAATAGCTGATTTAGATTTTGCTGATGAATTACACTCTTCAAAATCATTTAAATTTTTTACATTTTCACAAATACATATTCCTAAGAGAAAAATTGTTAAAGATGGAATAATAGTTAAAGATGGAATTATTAGTTTTTACATATCTTCACCTAATGATTTTTTAATTAAAAGTCTTGTTGATGGATTTCTCGAGGATTTAGAAATAAATTTTCAAAATCAGATATTAAAAATTCAAAAAATTGAAGCTTTAAAAACACCTGATTTTTCATCAAAAAGTGAATTTAAAACTTTATCTCCAATAATTGTTAGAACTAAAAAAGAAATAGATGGCGAACTTAAAATCTGGGATCTTGCTCCATCAGATAGATTTTTTAACTCATTGCAAAAAAATTTAATAAAAAAATATCTTAAATTTAATAATTTAACAGAAACTGATAAAAAAATAGATATCTATTCTGAAATGAATTTTGTAAAAAGAAAAAGAATTTCAATTAATAAAGGTGCATTTACAACACACCATAGGGCTTACATGATGGATCTTATTTTAGACGGAGATATGGATTTAATTAAATTTGCATATGATGTTGGAATTGGTGAAAAAAATTCAATGGGATTTGGAATGATTAAATTACTAAAATAAAACTTATAAAGTGATTTTGAATGGGATTAATAGATAAATTATCTGGAAAAAATAATGTATATAATGATAATGTTGCTTTTTTAAAAAATAAAGGAATAACATTTAAAGATCAGGGATATGTTATTAAATTCATGAAATCTAAAAATATGTCCTTTCGCAAAGATATAATTACTTCAGAATTATTTGAAGAATACTTAAAACAAAAAGAAATAATCGAAAATGAACAAAACTTATATTACACAGACAATCTTAAAATCTTAAAAGAACATGGATTGGGTTTTCTTGACAGTGGTGACTTTAGTCAATTTATGGAAAATAAAAATTTATCCATACAAAAAAATTTAATCACAGAAGAATTAATTGTAGAATACTTAAAACAAAAAGAAACTGATAAAAAAATAGAAGAACAAGAAAAACTAAAAAAACAACAACAAAAAGAAATAAAACAACAACAAAAAGAAATAAGATTAAATGTAGAAGGCTATGATTTTTCATGTGTACTGAATGAAAGAAGAAGAGGAATATTAACAGGAGACAATATTGAACGTGTTGATGGTTTTTGCTTTGTTGAAAAAGATAAATTAATTATTAAAAAAAGAGGTCAATTTTTAAAAACAGATTTAGGAGATAAAATTATTCCTTATGCTAATATTAGTGCTATTGACTTCAACAATGCTGGACTTCTTCAAATGAACAGTAATCTTTGTATCACAACAACAGGATTTAACAAAATTATTTTAGAATTAATTTCAGAACATTGCTATAATCTACTTAATAATGCATGGTTAAACTTCAATTCCAAAAGAAATGAAAATAATTCACCATATCAAAATATTAATGCTGCTGAAGAATTATTAAAATGGCATGATTTATTAGAAAAAGGAATTATAACTCCTGAAGAATTTGAAAAAAAGAAAAGAGAATTAATATGAATTCAATTATTTTTCATTATAATCTCTTTTAATTCATCAATTTTATTTTCTAATTTTTTATTTTCTTCTTTAAGTTCATCAATTTTACTATTCAAATCTTTTTCAGAATCATCAGTTATTTTACTCACATATATGGATGATATAGCTGCAGTTAATGTGCTGAAAAAAATAATTCCTAATAATATGACAAAATATGAAATTACTTTTCCTATTATTGAATGTGGAGTTATATCTCCATAACCAACACTTGTTAATGTTACAATAATATACCAAAATGCATCAATTAAATTTGTAACTGAATCTTCAATAAATAATATGGCAATAGATGAAATTACAACAAATATTATCACAACATATATCAATTTATCCAGGTTTGTTGATTTGATAAAATAAACAACTGAATGTCCCCATCCTTTTAAAAAGAGTAATACTCTGCTGAATCTTATTAAACGTATTATTCTTATGAATCTGAACCATCTTAAGAAAAAATAGTCTAAAGGTATTATTGCGATAATAGTTAACCAGTTTTCTTTTAAAAATTGTTTTTTATTATTTGATTTATATAAGTTATATATAAAATCAATCCATAAAATGAAACAAACAAATAAATCAAAGTAAATAATTTTCTGCTCTACATGTTGAGAAACATTGGAAAAAGTCAATATTAATAATAATATCATGTCAATTATTACTAACAACAATACTGATGATTCAATTATTTTTTCTGTATATTTCATGAAAATCTATCTTTTTTAGTTAAAATATTTACTTTTAATTCCAGAATTATTAATAACAAAATCCAAATTAAGATTATCCCTAATTCTTTTTATCATTAATTCTATGTTATATTTTTTATAGAATATAATTTTAAAGATTATATTATTAGTAAAAAAAAGTTAATTTGAGTATTAAAACTCAAATATTAAAAAGTTATAATTTTATTTTTCTAAATCCTACGAATAGTACACTTAAAATACATAAAATCATTATCATAAGTGGATTTCCTGTATTTGGTAAACTAATTCTTTCACTATTATGATTGTTTTCAGATATTTTCTGATTATTTGAATCAATTTTATGAACTGGATTTAGTGGTTTATTTGGATTATTTAAAGTTTGGTTTTCATGTATTTCTATAGTTACATTGTCATAGTTATTTTTTAGGATTTTTTCAAAGGTTTTACTTGTTACATTTACATTAACTGTTAAATTGCCTTTGTTTAATGTTTTAGCTACAAATGTTAATGTGATTTTTTCATCTTTTGTTAAGTTTCCTATATACCACTGACTGGAAGTCATGTTAAATGTTCCTTTTGTTGCATTATATGAAAGAATGTTTAAAGTATTTGGCATTATCATATCAACAATATCATTTATTGCATCGTTTGGCCCATTATTTATGACTGTAACTGTGTAGATAATTATGTCTCCAACAGATATTGTAGACTTATCAGCAATTATAGTTATTTCTAAATCAACAATTTCTTCAGATTCAATAGTGCAGTTAGCTGTTCTGTTTCCAACAGTTACATTATTTGTAATATTCCCTAACTTAGTTACATTAACATTAACAGTTAATTCAACAGATGAATTAGCAGTAATATTTATAATCCATGTAATAGTATGAGTAATTGGATTATAAACCCCACCATTTGAAGCACTAATAAATTTTAATCTTTCAGGAAGCACATCTTTAACTACAACATTTGTTGCATTAACTTTACCCACATTATTTACATTTACTGCATATGTTACATTATCACCAAGAATAGGATTTTTAATATTAACTGTTTTATTAGGGATAATTTCAGGAACAATTATGTTTACTACACTGTTTTTATTACCAATAGTTAAATTATTTGGAATAATTCCATAACCTAAGACAGTAGAATATACATAGAACATTTTAGTTTCTTTTTTGTCCAAATCTACAATCCAAGTTATAGTACGTGTAGCTTCATCCCAAACATAATTACCAGTAGCTTTAATGAAAATTAATCCTTCACCCAACATATCACGAACAATAACATTTTTAGCATTATTAATTCCATCATTCGTAATAGTAACTGTGTAAGTTACATTATCACCAAAGTTAGGGTTTTCAGTGTTTACAGTTTTATTTGGAACAATTTCAGGCACAATAACATCTACCGAATCATTATTACCCCCAACAGCAACATTATTAATCAATTTACCATAAGTTTCTACAACACAGGTTAAAATTAATTTAAGATTATTTTTTGCAGTAATGTTAACTATCCAGGTTATACTACGAGTAATCGGATCATAAACACCATTATTTGAAGAATTAACATATTTCAATCCTTCAGGTAAATAATCAACAACTACCACATTTTTAGCATCAACAACAGCATTATTAAATACAGTAATTGTATAAATTATATTATCACCAAAATTAGGATTAGAAACATTTACTGTTTTATTTGGGATAATCTCTGGTACTGTGATATTCTTAATAACCGATTTATTACCAACAATCACAGTATTATTGATATTCCCATATCCTATAACATTAGCTTTCACAGTGAAAACAAGAGTTTCACCAGCATTTAAATCAACAATCCAAGTAATACAACGAGTAACCTCCTCATACATACCATTATGACTAGCACTAACAAATTTCAAACCTTCACCAAGAACATCCCTAACCACAACATACTTAGAATCAACAACCCCACCATTAGTAACACTAACAGTATAAGTCACATCATCACCAAAATTAGGAACCTCAACATCCACAGACTTACTAGGAACAATCTCAGGAACAGACACATCAACAAAACTAGTCCTATTACCAACAACAACTTTGTTTGTAATATTTCCATAACTAGATACAGTAGCATATACATAGAAAGTTTTAGATTCACTTTCACCTAAATCCACAATCCAAGTTATAGTACGTGTATCTTCATCCCAAACATAGTTATCTGTAGCTTTAATGAAAGTTAAACCTTCACTTAAAACATCCCTAACCACAACATGCCTAGAACCAACAACACCATCATTAGTAACAATGACTGTATAAGTTATATTATCACCAAAATTAGGATTAGAAATATTAACAGATTTAGCAGGAGTAATCTCAGGGACATATACATTTACTGAAGCATTTTTATCCCCAACAGTAACATTATTAATTAACTTACCATAATCTTCTACAACACAGGTTAAAATTAATTTAAGATTATTTTTTGCAGTAATGTTAACTATCCAAGTTATAGTACGAGTAACCGGATTATAAACACCATTATTTGAAGAATTAATATATTTCAATCCTTCTGGCAAATAATCAACAACAACTACATTTTTTGCATCAACCATTGCATCATTGAAAAGTGAGACAAAATAAGTTAATTCATCTCCAAAATTAGGAATTTCATTATTAACTGTTTTATTAGGAATAATTTCCGGAACAGTTATATTTCTTACAGTAGTATTATTTCTAACAATAGCTGTGTTGTTTAAAACTCCATAATCATTTACAATAGCATATACATAGAAAGTTAAATTTTTACCAGGATGTAATCCAGTAATATTCCATGTGATAGTGCGAGTAGTTTGATTCCAATTATATTTCCCACTAGCTCCAATGAAAGTTAACCCTTCATCAAGTATATCTCTTAAAGGTACATTAGCAGAAATATTACCTGAATTACTTACTATTATAGTGTATTTAACTTTATCACCAAAGTTAGGATTAGTAACATTTACATTTTTTACTGGAACTACAATCGGTTGTGCTTGTATATAAATACTTTCAGTAGCTATATTATTACTTATATTACTATCTTGCGTACTATTTACAGCATTAACCGTGAGAGTAACAATACCCAATTTTGCAGGATTTGTTTTTATTTTAAGAGTCACAGTTTCGTTTTGAGCTAATTTTCCTACATTCCATATGCCATTAGTTGCATCGAAAATACCTTTTGAAGGAGAGAAATCAATAATATTTTCAAGTTTAATTCCATTTATATAACAGTTATCATCACTATGAGGTCCATGATTAGTTAATGTAATAGTCCATTCTACTTCTTCATTTAACTCATAAAATTTTTTATTAGTACTAATATTAACATCCAAATCAACAAGTTTTTCTATTTCAAATTTAGTTTGATTTTTAATAGTTTTGTAAAATAAATCTTCTGGATGTTCTGCTTCAACAGTATACATACCTGGATTAAGATTACTTAATGAAAATTTAACATCACCAACAATTGAAGAAAGTAATGTTTTATTAAAAATCACGTTACCATTTTCATCATGAATAACAATAGGTTTAATTACTTGAGTATTTTCTCTATTATCAATATATATTAAAGTACCATTTTTACTGTTTCCAGCACCAACAACCGGATGTATCTCATTAGAACCAGTTGTTCTATTTATAATATTCCCATTTGCATTAAACAAGTAAGTTACATTATTAAATGAAATACTATCATATGTTCCCACATAATGTATTGCATTTGCTATATTATTTCCACCAACAATTGTTACAGTAACATTAACTGTAGTGCCATATTTATTTTTAATATTCTGAACGCTGATTGGCAATACATAAGTATATGCTTGATTTTTATAGAATACAATATTATTAAGACTAGCTGAACCATTAATATACATTGCAGAACCATTAACAGCAGTATTATATTTGAATATTACATTATCATAAACAATATTATTACCAATATTATATATTGCACCACCTAATCCAGTATTCAAATCATTGTTAAATGGATTAGCATGATTATAATAGAATTCAGAACTGAAAACTTGAACATTATCCCCAATTACGCCTAATGCTCCACCATCACCTTCAGCAGAATTATTTACAAAATAAACACGTGTTACATTAACATTACTTCCAATAATTCCAACAGCCCCAATTTGAGCTTTAGAAAAACCTTTAGAAATTGCTTTATTATTAGTGAATTTAGATTCATTAATAGACACATTATTTCCATATACTCTTATAGCACCTGAAAATTCTGCAAAATTATTATTAAAATTGGAATCAGAAATATTAACATTACTTCCATTTACATAAATTGCCCCTGCATATTCTCTAGCAGAATTATTTGTGAAATTAGAATTCAATACATTAATACCATCATCCATAATAAAAATTGCTCCACCATTTTTACTAGCACTATTTGATACAAAATTAGAATTTGTCATGTTAACAGCAGTTCCTTTTGTTGCAATAGCTCCACCAATTGGTGCAGAATTTCCTTCAAAATAAGAATTAAAAATAGATATTTTTTGAATCAATACCACACCAGATTCACCATAACCAGTTGAAATAGCTCCACCATAACCTTTTGCAGTATTATTTATGAATATACAATTATCTAAATTACCATCTGCATGAAAAGTAGTTGCTCCACCTTGATAAGCATTATTACCTATAAAAGTACAGTTAGAAACTTTCGTGCCTGGTTTAAAACATAATGCGCCAGCATGAGACTCATTATTATCTGCTATAGCAGAATTATTGTTAAATGTACAATTAGTAACAACACCTAATATTTGTATAGCTCCACCATAAGCAATACCAGAAATAGTTCGCACAGTATTATTTATAAATTTAACATTGGATACTCGATTAGTTAATGAACCATACATTGAAATTCCAGTAGCCATTGCTACTCCAGAAAACACAAAATTATTTTGAACTGTACAGTTAACAATTGATCCCTCAAATACCATAAGTCTAACACCAAAACCATTACCTACACCAGTATAATAACTACAAGCTTTATTGCTTTTTAAAACACAATTAGACATAGAAATTTTTTTATTTGAATATATTACTCCATTTACCTCACAAACATAATTAGAAGTTATTGAACAATTGGTAATTTCACAATTATCTAATACTAAATTACTTCCAGTATTATAAATACCCGCACCATTAATCGCAAATTGATTATTACTACCTACAAGATTACCATTAGTAAAAATAATATTTTTTAAGACAACATCATTCGCTCCATCAATATTAATAACTCTAGATAAATTCTTTGCATCTAAAGTAGATACTTCATTACCAGTTCCACCTTTATTTGGATTAATAGAACCATCAATAGTGATTCCATTTTTATTTACAGAAATTTCACTGCCAGATCCAGTGAATGAATGATTATTTAAATAAATCACATCACCAGACCCCACATTTGCTTGATTTACAACATTTTGAACATCGCTAAATGTTCCATCATTAGTTAAATCTTGATTTGCAGCAGCAACATTGCCTATTATAAAAAATAATAAACAAAATATTGCCACAAAACAATATATCTTTCTAAACATATACATCACACCAAATAACGATAGAAATGCACTGTTATACATAAATTGCATAACAAACAAATCTACCAATACTATTTTTAAAAAATAACATAAATATACTTTTCTATAAATTTATACAAAATAACAAAAATTAAATAAATAATTATCAAAATAATGAAATAAAATACAATATAATTAGATAAAAAACAGCAATATAACAAAATAAATATTAATTTAAAGAAATTAAAAAGCATTTAAACAACAAAATACTGCTTAAAATAGCAAAACTATTAATTTATAATTCAATTTTAGGAAAAATATAAAATAATAATAAATTAAACTAAACAAATTTCAAAATAGAAAAATAAATATTTATAAATGAAATAACAAAATACCCCTAAAACCATTAATTAAAATCCCTTGAAATCAACTAATTTTTTTACAGTTTAAATTACACATCGATAATTTTAAAAAAAATAGACTTTATTAAAATATCATAATTTATTATAATATCTAATAAAAATCATATTATTATTTTAGTTAAATTATACAAAGCAATTAATTGAATAATACATATAATAACAAAAAATACCCTATTGAACCTGTTAGTTTTACTCAAGTTGAAAAATTGAATAATACATATAATAACAAAAAATACAGGACACATACAATATAATACTAAAAATATTCAAACAAAAACCAAATACGAATTAAATAACTCAAAAAAAAACATTAAAAAGAAAAATAACAAAATCATCTCACATAAATAATAATTAATTAAATAAATAATAACAACAAAATAAAAATCATGACAAATAAATCAAATCCAAAAAAATACAAACAGAGAACCTTAGAAGTTCATGCTGGAGAAGAAGTTGATCCAGTTACTGGATCTAGAGCCACACCAATATATCATACTAGCTCATATGCATTTGAAAGTGCTGAAAAAGCTAAAAAATTATATGCTCTTGAAGAAGAAGGTTATTTATATACCAGAATATCTAATCCAACATTAGATGTTTTAGAAAAAAGAGTAGCTGCTATTGAAGGTGGTGTTGGAGCTCTTTCACAATCAACAGGCATGAGTGCAATTTTACTAGCTATTTTAAATATAGCTAACTCAGGTGATGAAATTGTTGCATCAAATAATCTTTATGGAGGTACATTTACTTTATTTAAAAATACTATGCCTAATTGGGGTATAAAAGTAAATTTTGTACCCACACATGACCTTGAAGCTTATGAAAATGCAATTAATGAAAATACAAAGGCAATATACTGTGAATCTATTGGTAATCCAAAATTAGATATTCCAGATTTTGAAGAAATATCAAAAATAGCACATAAACATAATTTACCTTTAATTGTTGATAATACTTCAGCTATTACCATGGTTAGACCTTTGGAACATGGTGCAGATATTGTTGTTCATTCTGCTACCAAATTTTTATCTGGAACTGGAACCAGCATGGGTGGAGTTATTGTTGATGGTGGTACTTTTGACTGGACCTGCGGTAAATTCCCACAGTTTACAACACCCGATCCTGCATACCATGGGTTAATTTATGCTGAATCTTTTAAAGAAAAAGCATATATTACTAAAGCACGTGTTCATTTAATGAAAGATTTAGGTACTGTTTTAAGTCCTATTAATGCATTTTTAATATTGCAGAGTATAGAATCATTGTCTTTAAGAGTTAATCAACATTGTAAAAATGCTTTAGAAATAGCTAAATTTTTACAAACTCATGAAGCAGTTTCCTGGGTTAATTATCCTGGTCTTGAAGATAATGAAAATCATGAAATGGCTGAAAAGTATTTAAACGGTAATTATGGTGGAATTGTTGGATTTGGAATCAAAGGTGGTTTAGAAGAAGGTAAAAAATTTATTGAAAGTGTTGAACTTTTAAGCCATGTAGCTAATATTGGTGATGCAAAATCTTTAGTTATTCATCCTGCAAGTACTACACATTCTAATATGACTAATGAAGAACAGTTAGAAGGTGGAATTACTCCTGATTTTATTAGAATGTCAGTTGGTATTGAAGACGTTGAAGATTTAATAGCAGATATTGACCAAGCATTGAAAAAAGCAATTAGTTAGAAAGGATAAACCTTTCTACCTATATTCTGATACTAAATGACTTATTTGATCCGTGGAAATAATTCCTTTTAATTTAAAATCATCATCAACTACTGGAAGAGATGAAATATCTAATTTCCTCATTCTACGTGCTGTTGATTCAATAGAATCATTTGCATGGCAAAATTTAACTGTTTTTGTCATTATTTCTTTTAAATCAGATGAATTTGTAGCTATTGCTTTAGCTAAATCCCAGCTTGTTACAATTCCAATTAATTTTTTGTCATTAGTAACTACTGGTATATGCGTAACATTACTGTCAAACATTAATTTAGCAGCTTCTTCTATTTTTGCTTGTTGTGTAATTGTAGCTACACTAGTAAGCATTAAATCTTCAACTATATTGTCAGATAAGAATTTAGATAAAATATAATTAAGTTGTCCTTTTTCAAGTAAAAATGCATCATGTCCATAGTTTGATTTAAGTTCTGAAAAGCTTACTTCAACATCATTTGCGTTTAAAGCTGTTACTATTTCAGTTCCTTGTTCAACTGGATATAACCAATCAGAATCCACTGAAATAATTTCCACTTTTGCTTTAACATTTTTAAGTCCATCAATCAAGGAATCATTTTCTGCAAGATCAAATAAATCTACTGCCTTTGTAATGTAGAGATAACTATTTGCATCAAAACGTTTAACAAAACTTGCTCCCTGATGGTGCAAATAGCTTTCAACTTGGAAATCCATAGATAAATCATATGTAATCTCATCTTTATCCTGTAAATCCCTACCAAATTTAAGATACATTGATTCATCACTTAAATATGTAATGTGTGCTATCATACGAGCTACAGATAAACCTTCTTTTGGAATTTTACCTGTACCATAATAATTTCCATTATTCCAATTTGGGTCACCTACTATTGACTGGCGACCTACTTCATTAAATGCAATTTGTTGTGGTGAAGATCTTGCAGTAGTAGCTATTGCAACAGCTTTTTTCATCATGTTTGGATAAGATACTAACCATTGTAATGTTTGCATTCCTCCCATTGAACCTCCAACTACTGCTGCAAGTTTATCAATTCCAAAACCATCAATTAATTTTTTTTGAACATTAACCATGTCTTTTATTGTGATAACTGGAAAATCTAAACCATATTCTTTCCCAGTTTTTGGATTAATAGATGTTGGACCAGTTGTTCCTTTACATCCACCTAATACATTAGAACATATAATAAAGTATTTTTCACTATCTAAAGCTTTTCCAGGACCTATTACTATTTCCCACCATCCTGGTTTTTTATCTCCTTCATGCCATCCTGCAGCATGAGCATCTCCAGATAATGCATGACAAATTAATATTGCATTGTCTTTTTCTTTATTAAGTTCCCCATAGGTTTCATAAGCTACTGTAATGTTATCAAGAGTTTTTCCACATTCTAATTCAATTGGTTCTTCAATATTATAATATTTTGTTTGAACAACTCCAACTGATTCTTTTTTCATCAAAGACACCTTTTTAATATTTTTGTATTTTTAGTTTTTTCATAGCTTGTTTTGAAGCAGCTTGTTCAGCTTCTTTTTTATTTTTACCTTTACCTACACCCATTTCTTTTCCATCAATTAAAATAGATATTATGAAAGTTTTATTATGTGGAACTCCACATTCATCAATTATTTTATATTCAATATCTACTTCCTGTGCATCCCCATATTCTTTTATTACTGATTTATAATCAAAGAAAAATACTTTTTTAGCATCAATATATGGAAATATAATTTTAGAGATGTAGTCTTTTGCAAATTCTATACCTTGATCTAAAAATATTGCTCCTAGAAATGATTCAAAAATATCTGCAGTAATTGATAAAACTTCATTTTCAGTGATTTTACTATCATCACCAGATATTTTAATATGTTTATCTAATCCCAATTCATGAGAATAATAAATTAATGCTGTTTGACAGACATAATTTGCTCGTAATTTGGTTAATTTACCTTCTTCATAATCTGGATACTGTTTAAATAGATATTCTGAAACTATCATATTCAAAACAGAATCTCCTAAAAACTCTAATCTTTCATAAGTATAATCCAACTTGTGTTTTGTTCCATAAGATCCATGAGTAAATGCAACATCATAAAGATGCTTATCGTTTGGGACTATGTTAAATTTTTCTAGTAAATTCATAATAAAGACCAATCTTCTTTAAATATGATATAAAATTTGTTTTTATGCTTATATAAATATATAGTTATAAAAAGAAGTATATATAACTATTGTTATTAAGATTAATAATTTCCAAATGCTCTTACTGTTTATTTATAAAACAAAATCATCCAATATTAAACATAACAAGGATTTGGTAATTATGAAATTAAACTGGTTTGAAGAAATAAAAAAAATCGACCCTGATATAAAATTTAGAGCTCAAGGTGGATGGTTGAAAACCGTAGAAAAATTAGATAAAACTGTGAAAAATGGATATTCACTTGTTGGAGATTTTGTAAAAGCTGGAGACTTCCAGGAAGAATATGATGAAGGTTTATATCTTGATTGTAACAAAGAAGGAACTGCTAAAAAAACCCAACAAGACTACAGGTTGTTCCGTTTTAAAGATGGAAAAGTAAGACTTTTAGATATGGTAATTAATGGTTCACAAGGTTGGGCTCCAGAGCTTTGGGATGCTGTAGAAGATGAAGTTCCAAGTGTAATCGATTAATCCAGAGAATTTATATGTGGATTTAAGTATTGTCCATGATTTTTAGTCCTATTATCATATTGAATTGCAAAATTAGGACACAGATGAAGGCACCTCAAACACATGACACACTCATTTTTAATCCAGATTGGTTTTTTCATCTGTAATTCAATAGCTTCAACTGGACATTTATTTTTACATAATCCACATCCAATACATTTTTCATTAACATGCAAATGACTGGTTTTTCTATAAGATTTAGTAAGTTTTCTAAAAATATCACAGACAAATTTAGGTAATTTCCTTTTAACAAAATCGCCCTCTTTTTTACATTCAATTTTAGAAATTACATCTTCAATCTGTTTATCAGAATTTAAAGTCTTTTTATTAATTTTATCATTATCTGATAAATTAAAAACTGGCGTCCATGTATCAACCATTAAAATAGTGAATTTAGCAGATACACTAAATCCTTTAGATTCTATTAAATTAGCAAGATATCCACAACAGTACCCAGGACTTGTTCCAAAAGTAGCAATTAAAAAAATGTAGGGATTTTTATCAGCAGATTTTATATCAATCTTTGATAAAAACCCATCAACAAATGTAGGAAGACCCCAGAAGTGAGCGGGAACTACAATACCTAAAGATTCACCTTTTTCCAAATAAATAGAACCATCATATCCAATCATAGATTGAGCCATGTCTTGTGTTTTACTGGCTATCCTATTTGCAACATATTTGCAGTTTCCAGTTGCAGAATAATAGATTATCATATTATTTAGATTTTTGAGCTACTTTAGGTACAAATTTAGAAGATCTTTTCGGAATAGTATATTCATCTTTTTTAGGACATTTATACTCTTCTAAAAGAATTATTTTATGATCAATATTTTTACTAAAATTCTTTTGATTTCCTTCAATAATTCCCCTGAAATTTACACCAAAACTTCCTGTTCCACCAATATTAAATTTTATTTTTTCAGAAGGAGCAAAATCATCAAAAAACCTTTCAAGCTCAACCATTTCAAAAATTGGAGCTTGATAACTAACAGCCATCAATTTATTTTGTCCTTCTCTAATTTTAACATATTTTTGTTCAATTTGAAGTTTTTCACCAGAACGAACTTTAGTCATTGTTATATAAGGACTTATTCCATTATCATCCATATTTTACACCTATTTTATATGATGAAACACACAATTATTACATGTAGGTTCAGCATAACTATCTTTAGGAATATTAATAGCTGGATCTACCATTATTGTTATTGAAAATGTTTCTTCAGGATTATGTGTTACATTTTTAGAAATTGGCAACATTCCCCTATAATTTACAGGAATATAACCAGTTTGACTAATATTGTAAAAAATTCTTTCACCAGAAGTTAAAGAATTAAAAAATCCATCAACTTCTTTCAATTGTTTAGGGTTTATATTAAATGTTATACCCATTAAATGATCTTGCCTTTGTTTAATTTTAACATACTTCACATTAGCTGCAAGTACTTCCTCATTATCTGTTACAAAGGTTACATATTCATCTAAGTTTATGTTCTCTTTTTTAACAATATCTTTTAATTGAGTCATGATTAAACCCCCATGAAACTTCAGTTATTTTACTAAAAAAAAATAACCTATTCATTGCATGATGTATATTACAGAACTTATTTATAAATATAACTATTTATTAAGTATACCTAAATTATAATAGTTAAAAAAATTATAAACCAAATACAAAGTAATTAATGAAAAATAGCTAAAATAAGTTTTTTTATAAAATAGAAAAAATAGGATTATTGAAGATTAAATAAATAATCTTCCAAATATTACCAACTTAAACTAATCTTTTTCTAGTAGTTGGTTTTTTGTTTTGCCAACTGTATCTTCTAATCCTTTTAGATTTACCGAATCCACAGGAAGCACAAACTTTTTTATGTATGTGGTAAGTGTTTCTTCCACATCTCCTGCATCTTATATGGGTCTTTTTATTCTTTTTACCCATTGATGGAGTACCTTTTGACACTGATACACCTCCTAATTAATCAGTTCGTTTATTACAAATATTAGAATTAAAATAGTACTTATGGTGAGATATAGACAATATTGTCTCCTCTAATGAGCACAACACCAAGTCTTCTAGTAACTTCTCCATCTTGGAGTTCTTCTGCATCATTAAGAACTAAGTTCATATGTAAGTCAAAACTTTTGAGTATTCCTCTAAATTCACGATCTCCTTTAAGTTTTATTAAAACTGGAGAGTTCACAGATTTACCTAACGCATCAAGTGGTCTTTGAACATTTTGTCCGCTCATATTATCACCTTATATTACTATAATTTTTTATTGTATTTTTATAAATTTAAAGTAATTTGAAATTAATTACTTTTTTAATATTAGACATAATATAATCAAGTTTAGATAAGACAAAACCTAATTAAAACTAATATTAAATTATATACTCTTACTAGTATATAAATGTTTAGTTTGTTTTAGCTAATTATATAATATAAATCCCTATTTAAACAGGAATTTACACCATATAAGACAATTAAATTTATTTTAGACTAAGTTATTAAAAAATTTAACTGAATTTTATTTTATTATACTCTAATCAAAAAAAGTATAATAAATACAAAGTAAATAATACAACATATTAAAATTAAGGTATGGGAAAAAACTATGACTATAAAAGTTAAAAAAAGAAATTTCTTGAAAAAAAAGAAAATTAAAGAAATAAAAAACGAATTAGGAGAATATAGTGAATTACTCCAAAATAAAAAAAATGTAGAAATACTTGAAGCAGAACCAAATTCATTTATTTTAGTTGATGGTGAACCTTACATCATCATAATAGATGACAAACCATTTCCAACTCTAAAAGCAGCACTAGCTAATGAAATTCATGGAAAAAAAGTAACTGTAGATATGGGTGCTATCCGTTTTGTAAGCAATGGTGCGGACATTATGAGTCCTGGAATCGTAGCTGCTGATGAGGATATTGCGCCAGAAGATATTGTTTTAATTGTTGATGAAACACATGGAAAACCATTAGCTATTGGAGTAAGTTTAATTACAGGTGAAGAAATGGTTGAAAATGATTCTGGAAAAGCTATTGAAACAAAACATTATGTTGGAGACGACATCTGGAATTTTGAATTATAAATAGGTGGTACAAATGGCAGAATTAAGATACAAAGCAGGAAAAATCAAAAACCCTGAAGTTCATAAAATTGGAATAATAGCTTTAGGATCCCATTTAGAAAATCATGGTCCAGCATTACCCATTGATACTGATGCTAAAATTGGAGCACATATAGCTTTTCAGGCATCACTTGAAAGTGGAGCTAAATTTCTTGGAATAATATTTCCAGCTTATGAATTAGATGAAATAGATCATGGAATTCATGTTTCTTTAGATGAATTAAAACAAAATGTAATTAAAACCCTTAATTCTGCTAAAAAATATTTAGATATTAAAAAAGTAGTTATTGTTAATTCACATGGTGGAAACATACCTTTAATGACTGAATTATATGATATTGAAGATGAAACTGAGTTAACTATTATTTTTAATAATAAAATTATTTCTTCAGAAGGTCCTCATGGAGGAAGTGGTGAGCTTTCAATGGGAAAAGTTTTAGAAATACTTGATGAAAAGGAAATTAAAAATCAGACTGATTTAAACAAATATGAAGAAGTTGGTCTATATGGTTTTAAACAAGCACGTGAAAATGATCCAAACATTGAAGAAGGTGCAAAAGATGTTGAAGAAAATGGAGTCTATGTTGATGAAGTCTACGGAAAACAACTCTTTGATTTAGCTATTAACTCTGTTGTATTTGATGTTGAAAAGCTTTTAGATTTTTAAAAAATAAAAAGTAATAAAATTAAATATTAGTACTAGACTCTTGGCCAGAACCTTCAGAAGCTCCACCACTTCCACTTCCATCAGAATCTCCTTCTTGAGAATAATCCTGAGAAGGACTAGGAGACTCATGACTTCCAGAATCATAACTTTGAGATGAACTAGAACTAGAGCTAGAGTCACTAGATGAAGAGTAACTAGAAGAATCAGAACTTCCAGAATTATCATATGACTGAGTATTAATAGATGTATCACTGGTATTATTATCTGAAAGATTCAACAAATTTGTTTCATTATTTGGTAAAATGTTTATCTCACCAGTCATAGCTGCAAAAACACTAGCTATACAAAATGCAATAATAGCTACTACAAAAACTACTAATAATGTAGCTGATTTACTTGCCAAAATACCACCTTAAATATAATTTAGTTATCTTACATTATGTTTACAAAATATATAAAACTATATGATATTTATGAAAACTATTGAAAAAGCTGTTCAAAGTGAAATAACTATTAAAAAATCCCAATTTATTTGCTCTTTATTTCCAAGTAAAACTAAAAAGGAAAGTAAAGAAATTATACAAAAAATAAATCAGGAATATCATGATGCTACTCATAATTGTACAGCATACATTACAAATGATGGAGAAGGTTATGATGACAATGGTGAACCTAGTGGAACAGCAGGTAAACCTATGATAAATGCTTTGAGAAAAAATGATTTGCATAATATAACTGCAGTAGTTACCAGATATTTTGGAGGAATCAAACTTGGAGCTGGTGGTTTAGTTCGGGCTTATAGTAAATCAGTTCTTGAAGCTATTGAACTAAGTGATATAATTGAAGTTGAATATTATGATGTTTATAATATCATATTTGATTATTGTGATTTAAAGAATATTGAAAGTGAAATTAGACATAACAAATTAACTATCATTAAGAAAGAGTTTACAACTAAAATTAGCTATGATTTAGTTTCAAAAGATAATAGAAATATAATAAATATTTTTGAAAAATATCAAAATAAAGCTAAAATTAATTTTAAAAATAAACAAATTTTAAAAAAAATAAAATGAAGAACAAAAAAGTATTATTGTTCTTCAAATTGGTCTTTTCCTACACCACAAAGGGGACATACCCAGTCGTCAGGCAAATCTTCAAAATCGTCTCCTTCGTAAACATAACCACACACTTTACATACATAAGCCATAAATACTCCTCCTATCTTAATTAAACAAATTTCTCATATTTGTTTAAACATAGCTTTACCAGCTCCACACATTGGGCATTTAAAGTCATCAGGTAAATCTTCAAATTCAGTACCTGGTTCAATGCCGTTTTCTGGTATACCTTTTTCACTGTCATAAATGTACCCGCAAACTACACATTTCCATTTAGACATAATATCTCCTTTTTTAAAATTTTTGTTTACATTAAAATTAATTAATTTAAACAATCACTTATATTATAAAAACTAGTATATAACCTTTTCGAAAGTTGTTTGAGATTATGCGAACTATAATTTATTTGGAACTTTTAAATGATCTGGAAGAGGTTTGATTCTAGCAGGTGTCCCAATAGCTAAATAAAAAGGAGGGACACTATGAATAACAATAGCACCTGCAGCTACAATAGATCCTTCACCAATTTCCACATTAGATAAAAATGTAGTGTTACCCCCAATTGAAGCACCTCTTCTTATTCTTGGCCCTTGTAATTCATAATTAATTCTAACAGGATACTTATCATTAGTAAAACAAGCACAAGGTCCAATAAAAACATTATCTTCAATTACTGAATTAGTAGGAATATAAACATTAGATTGGATACTAACATCGTTTCCAATTATAACATCCCCTTCAATTACTGTGTTAGTTCCAATTAAAACATCATCACCAATGTTCGTATTTTCACGAATAACAACATTATGACCTGTTCTAAAATTATCTCCAATTACAACATCATTATAGATAATTGAATTAGAACGAATCGTATGATTTCTTCCAATAACTGGAGGTTTAGATTCTGGAGAATATTTTACACCAAATCTTATATTATCTTCAGGTAGAAAGGTAGGCGTTTCTACATTTTTCAACAAATTATCACCTAATCCTCCTAAAAACTTAACCATTTTATTGCACCTTCATTTAATTTAAAAATATGATATTTGTTAAACTATATTTAATAATATCTTAGTATATATTATTTACTAGATATGTAAGAAAAGATTTGAATTTGGTGAAAAATTTGTACACTAAAGAAAAATTATTAGAAGAAATAAATCAAGTAAGAAAACAAATAGGTCATGAAGAACTTAAAATCCACATAAAAGATATCTATTACAACAAACAAGAAAACGAAATGTGGATAATCACTGAAGACAGACCAGATAAATCAGCCATCATTGGAAAAGGAGGATGGGTTGTTGGAAAACTAAGAGAAAAATTAAAAATAAACAGCATTCATGTAGAAAGTTATGGAGACTTCCTAGTTAAAGAGTATAAATTAAAACTTTCTAAAAGAACAATAGACGAATTTAATTCTAACCTTACAGGAATCAAAAACTTGAAAAAAATATTAAATGCCAAATTAGAAAATATTTACAATTTTGATTACAACAGCTACTTTAAAAATAATGCATTTAAAGAATCAGAAAATACCGAAGCAATAGTTGCATTATCTGGAGGAGTAGATAGTAGTTTTTCATTAATTCTTGCAAAATATTTAGGATTTAACCCCCTATCTATTACAATTGACCCTGGAACTATTATACTACCAAACCAATATAAGAAAAATATAAAAAAATTAACTGATGAATTAAATGTAAAACACGAATACATCAAAGCAGATTATAATGAACTAATTAACGAATCATTAAATGGAAGATTTCATCCTTGTGGAAGATGTTCTAAAAATACTGAAAAATTAATAAATGAATATGCAATAACTAATAACATTCCAATAGTTATTTTTGGAGATATGTTATCTACAGGAACACAATGTATAACTCCACAGGAAAATGGAATATATCGTCTTAACCTCCCTGCAAGTTTATCTGTTGGAAAACAAGAAAATAAATCGTTGTCTAAACAGTTTAACCTACAATCATTTAGTGGATTTGGTTGTCCGTTACTATATGAAGTTCACAGAAAATATCCTTATCTAAAAAAATATTCAATTCAAAGAATATTAAGAGAAACTAGATCATCAGCACTGGAAGTAGGTGAAGCTCTTGACTTAATATGGAGTTTCTACAATACAAAAGACTAGGAGTGTGTAAAATATGTTATTTAAAATATGCCCACGTTGTGGATCAAAAAATGTGAAATGGATTATTCCTCAAAACTGGTCAACATGGGAATGTCATGACTGTGATTACACAGGGCCAATTATTGAAGGAAATGAAGAAATGTCTAAAGAAATACATGAATCCTTTATTGAATCACAAAAACATACAAAAAAAGATATTGATGAAGAATGTGAAGAAAATTAAATACCTTTCTTCTCAAACTCTTCATTTAAAAAGTCCTTAATATTATCCCTAGCTATTTCAACCATAGTTGGAGAAGGACCACCTGGAACAGTTCTCATTTTAACATTTTCTAATGGATTAAGAGCTTTTTGGACTAAACTATCATCAAGACATAATTTTTCAAAACCAAGTTCTAAAGCAATATTATCAATATATTCAGAAGTAATATCTGCTTCTTTTAATCCACTTGCACTAGCTTCATTAACTATCCTTCCAACAATTTTATGAGCTGTCCTAAATGGTATTTGTTTTTCACGAACCATAATATCTGCTAAATCAGTAGCTGTAGCAAAATTAGTTCCAGCTAACTCTAAACATCTGTCTTCATTAAATTTAACAGAAAGTAACATTTTTGTAACTATAGATAAAGTATCTTGAGTCACTTTAACTGCATTCCATAAGTGCGGAGTGATTTCTTGTAAATCCCTATTATAGGTGTAAGGAATTGCTTTTAAAATAGTTAAAATAGTTACAAGTTCACCATTTACAATAGTTGATTTAGCTCTTGCAAGTTCAGCAACATCAGGATTTTTCTTTTGAGGCATGATAGATGATGTAGATGAATATTCATCAGCCATTTCTATAATACCAAATTCATAAGTACTCCATAAAATAAGTTCTTCACAAATTTTAGATAATGTTGTACATAATGCAGACAAATCAAAAACAGTTTCAGATATAAAATCTCTTGAAGAAACACCATCCATTGAGTTTTCAAGATATGCATCAAATCCAAGTAAATCTGTAGTTAACTGTCTATTAATAGGAAAACTAGTTGTAGTCATAGCTGCAGAACCCAAAGGATTTAAATTAACACGTTTATAAGTATCTTCTAAACGTTCATAATCTCTTTTAAGTGCTTGTACATGAGCCATTAAATGATGAGCTATTGTAATTGGTTGTGCATGTTGAAGATGAGTATAACCAATAAAAACAGTCTCCAAGTGATTTCCTGCTTTTTCAACTAAACCTTCCATAAATTCTAAAATACCAATTTGAGTTTCAGTAATTTTATCACGAAGAACTAACCTAACATCAGTAGCTACTTGGTCATTACGTGATTTAGCTGTATGCATAAAACCTGCAGTTGGACCTATTTTATCAGTAACATAATTTTCAATAGCCATGTGAATATCTTCAACAGAAGGGTCAAAAACAAGCTCATTATAACCATCTTCCTTTAACTGGTCAAGAGCACCTAAAATATTATCCGCTATTTCACCATCAATGATATTCTCTTCTTTTAACATTAAAGTATGTGCAAAATTAGTCTTAATATCAGCTTCAAAAATAATTTTATCAAATTCAAGTGATGAAGTATATTCTGCAGCTTCATCAGTCATTTCAGTTTTAAGTCTACCGCTTCTTAAATTCACAAGACTCCCTTCTTAAAAATAAATTTTATAAAAAAAATAGTTGTAAAAAAAGATTATTTAATCTTTTTTCATTTCAGTATATCCACATTTACCACATGCATATCTATTACCATGATCAGCCATAAATACGCCATCAGAACAACGAGGACAAACTGGGTTTTTTCTTTCGAGTTTATCGCCATCTACTTTGTAAAGATCAGATTTTTTTACCATGAAATCACCTTATTCTTCGTCATCTTCAGCTTCAGGAGCTGCTTCAGCATTTTTAGCTATTACACTTTTAGTTTCAATGTATTCTAAATCTTCTACAGTGTCATAAACTTTAGCATAACCTAATGCTTTAGGTTCACCATAATGAGGTTGTACATTATCTACAACAGTAGCATCTTTTTTAGAATTTAATAAAGCTACTAATTTACTTTTAATATCAGTAATTTTTGGAGTAGCTTCTCCTTCATATTCAACATAGAATTTTATTTCTCTTCTGTTAAAAACTTTATTTTCCTTATCTTCAAAAATATCAATTTCCATAATTAACCCTCTTTAAATTTTTATTCTTTAATAAAAGTATCAATAAGATTTTGAGCATGATCTTTAGCATCACAAACTTTTAAAAGTACCAAACCTTCATTTGGTTGACCATACAAGATAGTAGTATTATCACTAGCCATTAAGATGCAAGGAAGAACTGCAAGATCTTCTTCCCCGTCTACTTCAATTACATGACAATTTCCATCGCCAGATAAATCCATAGCTTGGCCTATGGTTTCCCATAGATCATCAGTAATGGTTCCTGCAGGGTTTTCAGCTTTTAAAATATTTTCTGCCTTGATAACTTCATGAGTATGACTTTTTCTTTGAATTAAATTATCAATTATACCTATATCAGGATATAATTCATATTTAGCAAGGTTATTAAAAGTTGCATCACCAACAGAAATTAAAAACTCAGAAGATTTAATTTCGTCAATAGCATCTTCAAAGTCAGAATACAATTTACCTAGTGGCCTTTTAAGTGCCAAAATAGTATCCTTATTTAATTCTGCATCTAAACGTAACACAATAAAACCTCTACCTTACTCTTAAACAATATTCGCCAGCTAATTCAATATCTAATTCTTTAGCTAACTCAGATTCTTCAGGTTTTGTAATTATTAAAAGACCACTCCAATTATCTGAAGTTGGATTACCACAAATTGGACAACGTTCTTTATCAGTAATATATTTACAAACTGTACAAGCATTCATGATTTAGCCTTCTTACTTTTATTTTTAGCTTCTTCAATCCATTCAAATCTACCTAAATTAGTTTGCCTCATAGTAAGACCTATTTTAGTATTTTTAGTAGAATTATCTTTAAGACTGATAGCTACAATCCTAGTCCTAACTAAATCTCCTTCATCTAAAGTTTTATTAGATTCTTTTGCAAGGAGTGCTCCTCTTTTAGAATCATAGTTAATATAATCATCAGTAACTTGAGAAACATGAACCAAACCATCCATAGGTCCAATTCTAACAAAAGCACCAAATTCAGCTATCTCTATTACTTCACCATCAATAACTTCTTGTTGTTCAGGTTTGAAGAATATTGCATTAAACACAACATTATGGTAAGAAGCTCCATCTCCCATGATGAGTCTACCTTCACCAATTTCTTCAATTTCATTAACACAAATAAGTAAGCCTAATTTTTTATCTAAACGACTATTATATGTCTCATTTAAAGTTTGAATAGCTACTTCTTCAAGAGGATCATCAAACCTATATGGAGGTATTCTTACAGTATCCTCAATTTTAGTCATGTAATACAAAACAATCCCTCTATTCGTATTTTTCTTTATACATTTCTAAAGATCTTAAAAGTTCTTTTTTAGCTACTTCTTTATCTTCCCAACCTTTAGTTTCAACTTCTTTTCCCTCAAGATTCTTATAAACTGAAAAGAAATGTTCAATTTCTTTTAATAAATGACTTGGAACATCATCAATATCTTGAACATCACTAAAACGTGGGTCATCTTCTGGTACAGCTAAAATTTTATAATCTTTATCCCCACCATCAATCATACCCATAATTCCAATAGGTCTTGCTTCAATAAGACATCCTGGGAATGTAGGTTGCTCCATAAGAACAAGAATATCCATAGGATCACCATCATCATATATAGATTTAGGTATGAAACCATAGTCTGCTGGATAAACAACAGGAGAATATAATACTCTATCTAACATAAAAGCTTCTTTTTCCTTATCATATTCATATTTGTTTCTTGAACCTTTAGGTACTTCAATAACTGCTGTTACAACATCAGGAATGTCTGAACCTGATTCAATTTCACTCCATAAATTCACTTAAATCACCTATAATTAATTTTATGATAAATTAATAAGTCTAATTTTATATTTTTCCATCAATAGCTATATACTTTTTTTGCCTTAGATATGCTACTGTTATGCCTTTGTTTTTAGCACGATTTTTTAATTCAATATCATTTGTAGCTAAAACTTCTGAAACTCTAAGTAACGCATCATCCACAGTTTCATTATTTTCTAATGAAATATCCTTTATTTCAATATTGGAAGAATTAGCTAACTTTAGAGCTAAATCTGCATTTAGCCTAGTTTTACCTTTGTTATTTCTTTTTAAACCTTTTAATTCATTGATAACAAAGATTGGAGTTGTTAATTTATATGAAGGTAATGCTTTTCCAAGTTCATCGATTATATCGACATTAAATTGAAAAGGAACCATAAAAAAATTGGTATCAATCACAACTTCTTTAGACTCCATTATTCCCCTCTATATAATAATTCCATAACCAATTAATCTCCAACGAGCACCTACTCTACGGCTTAAAGCCACCCTGTCTCCAGGACTAGCACAAACAGGTAATTTAAGAGCAACTTCAACACTGTTTTTCTTAGTAGATGTAACAACACCAATAGTAGTTGTAGTACCACAATTAATCATTAAAGGTTCTTTAAGTTTAATTGGAGCTACATCACGTTCTTCTTTTGTACCTACTACTCTATCAAGTAAATGTGCTTCCATTGAAAAACTATCTAAAACATCCGGTAATGTATCTACTGCTCCAGCAACAGAACCAGATAATGAATCTGCTTTAGTTAATGATGGATCTAATTTTGTAGCTACACCAATAAGCCCACCAGGACCTATTTCTTCAACATCTTTTCCATTAGCTTCAAGACCGATAATTTCAGATTTCAAGGTTATTCTTTTATTGTTATTTGTAATTCCAGGTCTTATTTCAATAGTATCTCCAAGCTTAAAAGTACCTTGAACTAAAGTTCCACCAATAACTCCACCTTTGACTTTATCAGCACCAGAACCTGGTTTATTAATATCAAAAGATCTTGCAACATGCATTAAAGGAGTTTTATCCAAACTTCTTTCAGGAGTTTTAATTCTTTTAAGCATAGCTTCAATTAAAATATCCATATTAGCTCCTTGTTGAGCAGATACTGGTATAATTGGAGCATCTTCTGCACAAGTTCCTTTAACAAAATCTTTAATTTCATGATAACTTTCAATAGCTCTTTCTTTTGAAACAATATCAATTTTATTTTGAACTACAATAACATCTTTAACACCAATAACATCAAGTGCCATTAAGTGTTCTTTAGTTTGTGGTTGTGGGCAATATTCATTTGCAGCAATTACTAAAACTGCACCATCCATTATTGCAGCACCAGATAACATAGTCGCCATTAAGGTTTCGTGACCTGGAGCATCAACAAATGATACTTTTCTAACTAATTCTGTCTCGCTTCCACAGTTTTCACAAGTTTTAGAGGTAGTATAACACATAGGCTCTTCACAATCTGGACATTTTCTAAATTCAATGTCAGCATAACCTAAACGAATTGAAATACCTCTTTTTGTTTCTTCACTGTGAGTATCAGTCCATATTCCTGATAATGCTTTGGTAAGAGTAGTCTTACCGTGGTCCACATGACCAACTAAACCTATGTTTACATCTGACTGTACGTTCACAGATAACCACCTTTTTTATATAATTTTAAATTTGAGTAAAAGTTAAAATAAGAAAAATAGTAAAACTATTCTTCCTCTTCATCGCCAACACCAAGAATATCAGCTATAGCTTTGCTTCCAGCTGAAACAACAACAGTGTTAACTTGTACAATATCATCAGCAATGGTATTTCCTCTTACGGTTTTTCTCCTTTTTACACCGTCAGCTTTAGGATGATAACCAATACCACCACTTAATAAACTTTTGATTCTTCTAGTACCTGGGACATCTTTTTTCATGGTAAATCCATTTTTATCAGCACCACCAGTTACTTTTAAAGTGTAACCGTCTAAACCAACGATTGCACCATCAAATTCATCTCCAATAACTAAACCATTAAGAGCTTTGCCATCTTCAACTTCAATTTGATGAGTTACCTCTTTTTGAGATACAACTACTTTGTATGCCATGGTATTCCTCCTTTAAATTGTTTTATAAAAAATTCATTATTATTCAAAAAGACCAAAACTTCCCCAATCAGGATCTTGTTTACGTTTAATTTCTAAAAACTCATATAAAGTTTCAAATTCATCTTCAGTTAATTTATCCTTAAATTCTCTTTCAATGTATTTATAATGTTTTTCTGGAATATCAACGTATAACTCGTCGCCTTCTTCAAAATCTTTTCCAACTATAGCATCTTTAATTGCCATAGCTACCCTTTGACCTCTAGAAATATCAGGTAATGTATCACCATTATCTTCCATACTAGCTATTGAACCTACAACATGACCATCTTTATTAATTAATTGTTGACCTTGTTTAATAGTTCCACTTAAAGATTCAATACCAACAATAGCGGGTTTACTTTGACGGAACACTAATTTTGGAAGTGAAACAAATTTTGCAGGTTTAATTATAGCATCATAAAATGCTTTCTTCTTATCTTCTTCTTTTTGCTTAATCCATTCCTCATATTCTTCAATAATCTGATAAATTACATCTCCAGAAAAGAGTTTAACTTCAGAATTATTAAGATCTTCTTCGGAATTTGGATGAACATCTACATTAAAAGCAATAATTGCTCCATGTATCTCATTTTCATCGTATGCAATTGAAGAGTTAATAATATCTCTACGATTCACATCACCAATATCTGCTGCACGAATTGGAATATCCATTTCCCTTAACAATTTAACAACAGCTTCCAAAGAACCAATAGTATCTGCTTTAACTAAAATACCTTCATCTTCTGTATCAATAGTAATATTATCAATTTCATTTAAAATCTCTTGTTCAACATCAGTCTCATCATTTAAAACTCTAAGTGGTGAACCTGAAACAACATCATCTAAATGAGGTGCAGCTATTTTAATACCTGCAGCTGCAACAACTTCATCTAATTTTCTAAATTTCTTTTTAGAATCCCTCATTTCCTCAAGAGGTAGAGGTCTTAAAATAGATCTAATCTTAGTTACCAATACATCTTCTGAAGATAACATTAAAGCTATTTCATCATTAGTTCTTAAAACACCATCATAAATAATAGCATCAAGAGTAACTCCTAAGCCCGTTTCTTCTTTAATTTCTAAAACAGTACCTTTAGCAGGAGCGTTCTCATCAATTTCAAGCTGTTCAGTTAAATATTCCTGAGCAAGTCCTAAGAGCATAGCTAAAACTTCTATAACTCCTTCACCACTTCTCGCACTAATTGGAATAATACTAATCTGAGAAGCAAAATTACTTACTCTATCAAATCTTTCAGATTGGAATCCTTCTTTATGAAGTTCACCAACAATCTCATAAATTTTAGTGTCCAAATCTTGTTGAACACTTTTAGCTTGTTTAGAAAATGTTTCTCTAAAAGAAGCACCTTCATGAACTTCCCAACCAAAAAGCCTATCAATTTTGTTAGCTACTACAATAAATGGAGTTTTATACATTTTAAGAATGTTCAATGCTTCATAAGTTTGTGGCTTAAATCCATCATTAACATCTAAAATCAATACAGCTAAATCAGCTAAAGCACCACCACGTTTTCTTAAACTAGTAAATGCCGCATGTCCTGGAGTATCAATGAAAAATAAACCAGGAATTAAATCTTTAATAGCTAATTTTGATATGAAATCTCCACAGATATTTTCAATAGTATCATTAGGAATCTCAGTAGCACCAATATGCTGAGTAATACCTCCAGCCTCCTTAGCTGCAATAGTACTACCTCTAATATAATCTAATAAAGTTGTTTTACCATGGTCTACATGTCCTAAAACTGATACAATTGGGGATCTGATTTTCATGTTATCTTAAATAATAATTATTCGTAAATTAATTTGTTATCAACGATTTCATAATCGCAAATTTCATCTTCATTAAAGAATAAATTGATTTCTCTTTTTGCAGAGTCTGGAGAGTCAGAAGCATGAATAATGTTTCTACCTGTATCCATAGCGAAATCTCCTCTAATAGTTCCGAGATCTGCTTCTAAAGGATTAGTTGCTCCAACTAATTTTCTGATAGTACTAATAGCTTCTTCTCCTTCAATTACCATAGCAAGAGATGGTGAAGAAGTAATATATTCAATTAAACTACCGAAAAATGGTTTATCTGCATGTTCTCCATAATGAGTTTTTGCTAAATCTTCATCAATTTGCATTAATTTTACAGCAACGATTTGAAGACCTTTTTCTTCAAAACGGGATAATATTTTACCCATAAGACGTCTTTGAACAGCGTCTGGTTTCATCATTACAAAACTTTTTTGAATCATTCTTTAACCCATTTAACTTTTCTTGGAACTCTTCCGAGTTTAATCATGTTTTTTTCACATTTACTGCTACAAAAGAAATAAATAGAACCATCTTTTTTAACGTACATTTTTCCAGTACCTTCTTCTATTTCTTTATTACAGAATGAACAAGTCCTCATGTTCTTACACCTTCTTAAGGAGTTTTAATTTCCTTAGCTTCTCTAATTGTATCAAGTAACATTAAAATGTCTCCTTCTCTTACAGGACCCATAATGTTTCTTGTTAAAATTCTTCCTTTATCTCTACCATCGAGGATTCTGCATTTAATTTGCATAACCTCACCAGTCATACCAGTTCTTTTTAAAACATTAATGACTTCAGCAGGAGTAGCTTCTTCCATATAAATCACCTTTTAATCCTCAAAAAAGAAGATTTATTCTTTTAATTCTGCGATTTTTTCAACAATTTCAGCTACGTCGCCTTCAGCGTCTCCAGCGTCAACAATACAAGCAGATGCAGTACCAACAGTTAAACCTGCAGCTCCACCAACTTGTTCTTTAGTAGGTAAGTAAATGTAAGGAATTTCTTTTTCATCAGCAAGAACAGGAATGTGTGCAACAATTTCAGCAGGATCAACATCTTCTGCAATAACAACAAGTGCTGCATCTCCTCTTTCGATAAATTTAGTTACTTCGTTAGTTCCTTTTGCTACTTTACCACTGTCTTGTGCGGTTTTTAATGCTTCTTCAGCTTGATTAGCTAATTCTTCAGGTGTATCAAATTTTACATAAATTGCTTTTGCCATAATATATACCTCCTTTTTCATCTGGCTATGCCATCCATCGGCAGATATTATAATTCCTTGAATTATAATATTCGTAATTATATATAGTTATATTATTTTAACTATAGAAATTACTCAAATTATTCAATGAGCGAATAATTTTATAGTTTTTAATAATACTAATTCTTGAATACATTCATATATCACTAAATATAACCTCATAATAAAAAAAAGAGAGGTTAAACTTTCAATACAAATACTTCTGAATTTCATATAATTTTTAGCAAAACTAAAAATAAAAATTTAGTAATTAATGAAATAATTCTAGAGAACTAGACAGTATTAAGTATGTTTTTATTACATATAAATGTTTTCCATACTTCTTACTAAAAATAAGTTAACTAAATTAATATTATACAACCTAGTTTTTAATAGTTTTGAAAAATCCAAATAAGAAATTCCTTGTAAAACTAACTAAAGTTCACAATTCCAACTAAACCTATTCAAAATAAATTACATATCCCTATAATTTAACATCCCCCTCTACTATATTACAATCATACTATTTATTTACATTTAAAATTTTGTATTAAGAGCTAAAAATTGTTATTTTTAAAAACTAACTATTTTAAATACTATTTAGTTCATAATACCTACTACAATTAACAAAATAAGGAGTGAAAAAATGGTTCATCATGGTGAAGATCAATTATTCAAGTATGCTACAAAAGAAGATGGCTTTGGATTATTGAAACTTCTTAAAGAATCAAATGCAAATATAAAAGAAATAGACTTCAAATCTAAAAATTTAACATATAATCCTACAGAATTGATAGAATTAGATCCTAAAATCTATAAAACAGACATGATACTTGAATTAGACCATTTAATTGTACTAACCGAATTCCAATCAACAACTGTAAAAACAATGGATGAAAAATGATACAGATTATACACTGCCCTTGTAGATTATGCAAAAAGAAATAATAAACCAATTATACTAATAGTCATCAGTACTGCTGAGAAAACAAAAATAAAAGAGTATAAAATAAATAAAGACTGTATTTTTACAATTCCAATAGTATCACTAAAAGATTTTGATGGTGATAAAATTATAAATAATATAGAAAATAAAATAAAAAATAATCAAAAAATAACCAGGCATGAAATGCTGAATTTAGCTCTAGCCCCATTTATGAGCTCAAAAAACCATTAAACAAACAAATAGAAAAAACAGTGAAAACCTTAGATGAAGTAAGAAAATCAATGAAATGCAGTAGTGATTTTGTATTTGGAGTAGAATTATTAATAGTAGAAAAATTTATCAAAATGAAAGACAGCACAAAAAATTAACAAACATATTGAGGGATACTATGAGAGTAATAGATAAATGGAGACAAGAAGACTACGAAAAAGGGAAACAAGAAGAAAAAATAAATACTGCAAAAAACATGCTAAAAGAAAACTACACCATAAAACAAATAGCAAAAATAACTCAATTAAACATTGAATCAATTAAACAAATAAAAACAGAATTTGGAAAATAAAATCAAAAAAAAACTTTTAAATTCCCAAATAATCAATTTTAAAAGGAGATTTTTTCTCCTAAAACTTTTTTTAATAAGTAAAAAAATTATTCATAAAATCTTTTGGACATTATACTGTTTTACTAAATGTTTTCGCACACAATAAATTTATCCATTATGCATAACAAGTATAGAATTTTAGTATATACTATAACTCATCATCGTCATCGAAGTCCATTTCCCAATCAAGATCATCTGATAAATCAGACCCACATTTTTCACATATTACTCTTGAAGAATCATTTAAATGGCCACAAACACTGCATGTAATCATTACAATACCTCCCTTAAATCAATTTACAAACTATTCCATGATAGTTATCTATTAAAATAGGTTGTGAACTATTATAAACTTTTCCATAGTCAAATTTTAAATGTATCTTTCTACAAGAAACATACTTAATCATATCTGAATACAAATAGAAAAAAATGTATAACAATATTTTAAAGTTAACTATGCAGTTAAAGTTTTAATTTATTGATATTTTACAAAATTATATAAACAATAAACCATTAAATTAAACATAAGATGTGATTACATGATTTTCGATGAAGAACTGACATTGTTAAAAGAAAAAATTGCAAATGCTGAAGATATGGATGAATTAAATTATATAAGAATCACTAACCAAAAAAAATATTGGTGGACCAGTATATTTATTGCAGGTTTATTTTATGGTTTAAATGGAAAAGTAGGAAAAATGATTATAACTTGGTTTGTTAGTGTTATAACTTTAGGAATATATGCATTATACATCATCTATAGAAGCTATAAAAAGATGAAACCAAATTCAATAATCAAATGGAATATTATATATTACAAAGAAGCAAAGAATTAAAAAGAAAAAGCAATTCTTCTGAAAGTGATGAATTAAAACTTCCTGAATCTAATGTAAACTAAACTGCTAAAAAAATTGGATGCCACAAAATAGAAAAATCTCAATTATAAATGTAAAACCTATATTGATTCCTATAACTACAGTACAAATATTGTGTTTTTATGAATCAAATTCCTTTATTTTCTTATTTTCCAAATATTAATTTTTATTGCTGAGATTAAACGCAATTTTCAGTAAAAATATTTTTCCCTTTCAAATATATTTATTTCATCCTTCAAATCATTCAAAAAGTAAATCTTTAACTAATATCTTAATTTACAATAATAATACCATTTGTTTATAATCACCATGAATTTAATTTAATTACTTAATTAATCCAATACAGACAATCCTAAAATGTGTATATAACTTGTGTTTTTAGATGAAACAAATATTCATTCATTTTAAAATCAGATAAAAATAAGAAAAATTACAATAAAAAAAACAATAGAATAAAAAAGAAGATAGTAATTAGATAATCACTATCTAAAACAGATATTTAATCAACAAATCTATTTGATAGCTAATTTAATATCTTCTGCTTTAACAGTTTTTCTACCTGCGTGACGTGCAAATCCAACAGCTTTTTGAGCGATTTCGTTTCCACATTCTTCGATAGCTTCAGTTAAAGCAATTTTTGCGTCATCACTGACTCTTTGAGCGCCAGCGTTTTTTAATATCCTGCCTACAGGAGCGATTGGTAATTCCATAATTAACACCTCATTTTTTTATATAAATAGTTTAAACTTTCCCATATATAAATATATTGGTATATTTTCCTTAAATTTAGAAAATTTCAATACTATAAAGTGAAATATGAAATCTTTAAAGTGCTGATTACTTAATAGTAAAATGTTTTTCCAAGAGTAATTGAAATAAAAAATTAGATAAAAATATGATAATATAAACTATTTATAAAAAAAATAAAAATTAAAAATAGAAAAAAAGAGTTAAAAACAAATAAAATCTATTTATTCATTAAAATTTTTCTTAAAGTGTCAATATCTGCATCTACCTGTTTTGGTTTGGTACATGCATCAATTGCAGTATTTGGATCTTTGAGTAAATGACCTGTAACTACACAAGTTACAGTTTCACCTTTATCCACAACACCTTGTTCACATAATTTTTTAAGACCTGCAATTGAAGCTGCAGAAGCTGGTTCAACACCTATTCCTTCTTTTCTAGCTAATAATTTTTGAGCATCTAAAATCTCTTCATCACTAACGGTTTCTGAATATCCATCAGATTCATAAATAGCTCTTAGTGCTTTAATATCACTTACAGGAGCACCTATACGTATTGCAGTAGCTATTGTTTCAGGGTTTTCTACCGGAACAACTTTATCAGCATGCTTTTTAAATGCATTAGTAACTGGGCATGCACCTTCAGCCTGAATTCCAGTCATCATAGGTACACTATCAACAAAACCTGCATTATAAAATTCTTTAACACCTTTCCATATAGCTGAAATATTTCCTGCATTACCTACAGGTAAAATAATTCTATCAGGAGATTGCCAACCTAAATCTCTTAATATTTCATATCCAATTGTTTTTTGACCTTCTAATCTATAAGGGTTAATTGAATTTAATAAGTAAAGATGTTTTTCTAATGCAAGAGCAGTCATAGCTTCAAGTGCTTCATCAAAGTTTCCATTAATAGACATTACTTCTGCACCATGGAACATAGCCTGTGCTAATTTTCCTAAAGCTACTTTTCCAGATGGTAAAAATACAATACAACGTAAACCTGCTCTAGCTGCATATGCTGCAAGAGATGCAGATGTATTTCCAGTTGAAGCACAACCAACAGTATGAACTCCTAGTTCCATAGCTTTGGTCATACCGACAGTCATTCCCCTATCTTTAAAACTTCCTGTTGGATTTGATCCTTCAACTTTAACATATAAATTAATACCTAATTCATCACCTAATTTATCACATTTACAAAATGGAGTTCCTCCTTCATTAAGAGAAACAATTTTAGATTCATCTACAGGTATACATTCTTTAAATTTCCATAAAGTATCTTTCCTACCATCAAAGATATCTTTAGAAACATCGAAATCACTAACAAGTTCAAGAACAGATCCACACTTTTTACAAGTGTAAATTATCTCATCATTGTCATACTCTTCTCCGCATGAAACACATCTAATCATAAAAAATCACTACATATTATTTTAATAATAATCAATATAAAAATTTAACCAAAAATTGAAAGGATAAAATTTGCAAATGGTACTGTTATATAAACTTCAACAACACCTGCTATTGCCATTAAAACAACTGCAATACCAAGTAAAATTAATGACTGCTTTAATTTTACATAATTTTTATCAATTGAATACATTATTTTATCCCTGAAAGTTAAATTATAAAAGTTATTTTTTGAATTAATATAATCTAAATCTGGTTTAGATATATTATAAATAAATTTAAATAAAAAATGGAACAATACAAATCCTGCTGCAGTAGCCAATATACATGAAGAAAACTCAAAAATTCCATGAGGTATGATATACATTAAAACCTTAAAGAAATTTGGAGAACTAGCTACATAATAACCAACAAAAAAACCATTATATGCAAGAATAATTCCTGAAAAACAGAAAAATATCCCAAATACAAACATTCTAAAAACTATAAAAATGTTATTTATAAATATTGTTTGAAATGTTAAAGTTATAACTCCAGTTTTAACATCATTAGTTAATTTATTTACAACTGGATCAAAAATACTTTGTAAGTAAGGTTGTAAAAGATAACCTGCTATCAAAGTACCTATTAATAGTAAAATTGAAATATAAATAGCTATTTTATTTTCTAAAAAAGCTGATTTAATCTCTGTTTTAATATCTAACATTATATCAAATTATTAGCTATTTCACGAGCTTCATCCTGTTTATCATGTATTTTATCAAACATTTCGCTCATTAATTCACTAGCTTTTACTTTACAATCACCACAACGTAATGTTCCATTTAAACATTCATTACGTATTGTTTCAAGTTCATTATCATCATCAATTAAATGATATACAAACATTTCATAAATTACACATTTATCTACCTGACCACCTAATTCCTGTTGTTCTTTTAAACTTTCCCTACCACCAGTTTTAGCTGTTTTAACTTTTTTAGCTGCAGTTTCACCATCTTCATTTAAGTAAATAGCTGTAGATGGTTTACTACTACTCATTTTACCACCACTTAAACCAGTTAAAAATCTGTGATATGTTGATGAAGGTGATATAAATCCATATTCTTCATTAAGTTTATGAGCTATGTCCCTAGTTAATCTGATATGAGGATCTTGATCTACACCAACAGGGACTACAACATTTTTAGGACCTCCAAATTCTTCAATTTGAGGAAGTAAAATATCAGCTACCTGAACTATTGGTGCTTGAATATGTGCCATGTTTGTTGATTGAGTAAAACCATAAATTGCTTTTAATTCATTGAAATTAGTTTTTTTAGAAGATTTAAAAGCCAAATCCCTAAGAGAATTATTTTTAGATTGTAAATAAACATTTACATTATCTCTTTCTAAATCTAAACCTAAAGCAATATAATTTGTTAAATATTCATTAACAGCAATATCCCTTGCTTTTTCAAAACTCATATCTCTAGCAGCATAAGATTCCAAATCAGCAATAGGTAATGACAACATCGCACCATTATCTTGATACCATTTTAATTGATCAACAACCATTTTATGACCAATATGCATCTGACCACTTGGCATCATTCCAGTTACCACTGCAAAATCATTATTTTTATTAATTAAATCATTAACTTTATTAAAATCCCTATGTCCAAATATTACTCCTCTTTTCATTAATCTATGAGGATTTTTTACATTATTAATCAAGTCTGAAAATTTTTGAATTCCAAACTGATTAACTAATTTATCATAATCAACACTTGATGATGCCCATGGATCTATCAAATAAATCACCTTACCTTCAATAATTATATTAAATTAAATATTTGATTGAGAATTATAATAGTAACTATAATTACTTGTAAAAATATAAATCATTTCTTCAATTAAAACCTATGGTCTTGTCCATTCAACATTGTAATATGTAATATCTAAATCATCATCAACAATAGCTAAAAGAAGTTTCTTGTTAACACCATGAGAAACACGAACATAACTTGAAAAATCAAGTGCATTAATATCATAAGTTTCATAAACAATTTTAACTAAATAATCAGAATGTCCTTTTCCAGGACCTCCTCCACGATTATATAAACGGAAATCAGAACCATATTTAAATCCAGTTTTAATAACATAACCACGATCTTTTAAATCACGGAAAACAATGTATTTTCCATAAATTTCTTTATTTTTTAAAAGATCAATGAGATAATCTAAACTACATTTAATATCATCTTCATAAACATCTAAACGACCCTTTTCAAGTAAATAACAAGCTTCAATTAAAGAAAGATTTAAAGTATCAGCTTCAATTTTACCAAATAAACTCTTTTCATGTAAAGCTATAGGCCTTTTACTACCTTCTTCAATCTTTATAGATATAATATCATTAGATAAATTTCCGCGCATTAAAACACCATAAAAAGAAAAAATTATATTTAATGAACTTATTTATGATTACAATATTATATATATCTTTATAAAAAAAAGAAATAAGAGTTAAACTCTTATAAAAATATTATTTGCCATGTCCTTTGATAATTCAATATCTTTATCACCAATAGACACTAAAAAAACATCCAAATCATCACTATAATCATGATAATAAATATCTGAACCAACAGTTATCCCCAAATCAGAAATTTCATCTAAAAGTTCAGAATTTCCACGAATAAAAGACACAATACCTTCAGTACTTGAATTTAATTCTGAAACAGACAATAAATTAAATTTCCTATTTATAACTTGATCAAAATCTTTAACTGAGTAACATTGACTACAATTACTAAATTCCAAATCACAAGCTGGAATAAGACCATCACTAGGACCTAAATCAGGATGATGTAACATTGTACAAAGTGCTCTTTCAGCTTCATCTGATAAAGTATGCTCCATTTTACAAGCTTGTTCATGAACATTTTCTTGCTTAATATTTAAAACTTCAGTTAAAAACTTTTCAAGAATTCTATGTTTTCTTGTTATTTTTTGAGCAATTTTCATACCTTCATCAGTTAAAGAAGCTCCTTTATAAGGAATATAATTAACATAGTTTAATTTTTCTAATTTTTTAAGCATTTGAGTTACACTACCAGGTGCAATCCCTAATTCTTTAGATAATGTAGTGGTAGAAACTTGTTCTTTATTACTACCATTACGATAAAGAACTTCCAAATATTCTTCAATATTCTCACTAATTCCATTAGTTGCCATATGATTCACCTAGATTAAACAATAATATATTGGAATTAGAAGTATAAAAAGTTTGGGATAACCTAAATATAATTTTATAAAAAAAGGAGTCTGTAAAATTTTATAGGCTTATTTGATTTTTATGTGTTTTTCGGTCCAATTTTGCATTTGATAGTCTAAAAAT
>NZ_CAKVFS010000008.1 GCF_934746965.1 uncultured Methanobrevibacter sp. | reverse complement strand
AGAAGAATCCCCTATAACAGAACTATCCCCAAGATAAATAAAATCTCCACTAGCAGAATTATTAATAAAAGAAGAATTAATTAATTTTTTATTATTTCCATTTAAATTAAGTAAATACATGCCATGTCCTGCATATCTATCATCAAATCTTTTAAAAATTGTATTTTTAAAAATTGAATTAATGATTTCAGAATTGTCTCCATAAATATAAATCAAATTCACATCATTATTATTATGACCTTCATAAATACTGTCTATAAAAGAACAATTAATGATTTCAGAATTGTTTCCATAAATATAAATCAAATTCACATCATTATTATTATAATTTCCATAAATACTGTCTATAAAAGAACAATTAATGATTTCAGAATTGTTTCCACAAATATAAATCATATTATTCGTAAATCTATTTTTAGAAAAATTAGAATTTAATAATGTAATATTATTTCCCACTAAATAAACATTTGACGAATACTTAGATAAGTGTTGATCATAACATGTTAAATTTATTATTTTTCCATTATCTCCATACAAATGAATATAATCCGCAGATATATTATTTAGAGTTGCATTATCTCCTTTAATATTAATACCTTCTCCATTTAGATTTAAGATTGAAGCATTAACTCCATCAACTGTAATTTTACTAGTCGAATCAACTGTTAAATTTGAAATATTAAAATAATTACTAGTTAAACTAACTACTGTATTCCCTTCTAAAAATACATTATCTAAACATCCGTTATCTCCAATCCACATAATTCCAATATTATAAACATGAACACCTTTCCAAGGAGTATAATATCCTGCATTACAATTCCATAAAACCATATTTTTAATAACCACATTATTTGAAGTTATATTAAGTTTTAAAGAATATTCATCCCCATACAAATAATTACCAACAGTATGATTATGACCATCAATTGTCATAGGTTTATCAATATTTATTGTAGATTCCCCTCGCATAAATCCATAATCTTTATCTAAATCACAGATACCTCCTGATGGAGTATTTTTAATTTTTTCTTGAAGTTCTGTGAAATTTCCTTTTATATTCTCATTACTTGCTGAATCATCAGTAACTACATGAGAACTATCCCCAATAGCTACTTCACCACCTACATTTTCTTGTGTTACATTATCTATTGCAGATACTGCTGAAACAGACAGCATAGCTACCAAACATAACAAAAGAAACAATACATTTTTATTCATTTTTACACCATATTTTTAACTAAGAATTAACACTGTAATTCTTGAATAATAATTATGCACTCTTAGATATTTAATTGTTTATATTTAATGTTTAAAGAATATCTAATATACAAACACCTGATATTTAAATTATACTCTCAAAAATTGATTTTTGATTTTTTATCAGAAAATCAAGTATTAAGAGGGCTGTTTGAAATATTCAAAGAACAATTTTAAAAAAGAAAAAGAATAGTCATCAAAATGTTTATAAACAATAACTATTTCATAATTAAAGCAATATTCCTGCTTAAAATCAACAGTTAATTTTCAAATAAAAACTAATTAAATAAAAATCCATAAATATATAACTCATATATTCTATTATAATCTGTTTAAAACAGGAAAATTCTCAATTTCCACTTCAGTATTTTTAATAAAAAGAGTTTAAATCTAATGGTTTTGTTTGTAAACTTAGACTCATAACTACTTTTTTAGAATAAATTTTTCTACAATCTACATAAAAATAATAAAAAAATTATAATTGATAAAATTAATCAAATTTTTACATAATATCCCCTTTTTATCCATCAATGAACTTTTGACAACCTTTAATAGTTCCAGATAATCCAATAGTAGAAATTGAGATAGATTTACGATTATACTTATAAATTAAAGCAATAGATGATCTAACATTATCAACATAGTCTCTTTGACAGCGAAGAATCGCCTGATAATGATTATAATCATTAGTTTTTTCAATTTCATAAAACTTCATAACCCATAAATTAAAGTTAGCAGTCCCATTTTCACCAAAAAATCTAATACATCCATTCCAAACAATATTAACCAAATCATCTTTAGAAATATTTTCTTTAATTTTAATATCCAAAGCCAAATATCTATTGTTTTTTCTAAGTGTTGGAGGAAGAACTTTAAGCTTCATTGTTAACCTCCCTAACTCCTTTTAAAATCATAGATTTTCTGTTTTTATTAAATTCTAAAAGGTTTTTAGAAGTTATAAATGATTTATCAATTTCACTTTGAGTCAATCCAGTTGCAAGAAATACTGAAGTAAAGTCTTTAGTTGTTTTAATATCAAAAATAGACTCAGATCTTGAAGATAAAATTAATGGAAAATCGAATTTTCTATACAGTACATATATATCTTTAATATTAGCTATTATTTTAGATCTGTGAGTTAAATAAGATTTTAAAATATCTTCAAAACAAATTTCAATAGCTACATTATTTTTTAAAGATTCTTTAGCTAAAACCTGATTAAGACCACAATCATATCTTTTTAAATAAGGTCTTGATAAAACATCTAATTGAATATTTTCTAAAACTGCTCGATTTATTTTTAAATCACCACCAATTACACTAATACATGAGGATTTATTCCTAAACTTTCGAGCTATCTTTCTAATATCATTAACATTATTTGAAGCAATTTCTAAAGTATAATCCACATTAATATCCAAATTATCTTGTAAATCTTCTTTAAATTTTAAAGCATTACCAAATTCATTTTGATTATAAGAAAAATTAATATGACTCCAACCATACTTTGAAGCTTCCATAGCTAATTTTAAATTATTTTCATAGCTATTTCCTTTCATATTTAAATCAAAAAACATTTTAAAAATCCTATTAACTTATTATATTAAAATATTAAATTTTATTTATTATTAATATTATGGAAATTATATAAAATAAAAAAAGAAGTGATTGTAATAATCACTTAAACAGAAACAGATGGAGGTAGATTACCTGTACTTCCATAAGTAAGTAAAATAGCTATTTCAATATCTAACATTTTAGATGGGGAAATATCTGGAACACCGCCAGTGTAAATTCCAACATAATTTGGTACTTGGCCATTTCTATCAATCCAAGAAGAGAACCTATCAGACATATCAACATAATTTGCCTGAGCTATGGAACCCGGATAATCACGACCACTAGGATGTGGTGCGTAATTAGGATTTCCAACAGAAATTGTTGCTTCAGTATTTCCATGACCAATTAAAGACACAGATTTTGTTAAAATATATAAACATTGTGATTTAGATAAAGATAAAGATTTATAATTAACTGGGAAATTACCACCATTATTTTTAATAGCTTGTGCTAATCCTGGTGCTTCAGAAACTGGAAAACTACTTAAAGACAATGATTGAGCTCCTGAATCACTTAGAGATGATGAAGATGCATCAGAAGACATATCATCATTAGAACCATTAAACATTCCAGCACCAATAGCTGCAAAAACTAAAACTAAAATAACAATTAATGCAACTAAACCTACAATAATTATATTTTTTGCTTTGTCATTATCTCCAGTTGATGTTGGAGCATGCCTTAAAGTTCCTTTATTTTTAACTTGACTACCACAATATTTACAAAATTTTGAATTATCAGGTAAATCTTTTCCACATTTTGGACAAAACATTAAAACTCCTCATTCATATTTATAAAATTCAACAGACCAACTTACAGTTTCATAATAATCAATATTGAAAGTTTCTGAAGATGATGATTCATAAGTAAGAGAATCATATCTACTTGCAACTGCACTTCTGGAACCCCAATCAACACCCGCTGACTGACCATTAGATCCGGAAACATACAAATGATTAGTTGCATAATTTTTAATAGGATATGCAGTAATTTTAACCATTATTTTACCTGCTGGAACACTAACCGCCTGAGAACCTGAACCAGAACCTGAATATGAACCAATTAATTTCCATTCACCAGATTCAGTTGTAGAAGTACTTCCAGAAGATGCAGAATTAACTGAATCATTAGAAGAATAATCTGTTACTTGATAACTACTATTATCATTTAAATTTATTGCAAAATAACCAATTACACATATAAGAATGATAATAATTGCAGTTAAACCAACAATCAAATATTTTGTATTATTTCCATTCTGTTGTTGAGTTGTAGAAATTTTCCTTTGATTAGCTAAAGATTCACCACAACGTGTGCAAAATTTAGCTTTATCATTATTTTCAAAACCGCAATTTTCACATTTCATAATATCAAAAAATTCAATTTAGTTAATCTAATTATTACTTTTAACACAACATGTATATTAATTTAATTATATTATATTATTTTAAGATTATGATAATATAAATAAAATAACACAATAAACTCACTTATATTTCCCATTTTAAGAATTACTACTTTAAAAGAAATTAGTTTCCAAGTGTTTTTCTAATACCTTTAATTGTATATCTTGCATAAATATAATTTAAAATACTTGCCAACATACGTCCAACAGCTAATCCTATCCAAATACCTAATAATCCCCAACCTAAATAAATTCCAAAGAGAAATGTCGCACCAACTGTGAAAATAACTTCTCTTACAATTGTCCAACCTAAACTAATTGTTCCTTTCCCAATTCCTTGATAAAAGAAAGTTGAAGCCATTCCTGCACCAGTTAAAGGCAAGCAAAGACAAGCTATTTGTAAGTATCTAGTTATTTCTGGAACTAAATGTGTAGTTTCAGGAGTATATGCAAATATAGTAGCTAATGGAGTTGCAAAAACTACTAGAATAATAGTTACACATGTTCCAAATATTACTCCAAATTTTGCACCGAATTTATGTGATCTAGATATATAATCACCATTCTGAGCTCCAAATGAACTTCCTACAACTGCGGTAACTGCACTTCCAATAGCTGTAAGTGGCATTATTGCAAATAAATATAATCTTTGACCAGAAGTAAATGCTGCTATTCCAAATTCTCCACTAATTGAAGAAATAAATACTAAATATAAAGACATAGCAATAGACATTACAAACATGTCCATTGATGCTGGAATACCTACTTTTAAAATATCTCTAGCTATACTTGAATTAAATTTAAAATTTCCTAGATTAACATCAACATATGTATCTTTTTTAATTAAAATCCAATATAATATAACAATAGTTGCACATATAGAGCTTACAATTGTTGCAATAGCTGCTCCTGCTACTCCCCAGCCCAAAACATAAATAAATATCGGATCAAGAACTGCATTTAATATTACAGAAACAACAACTGCATACATTGCTCTTTTCATATCACCTTCTCCACGAAGGATTCCGCTTGCACCATTTGCAAACATAAATGCAAATAACCCTAAAAATAGTGGAGTACCATATTTTAATCCTTCACTTAAAGACTGTCCACTCGCACCATATAATTTAAGTAATGGTTCTTGAAAAACAAGTAAAACAATAGTTAATATTATAGAAGCTACAAGAAATATGAATAAAGAATGTGTAGCTGATCGACTTGCTTTTTTATGGTTTTTAGCTCCTACAAAACGACTTATACTACTTGTTGCACCACTTCCAAGCCCTACACTTACCCCATTTAATATCATGAAAATTGGAGTTACAAAACCAATACCTGCAATAGCTGCTTGACCAAGTCCAGTTATCCAAATCCCATCAATAATATTATAAGATGCTGTTAAAAGCATTGATATCATAATAGGAATAGCTAATTTTTTAACAGCAGTTTCTGGATTCCCCCTCATTAATTCAACATTTTTATTATCCATAGTTTTCCCTATTTTCTCATTTTATCCATTTCTTTTTGAATCTTTTCTTCCATCCAATCATCATCAAATCTATCTTGAAGAATAAACACCTTAATATAATGAAATGCTAACCATACACCCCACAAAACAGTTACCCATAAAAACCACCATTGATCCATATTTGACCAATTTCCACGAATTTCTGAAAAATTTAAAATAAATAAAATAATATTAACAAAAATATATGCAAAAACATGCCTATAGAATTTCACTTTTTTATCAACTACTTTTTTAGCCTTTTTATAAAGTTTCTCTTCATCCATTATTAAACTCCTTATTTTACTAATTCATAACTTTTTCTAGCTATATCTTTCAATTTATCCATAGTTTGCCTATCTAAACCAGTAACTCCTACTGCTTCATCCCATTTATTTAATTCATGTTTTAATTTAGGAATTACTCCCTCACCTTTTCTGGTTAATTTTAATATATATTTCCGTCTATTGTTTTTGTTTATTTCTCTTGTGATATAACCTTTATCTTCTAATTTTCTAAGAGATTTAGCTACAGTTCCTTTACTTTGACAAAAAATATTAACAAGATCTTCTTGAGATAAATTATCCTTAGATTCATGAATTTTTAATAAATAATGACCTTCTCGACTTATTATCAATTCATCTGAACTTTTTATAGAATATTTAAGTTCATTTCTAGAAATATTATTAATTAATACATTAAATGACATGTTTTCAAAAATATCATTTTTTTCATCCACACTCACTCCTCCATGAAAAAATATAATTTAAAAAAAAATAATATACATCTAATTTATTAATCATTATAACATATAAATGTTTCATTAGAAACAGTTGAATAAAAAACAATCAACGATAAATTGAACAAAATACCCCTTAATTTAAATTAAAAACAAAATCAAAATAAAACTTAATTATGGCAAAATTGAGCAAAAAATATAGAAATGAATTATACAACCTCAAAAAAATAAAGAAAATATTAATAAATGTTTTAAAATAAAATATTTAATGTTGTTATAAACAACAATTTACATTAAAAAAATTTAAATAAAATACATTTAATTAAAATATCGAAATATTAAACATATACTATGTAAAATACAATATTATTAAATAAAATATAAAAAATAAGAAAAAAATAATAATGATTGTATTAAAAATATCATTAGCATGAACATATAATGATACAAAATATTTTATATTATGAGATATAGAGTATAGTAACATGTCACAAAAAGATGATGAACTTTTGAAATTAACATCATATGTTGAAATTTCAAAATATAGAGAAAAAACTTTAAAATCCATAGGAGACGATGTTAAAATACCAACAAACATTGCAAAAGACAGTGGAATTAGAACAAACCACATCTCCAAGGTTTTAAGTGAACTTAAAAATAAAGAAATTGTAGAATGTATAAATGAAGAAGCTAGAAAAGGAAGATTATACAGATTAACTGATACTGGTAAAGAAGTATTAGAATCTATAACTGAAAAAGAGGAAGATAACGAAAATTAAACTTTTCAACGCTTCCTTTACCACACATTATTCTTTCCTTTTATTAGCTTTTTTAAAAAAAAACTAATTTTAAACTCTATTTTCAATACCTTCTTTTAAATAAATTAATTCATCCCTTTTATCCATAGCTGAGGCTTCAGTAAAACACCTGAACAAACAGTCAAGTATAAAATTATTCTTAGCATTAATACTTTCACACCTATCTGACTCATAAGCCACAGATGAATAATCAGGTTCTTTTAAATCCTTTTTAAATTGTAATTTAATATCTTCCCTTAATTTAAAATCAATATATTTTTCCAATTGACTAATTATCTCATTAGCAAACGTATTTCCAAAAATAATTGCTAATAATATTTCATTATCATCAAACTGATTAGATTCCACTAATGCATTAAAAGAAGCATAATTTTGATATCCATGAGGAATAAACCTTCCTTCAACACTATGAGCACAATATTCATTCATCAAGGATAAATCATTAGATAAAAAATACCATACAAATCCATCTAATGTAGAAGATTGTTTTACCTGAAATATTTCACAAAGCAAACTTTCAATTATATCAAATAATAAAAAATGAGTCAATTCATGAATAATAGTAGCTATCTGAATTGAATCATCTAAACGTTCATCATAATATAAAACATATCCCATTTCAAATCCAAATTCACTACCTTTAGCTTTAGGTCTGCACTCTGCAAACACACTAGCTAAATTTAATATTTTTTCTCTAGGAGTATAACCCACAATTCTTGAAAATTCTAGCTTTTTAAAAATATTTAATAGAATATCCATATAATCTTCATCAGAAATCTGGGCATTAGCTAATAACAATTTATTATAATCAGTAAATAATTTTTCAAAAGTATCAATAGAAACTGGGCGAATCTGTTTATTACAATTAATACAATAATCACTATTATCCAAGTTTAATTTTCCACAAAACGGACAAATATTATCTTTAGCTATTCTATTTCCACAATAAATACAATAATTATTTGCTTTAAGATTATATGTTCCACATACATCACATTCTTTCATTAACTACACCTTATCTGAAAACATCATTTAAACGTTTACTAGCATTTGAAAACATGACTCTTCGCTGAATAGCTTTTTTGATATTTTTCCCACAATTTGGACAAAAATCTGCATGATAATCTATAATTTTCCCACAACTACAGACTAATTTGGATTTAACAAAACGTTTTGGATTTAATTCCCTATCACAGCTACTGCAAAATTTAGCAGATAATGGATTTTTAGTTCCACAAATACAAATTAAAGCTTTATTTTCTACTTTTAAATCACTACCACAATCAATACAAAAATCTGAAGTAACACTATTTAATGTAGAACAAAAACATAATCTTTGAATTTCTCCACCAGTATTTTCAAAATTATCTAATGGAAACCCACAATTACTGCAAAATTGACTTAGATCATCATTTTCTTGTCCGCAAAAACAAAAAATAGGATTTTCAAACTCAAAAGTGAAATTACCATAACGATCATCTGACGGAGTTTCATCATCACCGACAAATTTTTTTCCACACATCTCACAGAATACATTCTCTTTAGAGTTAACATGCCCACATTCACAAGTAACATTAGAAAATGAAAATTTATATTTTGGTTCATATTTAAAAATAAGTTTTCTTAATTTACTGTGAGTTCTTTTAATCCCACAATGATGACAATAATCATTTTCTTTTAAATTTAAATAACCACAAGAACAAATTTCATATTTAAAATCTTTTTTAGTGCTTTTTATGTAAGGTGAAAAATCTATATCCAAATTAAAAAATCCAATATCATATAATGGGAATGTGAAAATATATTCATCCCCACTATCTTGAAATGCTGTTTTAGAATGGCAATTTGGGCAGTACCCATCATTAGGAGATAATTTCGTACCGCAATTTCCACAATAATTTTCCCATACCATTTAAATCATCATTTTGTTAAATACAAATAAATTTTCCTCAAAATCCATCCTATAATTCCTGTAGGAATCATAAACATTCCTGCTATTGTAATGCTTACCATTATTAATAAAAATACTGTTAAAAAGGGATTATTTGCAAAATCAACAGCAAATGTATCTGATTGTACAAATACCACAATATAAATAGAAAATACAACAAAAAAAACTAATTCTATCCCCAAAATCACTTTCAATTTACTGATTCTATATTTATTTTTTCGTTCATCAAATATATAAAATAATTTATATTTTAAAGTTGATTTAATATATGTATTATCTTTGAATTGTGATTTATTAAATGAATTATTATTTTCTTGTTTTGACATTTGATTATTGACATCTTTTAAATGATTAGACCTATTAAATACATTGTATTTTTTAATAGTGTCAATATCCATTTCAGCAAAAGAATTGCCACATTTTACACAAAACTTAGCATAGTTTGCATTTTTATAACCACATTTCGGACAATACTTCATATTAAAACCATTAAAGTTTAGTCATGTTTTTGACTTCATTAACAAAACCATTTAAAACTTCTTCACCTAAACCTTCAATATATTTAATGGAACCTGCGCATTCATGGCCTCCACCATCAATACCTGCAGATGGAATCAATTGTGCTAATTTTGGAACAATATCATTAACACTAAATCCAAATTCTTCATTAACTGCATCAGTAGCTCTAATTACACCAAAGTCAGGACCATGTCCCAATGTTATAATAGGTTTATCTTCTCCTAATGCTTGAACTACACTATCATGGACAAAACCACAAGTTTTTCCAGGTGCAGGGAATGTAAATTTATGAGCATATTTTTCAACATCAATCATATTAAAGTATATTCCATTGTCAAATTGAGTTTTATCAATATTTGGAATAGCTGCTTTAAGTTGAGTATCAACACGTTTTAAATATTCCTTATACAATGCATCAATCATTTTTTCATGTTTATCAATATTATCAACAGCTAAAATAGTATCCATAATTCCCCTACCATTCATAAATCTAAGGAAATATGCTTCAAAATCAACACATTCTGCTACTTTAGCTAAATGTTCCTTAGTAAATCCTTTCTGAGAAGCTAACTCAAGATATTGATAAACTTCACCACATTCAGCATGATCACCTAATGCAGCAATAGCTGGAAGATGTTTAATTAAATCCTTAACTTCCGGATTGATAATATGTGCTACTTCAGTAGCTAATGCTCCTGCAGTTAGTTGAGAATCTCCACCAACTAAATATGGATTTACATGAGTATCAACATATTCATCAACAACAACTGTTCCACCAATAATTTCCCCATCTTTTTCTTGTTTAGTAATTAAATCTCCAGGAGAATGATGATCTATTACTACAACTTCAATATCATATATTTTAGCCTGCATTAATGCAACAATATCCTCTTCAGTAGATCCATTATCTAACAAAACAATTAATGGTAATTTTTGACCATGTCTTTCTTTATCTTCTAAAGCAAATGATAAATCTTTAACTACATCTTCTAGTTCATAAAAAGGAGCTTTACTTGGAGATCTTTTAAAATAATAATATTGTGCATCATTACTTGGATTTACTTGTTCAACAAGAGGCACAATAGCTTTTTCCATAGCTACACCAGAACAGATACCATCAGCATCATTATGGTGTCTTAATAAAATAGATCTACCATCCAAAATAGCTCTTCTAATTTTTTGAGCTGCTTCCCTCATTTTAGGTTTTAATCTATTTAGAACATCACTTTTAACTAAGAAATCCACATCATCAGGTTCAGCTCTTTTATTTAATGCATCTTCAATTAAGTTTTGAAGTTGAGCTTTTCTTTCACCCTCCAACTTAACAATAGATTGAGATTCAATTTGAGGTTTGCCACCATGTTGATTAACTTCACCTAAAACTTCAACTGCATCCCCTACATCAATATCAGGATATGCTCTAACACCTGCTTCATCAAAAGCAGCTACCCAAGTAATATTAGATTCATCAGTAATTGTGAAAATAGTTGGACCTGAAGTTTGCTGTACCTGTAAAACTTCACCATCAACACGAACTAATTTACCCATCTTTTCTTCTAAATCCATTATAATAGTTCTAGGAATAACTTTTGTTTGTTTCTTAATATTGTAATTTCCAACATGAGCTGGAGCCAAATCTATTTTTCTTTCCCTTGATTTAATAGCAGTTATAAATACAATAACATCATCACCAACTTTATAATTAGAGATATCTCCCCTCATAAGTCCCCAAACATTATTATTTAATGTTACAAATGCACCATATTTTTCAACACGAGTAATTCTACCTTTATAAAGTCTGTTTTTATCCATGTCCCTCATTTGACATAACGGGTCTAAAACATAAACATCTTTAACTTCATTTTCTTTTTCCCGTATTTTATCACGTTTCATTCTATCTTCCTTCCTTTTATTATGGCAATCTCTGCATAAATCATATTTTTCATTAATCGGTTTTCCACAGTCATTACATACATTGATTTGACCACTACCATGACAATTAGGACAATCTTCAAAAACTTCAATTTGACCTTTTCCATGACAAATTTCACATGGAATATCTTGATCAGCCCCTAAATCAAATTTAGCTTTTGCATTACTATTAACTCCTTTAAAATGATTTCCTACATCAAAGGAATCTTGGTAACCAGTTCCACCACAACTATCACAATCTTTATAGTCCACAACTACAGAACCTGTTCCATTACATTTTGGGCAATTCTTTTTCAATTTAAAAACCTCAATTTAAAAAACAAAAATTTTATCTAAATAAATTTGGATTATCTTCAATTAACCTATTTCTTGTGTTTTGATGTACCATAGCTTCATCCATCAAGCTATTTGCTTCACTACCATAACTACTACCCGTAGTATTATCATTATTTCTAAGATAATAAATAGCAGATATTAAATTAGATGCTGCATTTCTTTTTAATTCAACTTCATCAATAATTGTATTTATATAATCATTATGAATATCACTAAGATTATCACTATTATTTTGTATAATTGACAAATTTTCTAAACTTTTATTAAAATTATCAGATGCATAAAACACTTTTTCCAGTGCACCATCATAATTTTTATTATTTATTAAATCTACAGCTTCATTGTACTCTTTATCTCCAGCAGCTATATTATCACTAATTTCAGACATGGAATTATCTAACTCATTCATAGAAAATCCAACATAAATAACAGCTATAGCTATTATGATTAAAAGAAAAATAAAAAGTACTACTCTCTTATAATCTGACACAATATAATTTTTATAAAATCAAGTACTTAAAATTTTTTTATTAAATATCCATATAAAATTCGCGAGTTATTCAACATATATATGTAAAGTTATACCACATTCTCCATAAAACTCTTGAAGATTAAATAAATAAAAAAGAAATTACATTAAATTATACTAATTTCAATAAAAAAAAAAGAAGAAATAAATTTTAAGAAAAAAATCTTAAAATTTATTGACTAGCCCAAAGACCATGTAAATTACAAAACTCTTTTGCTATTGGTTCATTTGCCTCAAGTAAATCTGCATCAACAGTAAAGGTAGCTTTTGGAATATCACCAGGTTTAAAATGTTTAATATATGTCTCATCACCAACATTTAACTCAACAAACTGGATGAAATGATCATCATCCATAGGGTGTTGAACTTCACCAACAGCAATTATAACTTTATTACCTTCAATTGACACAACAGGAACATGCTTAGGTGCTTTATCCCCATCAGTTTGAGGTTCTAATACATTTATAGAAGTATCACAAGATTTAGATTCTGCATCAGCACCAACTAAAACTTCAACAATACTTCCACAGTCATCACATTTGAATATTTTTCCATACTCTACCATATACAACATCTCCTCATAATAAATTAAAAGAGAATTTGTATATCTGAGTATATAATACTATTGATTATTTTCATAATAGTTTTCAATAGCTGCCTTAAGTGCATCTGCAGCTAAGTTAGAACAATGCATTTTAACAGGTGGAAGACCATCTAATTCTTCCGCTACATCATTACGACTAATTTTTAATGCATCTTCAAGAGTTTTACCAATAGCTATTTCAGTAATCATACTACTTGTAGCAATAGCTGCACCACATCCAAAAGTTTGGAAAGAAATATCAGTGATAACATTATCTTCAACTTTAATATAAATAGTCATTAAATCCCCACAAGTTGGGTTTCCTACTGTTCCTACACCATCAGGATTTTCCATCTCTCCAGAATTCCTTGGATTTGCAAAATGATCCATAACTTTTTCACTGTACATATTTAACACCCCTAATTATCTAATTTTTTCCCATCATATCTTCATATTTTTCATCAGAATTCCATAAAGGAGACATTTTTCTTAAAGTAGCTACTGATTCTTTTATTGCTTCTACTAAACCATCAACATCATTAAAGTGAGTTTCAGAACCTAATGAAATTCTCAAGGAACCATGTACATCCACATCATCAAGATTAAGAGCTTTTAAAACTGGAGATGCTTCTAAAGTTTTTGATGAACATGCAGAACCAGTTGATGCCTGATATCCTTTTGCATCTAAAAGAAGAATCAATGATTCTCCTTCAATAGATGAGAATCTGAAATTAATAACATTAGGTAATCTTTCATTCCTATCACCATTAAGATAAGATTCAGGAACTACATCTAAAACTTTTTCAATAATTTCATCCCTTGTTTTAATTAATCTTGCATAATTTTCTTCCAAATCATTATTAACTATTTCACAAGCTTTACCAAAACCAACAATTCCAGGAACATTTTCAGTACCAGACCTGATTCCTCTTTCCTGACCACCACCATGAATAAGAGGAGTTATTCTAACACCTTTTTTAATATATAATGCCCCAACACCTTTTGGACCATGAACCTTATGAGATGATAAGGACAATAAATCAACATTTAATTCTTTAACATCAACTTTTATTTTACCGAATGTTTGAACTGCATCAGTATGGAAAAGAATTTTATTTTCTCTAGCTAATTTACCAATTTCGACTATCGGTTGAATAGTACCAATTTCATTATTACCATGCATAATAGTAATTAAAATTGTTTCAGGAGTAATAGCTGCTTTAACATCCTCTACTTTTACAATACCATTTTCATAAACAGGTAAATAAGTTACTTTAAAATCTAAAGTTTCAAGGAAGTGTAAAGTTTCTTTAACTGCAGGATGTTCAATTTCAGAGGTGATAATGTGATTTCCTTTACCTCTTAATTTTAAAGCTATGCCTTTTATAGCTAAATTATCAGATTCAGACCCACCACTAGTAAATATTATTTCTTTAGGATCTGCATTGATAGCATCAGCCACTCTTTGTCTTGCTTCTTCTAAACCTTTTTTAGCTTCACGACCGACAGAGTACAAAGTAGATGGATTACCATAAGCTTCCCTAAAATAAGGTTCCATTTCTTTAAGTACTTCTTCACTGACTGCAGTAGTTGCTGAATTATCCAAATACATCTTATAATCTCCTTTTATTTTTTATTTTGAAATTTAAATTTTATCTAAAGCACGTGAAAGATCATCAATTAAATCATCTACATCTTCAAGACCAATAGATAATCTTACAAAGTCTGGTGTTACGCCTGTAGCTAATTGTTCTTCTTCGCTAAGTTGTTGATGAGTAGTACTTGCAGGATGTATCGCTAAACTTTTTGCATCACCAATGTTTGCAAGAAGAGAGAATAATTCTAAGTTGTTAATAAATTCTTTACCTGCTTCTTCTCCCCCTTCAATACCAACTCCTAAAATACCTGCATAATAACCATTCAAATATTTTTTAGCAGTTTCATGAGAAGGATGAGATTCTAAACCAGGGTAACTTACCCACTTAACTTTAGGATGAGATTCTAAAAATTCAGCTATTTTTAAAGCATTTTCAGAATGTCTTTTTACTCTCACATCTAAACTTTCAAGTCCTTGTAAAAACAAGAAACTATTAGTTGGTGCTTGAGTTGATCCTAAATCACGTAATAATCTTGCTCTAGCTCTTAAAGTAAAAGCTATATTTCCAAGTTCTGGAACATCCCCAAATGCATCCCAAAATACTAATCCATGATAACTTGGATCAGGTTCTGTGAATTGTGGGAATTTACCATTACCCCAATTAAATTTACCAGAATCTACAATATATCCACCGATTGAAGTTCCATGTCCACCAACATATTTAGTTGCAGAAGCAGCAATAACATCAGCACCATGTTCCAACGGTCTTACTAAACCTACACCAATTGTATTATCTACAATTAACGGAATATCATGACTATGAGCAATTTCAGCCAAAGCTTCAAAATCCGGAACATCTAATTTTGGATTACCAATAGATTCACAATAAATTGCTTTAGTTTTATCAGTAATTGCATCTTCAAATGCTTGTAAATCAGTTGAATCTACAAATTTAACATTTCTTGCTAAATCTTTAAAAGTATAATCAAATAATTGGTAAGTTCCACCATAAAGATTATCTGCAGATACAATTTCATCACCTGGAGAAGTGATATTTAAAATTGCATAAGTAATTGCTGCAAGTCCGCTAGAAGTACCTAATCCAGAATTACCACCTTCAATAGCAGCTATTCTCTTTTCAAATACTTCTGTTGTAGGATTAGTTAATCTGGAATAAATTTGACCAAATTCTTGTAATCCAAACCTCCTTGCTGCTTCTGCAGCATCTTTAAATACATATGAGCTTGTTTGATAAATTGGTACTGCACATGCCCCAGTAGTTGGATCAGGTTCTTGACCAGCACGCACACCTAATGTGGATGATTTGTATTGTCTTTTTTCTACCATATAATCACCTATAATTTTTTAAAATATTAATACACTATAACTTCCTTTATAAAAAATCCATATTTTTATCCCTTCTAAACTAACTATGGAAAATATATTATTAAAATATATCATGTGTTATAGCGATATATAACAATAGTTATTTAACATATATAAATGTTTTGGTAAACCTAAAAATCAAGTTTACACTTAAAAATAAACAAATTATAATGCCTGTTATATTACAATATAACAATAGACATTTAATATATATAAATGTTTTTGTTAAAAGTATGATTTTTTCTTTCCAAAGTTCCTTAAATCCATTAAACTTAAAAATTTCACTTAAATTACAAAGAAAATAACTATTAAAACACAGTTAATTTTTAATAAACAAAATCATTTATTAATATAAATAAAATTATTATTAAAAAAATGTTGCAAAAAACAATAATTTAAATATGACTCAAACATAAAATATAAAAATATAGGAGAGTGTAAATTATGAAAACTGTAGCAATCGTAGGAAGTCCTAGAAAAGAAGGAAATTGTGATATTTTAGTAAATAAATTATTAGAACAAATCGATGGTGATAAAAGTATTTACTACCTTAATGAAGTAGATATGGGTTATTGTAGTGCATGTCAAGCATGTCAAAAAGGCGACTGTGTAAAAGATGATGATACTAAAAAAATTATTGATGAAATGATTGAAGCAGACTTATTTATCTTCTCAAGCCCAATTTATTATGGTCAAATGAGCGCACAATCAAAAACATTAATTGATAGATTTTATCAAATTTCACAAAACCCAAATAAAACATTAGAAGGTACAAAAGTAATTCAAGTATTTACTCAAGCTCAACCATCAGATGCATTTAGTAATTATATTGATTCCATGACAATTATGCCTTTTGGATATATGGGTATGGATTTAATTGAAACTATCGTTGCAAAAGGAGCTGCTGGAAAAAATGAAGGATTAGAAGAAGCTATTGAACAAATAGAAAAAATAGGAGATAAATTATAAATCTCCTTCTAATCACTTATTTCATAACCTAAAGAAGTTAATTGATCCCTTATTTTATCAGATAAATCATATTGTTTATTTTTCCTTAATTCCTGTCTAACATCAGAAATTAAATTTAACAATTCATCAGAAGAACCATTATTTTCTATTGTAAAATTAATACCTAAAATATAACTAACATCATTTAAAAAGTTTTTAATAGCTAGTTTATCATCATCATCTAAATCATTGATTTCATGTTTTGAATCATTTATCAATCCAAATATAGCTGCAATAGCTTTTGGTGTATTAAAATCATCATCCATACTTTTAAAGAATTCTTCTTTAGCTATTTTTAATGGATTATAATCAGAATCAACATTTTCAATTTCTTCACAGTCAAATGAATCATAATATTTTTTAATTTTATCTAAACTTTTTTCAGATTGATGAAGTGATTCTTTTGAAAAGTCTATTGGACTTCTATAATGAGTAGATAATACAAAAAATCTAAATGTATCTGCATCGTATTCTTTAAGTAAATCACGAATTGTAATAAAGTTATTTAAAGATTTTGACATTTTTTCTCCAGAAACATTTAAAAATCCAGTGTGTAACCAATAATTTACCATAGGACTTTTTCCACTAACTGCTTCCATTTGAGTAATTTCTGCTTCGTGATGAGGGAATATTAAATCAAGACCCCCACCATGAACATCATATTGTGGTCCAAAATAGTATTCAGTGATAGCTGTATCTTCAATATGCCATCCAGGCCTTCCTTTACCCCATGGAGAATCCCATACAGGTTCATCAACATTTTCTCTTTTTTTCCATAATGCAAAATCAATTGGATTTTTTTTAGTGGTTTGTGCTATTTCTCTATGAGATTCTAATTCATCAATGTTTCTGTTTGATAATTTTCCAAATTCTTCAAAGTTATCTATTCCAAAGTAAACACCATCTTCAGTTTCATAAGCAAAACCTTTATCAATTAATCTTTGAATTTGGTTTATTATTTCACCCATATGATCAGTAGCTCTTGCAAATAAATTAACTCCTGTGACATTTAATTTAATCATGTCTTCAATGTATCTTTTTTCAAATTTTTTAGCTATATCACTTGCTGGAATTCCACTTTCTTTTGATCTTTTTATTATTTTATCATCAACATCAGTTATGTTTTGAATATAAAATACACTATAACCTTTGTACTCCCAGTATCTTTTTATTGTATCAAAAGAAATGTAAGTTCTTCCATGCCCAATATGAGCGTCATCATAAACAGTAGGTCCACAAACAAATAAATTAATTCTATTATCATTCATGGTTTCAAAATTTTCTTTACTACGAGTTAAAGTAGAATAAATCTCCATAAAAATACCTCAAAAAAAGCAATAATTTAATAAAAAAGGCAAGCTAGGGATTTGAACCCCAGTATCATGGTCTGCAGCCACGCACCTAAGCCACTCGGTCAGCTTGCCAACAAAAAATAAAACAGTAAATAATAGTTTGATTATCATCACATATATAGTTTACTATTCGCATTTACTAACTTCAGAACCTAAACAACCTTGACAATCTTCATCAAGATCTGTTTTATCAATGTTTAATTGTTTTAAAACATCTTCAGTTTCAATATTTTTACAAATAGAACAAGTCCTACTTATTATTTCAGTTTTTTTAGCTTCACCATTATGTAATTGGATAGCTAACTCATTAACCATGTCTTTTACATCAGAACTTAATTCAATCCCACTACCTCTTTTATCAGTAATATACTGAGATACAGCAGGTTGAGTTATATCCATAAGTTCAGAAACATCTTTTTGCTTCATTCCTAAAGCCAATAAATCTTTAGCTAATTCAGATCTAATTGCAGGTATTACATACCATACAACAATTTCACAAGGTGGTTTCATAATAATCTCCTATTTTTTTAATACATCATCTAACTCTTTCTCAATATCTTTAGTTAGACAAATTTCATTTTTTTCACACAAAATTTTAATATGTTTGTCATTTTCTTTAAGGTGCTTTGTAAGAGTATCAATTGCATCAGCTACTGGATCAGGAAGTTTATTATGATCCAAATCAACAGTTTTATGATGAACTTCAATATTCTCAGCATTTTTACTTCTAACAATTCTACCAGGAACACCAACACAAGTAGAATCAGGAGGAACATCCTTCAATACAACAGCACCAGTTCCAATTTTAGAATATTGACCTACAGTAATATTACCCATTACTTTAGCACCAGCACCAATAATAGCTCCTTTTTCTACAGTTGGATGTCTTTTAGTCTTTTGAGTAGAGGTTCCACCAAGAATTACACCTTGATAAATAAGTACATCATCTCCAATTATTGTTGTTTCTCCAACAACAACACCCATTCCATGATCAATAAAAACACGTCTACCAATAGTTGCACCAGGATGAATTTCGATACCTGTTAAAAATCTAGCTAAATTTGAATTTATTCTAGCTAGTAACTTTAAAGAGTGATTCCACAAGTAATGACTAACTCTATGCATAATAATTGCATAAAATCCAGGATAACATAAAAATATCTCCAGAGTACTACGTGCAGCAGGATCTTTCTCCTTTATTGTTTTAATCTCACTCTTTAACCTACTAAACATTAACAAACCTCAAAGTATTTTAGAAATATGTATATCTATAAAATATAACACAGTATATACATTTTTCTATAATACATAATATATAAATTTATTCAAATAACCAATCAACAGATAGATATCTTGAACCAGAGTCCGGTAAAATAGCTAATACTCTTTTACCTTTATTTTCTTCTCTTTTAGCTACTTGAATTGCAGCCCATGTTGCTGCACCAGAAGAAATTCCTGCAAAGATTCCTTCTTTTTTAGCTAGTTCAAGTAAAGTATTACCTGCATCCTCATCTTTTACAGGAATAATCTCATCAATAACTTCAGAATCATAAATTGATGGAACAAAACCTGCACCAATACCTTGAATTTTATGAGGTCCTTTAACTCCTTTTCCTAAAGTTTGAGAAGTTTCAGGTTCAACTGCAATAATCTGAACATCAGGATTTTGTTCTTTTAATACTTTACCAATACCAGTAATAGTTCCACCAGTTCCAACACCAGCTACTACCACATCAATATCACCATCAGTATCTCTTAAAATTTCTTTAGCAGTAGTTTGTGAATGAATTCTTGTATTAGCTTCATTGTCAAATTGATGTAAAACTATACCATTTGGAATTTCTTTTTCTAATTCATCAGCTTTAGCTATAGCTCCACCCATACCTTCTGAACCTGGAGTTAATACTAATTCTGCTCCAAAAATACCTAATAATTTCCTTCTTTCAATAGACATGGTTTCAGGCATGGTTAAAATCAATTTATAACCTTTAGCAGCCGCTGCAAAACCTAATCCTATACCAGTATTACCACTAGTTGGTTCTATAATTACAGAATCTTTTTTAAGTAAACCTTTTTCTTCAGCATCTTCAATCATTGCAACTGCAACACGATCTTTCACACTTCCAGTTGGATTGAAAGATTCCATTTTCACATCAACTTCAGCTTCTAAATTTTCAGTAATATTATTTAATTTTACAATTGGAGTATTTCCAATAGCATCAACAACACTATTTAAAACTCCTCTTTTTAATTCTGGGATATTAACCATAATTATTTCTCCTAATTAATTAATTTAAGGTATATTATAAAGGGTTATCATAAATTGTTATAAAGCAATAAGTAATATAACGATAGTTATTGTTTATAACTACTGTTATATAACAATGTTTTTATTTATAAATGTTTCGGAAAATTAATTATAATCACAAATATCTGAAATTGGACAAATTTCACACTGAGGACCCATAGGTTTACAGATAGTTTGACCAAATTGAACCATCAAATCATTTAATTTAATCCATAATTCTTTAGGAGCTATTTTAGCTAATTCCAACTCTGTCTGTTCAGGTGTTTTAGTATTTACCAAACCAATTCTATTAGAAATTCTGTGAACATGAGTATCAACAGGAATAGCAGGAAGTTCAAAAGCATAAACCAAAACACAATTAGCAGTCTTACGACCAACACCAGGAAGTTCAACTAATTCTTTTAAGTTATCTGGAACATTTCCACCATATTGATCAATTAAAATCCTTGAAACCTCTTTAATTCTAGCAGCTTTCACACGATAAAAACCAGAACACCTAATTAACTCCTCAATATCCTCAATAGGAGCATCAACAACTTCATAAATATTTTTATATTTGTCAAATAGATTTTTAGTAGCCTGATCAGTATTTTCATCACGAGTTCTTTGAGATAAAATAGTTCTAATTAAAACTTTGTAAGGGTCTTTATTTTCAAATTCCCTAATTTTATATAATTTACTCAATTCATCAACGATTTTAATAACTTTATCAGTATTTGTTAACTCAGACACGAAAAATCACCTCTTAAAGTAATTCTAACTCTACACCAATTTCTGCCATAGCTTCTATAAAATTAGGAAAAGACACATCAAAAACCTCCCCATTTGTGATTTCTATATCATATTTCAAACCAACTAATGAAAAAGCCATAGCTAATCTATGATCTTTATGTGAATCAACAATACCTGAGTGAATTCCACCAGTAATAGTCATCCCATCTTCAAATTCTTTCAAATTACATCCTAATTTTCTAAGTTCTTCACATGTAGTAGCTATCCTATCTGTTTCTTTAACTCTAGCATGTTTAACTCCAGTAATATTAGTAGTTCCAGTAGCCAAAGATGCTAAAATAGCAACTGTAATTAACAAATCAGGAGCATTTGATAAATCAACATCTATCCCATGCAAATTACCATCAGATGAAATTTCCACATAATCATCAAATATATGTACTTCAGCACCCATTTGTTTTAATATATCCAATATTAATTTATCTCCCTGTTTAGAATCCTTAAATAAATTTAATATTTTAGCATTTCCCCCACAAATAGCAACAGCTGCAAGTAAATAAGATGCAGAAGAATAATCACCTTCAACAATATAATCACAAGAAGCATATTCCTGTTTAGCTATATTAAATTCATCAACACGACAATTTTTAAATTCATTATCACAATCATCATGACGAATATAAAAGTCATTTTTAACTTTAACTCCAAATTTGTCCATTATATCGCAGGTCATATCCACATAAGGTCTTGATTTAAATTCAGGCAATACAAATAAATCAACACCATTTTTAGATAATGGGGCTGAAATTAAAATTGATGAAATATACTGAGAACTAACACTCCCTAAAATATTAGTTTCTCCCCCCAAATAACCTGGTTTAATTAAAATAGGTGCTTTTCCATTATTTTTAATAGAAGTTGCATCTACACCTAACAAAGCTAATGATTCAGTCAAAATCCCCATAGGTCTTGTTTGTAAAGATTCATCTCCAGTTAAAATAACTTCATTATCAGCCAAACTAGATACACTAGTCATTAATCTTAAAGTAGTTCCAGAATTACCTAAATCAATAGGAATTTCTGAAGAATTATGTAATATACCATTGGTTCCAATTACTTCCAAATAATCATTTTTTTTAGTGATAGTTGCACCTAAAGCCTTACAAACATTAATAGAAGACAAAACATCTTGTGAGAAAAGCATGTCATAAAGTTTAGATGTGCCATTAGCTAAAGATGCTAATATAACTGCTCTGTGAGAATAACTTTTAGAAGGTGGTGCTTTAACCTCACCACCAATATTAGAAATATTTTTAACTTTAAGATTCATTGTTATCAATTGTTAATTTACCTTATAATAATTATTATACTTATCTAATTAATTAAAAAATAAATAAACAATTACTCATTTCTTTGAAGTACAATTGATATAAAATTTAAATATTTGCAAGCCCCTGCATCAATAGCTTTTTTATCGCCTGCAGCATATTCATTATTACAATTAATCCAATCCTGCCAAAGTTCTTCGTTTCCTTCCATTTGTTTAATTGAAATAATCTCTGATTTGGTGGATTTAGTAACTATATTCTTCCAATAATTTATATCATGAATATAATCTAACTGTTCTTTATTCCAAGCAAGCAATAATTCTTCAGGCAAATCATCATGACAATCTTTTTTCATACCAGGAACTGCAATGTAAATATAACCTCCAACTTTAACAAAAGGCATTAATTTTTCATCTAAAAAGTTAAAATCCCTTCCAAAATAATTATAAGAATCTGCACAAATTACTGCATCAAAAAACTCATGTGCAAAAGGTAATTCATTAGCATCCGCTTTAATTGGAATTATTTCTTCACTTGAAATTCCCATTTCATCAAAAAATTTCTTGTTTTCTGTAGGATTACTCCACAAATCTGTAGGAAAAACTCTAAAACCATATTCTTTTACAAGAAACACAGAAGTTAAACCATTTCCACTTCCCAAATCCATTACAGTAGCAGAATTTGAAATATTATGATTTACTAATAATTCTTCAACTAATTTTAATGGATTCGGACCCATAATTTTACTTTCAATTAACTTTTTATCATACTCTTTTGATTTCTCATATTTCATAGTAGTCACTTAAAAAACTTGTTAATCAACTTATATAGATAATTATTAAAAAATAGTAGATTTAATCAAATAAAATATCTATAAGTAAAATAATTTTAGATAAAAAAAGAATATAAAGTTTACTATTGGAAAAAATAAGAATTGAAGTAAAATTATCTCATTACTTCAACAATAACATCTAAATTTTCAGATTGTAAGATATCCACTTTTTTACCGGAAGCCCCTACAATTTCTTTTGAGATATTTAATAAATCTTCATCAACAGTAATATCCCCAATAGTTAATTGACCAGATTCTTCTAATGCACTAGCTATTTCTTCAATATCAGTAGATTTCAAGTATCCTATGATTTTTCCAGCATCTTTTTTAAACATTGGTCCAATTTGAGACATGTCCGGTTCTACTTCAATAATTTTTTCATGAACTTCAGGTTTTCCTGTTTTAATAGATAAATCATCGATTTTAAGAGTTCCTTCAATGTCTTGTGAAAATTCATTGAATATTTCAACTAATTTTTTATCATTAGTATAAACATTAACTTCAGCTAATTGAGCGTTGAGAGGTATTTTTGAACTAGATTTAAATCTTCTTACTTCATCAATTAAATCTACAGTTATATTACCTTTGTCTTCATAATCTTCACTTACTAAATCTTCATTAACTTCTGGCCAGGATGTTTTATGAATAGATTCACCTTCACCAAAGTATTGATAAACTTCTTCTGCAAAGAATGGTACAATTGGAGATAATAATTTTAAAGAAGTTTCAATAACATTTCTTAATGTGTATTTAGCTGCTTTTCTTGACAAATCACTTACATCATCATTGTATAATCTGTATTTTACAGCTTCAATGTATTCATCACAGAAATCATGCCAAATGAATTTTTCAATAGATGTGATTGTATTTGCAAAGTCATAGTTAGCAAATGCATTATCTACAACTTTATTAAGGTTGTTTAATTTAGATAAAATCCATAAATCAAGAGGGTCAAAGCCATCTTTTACCTCATCATAGCTAACTTCTTCATCAAATATCTGCATACTAATAAATCTAAATGCATTCCAGAATTTTCTTAAGAATCTGTAACCATGTTTAATATCTTTCCAATCAAAGATTACATCTGAACCAGGCACACTATTAGCAGCCCATGTTCTTAATGCATCTGCACCATATTGTTCAATTACTTCATCTGGTGCAATTACATTCCCCCTGGATTTACTCATTTTATATCCATCTTCACCAAATACCATACCATTAATTACAATATCATCAAATGGTTTTTTACCGGTTAAAGCTAAACAACGAAGTGTTGTATAAAATGCCCATGTCCTAATAATATCATGACCTTGTGGGCGAATATTTGCTGGGAAATTGTTTTCATAACCTTCATTAGGCCATCCTGCAATTGAAAGAGGTGAAATAGAACTGTCCATCCATGTATCTAAAACATCTTCTTCTCCAATAAATTCTTCACATCCACAACTACATGCTTTTTTAGGTTTGTCATGAGTTGGATCAACAGGTAAATCTTCAACATCAGGAAGCATTACTTTTCCACAATCTTTACAGAACCAAACAGGTATTGGAGTTGCAAATAATCTTTGTCTTGAAATACACCAATCCCATTCCATAGAATCCGCCCAATTAATCATACGACTTTTCATATGTTCTGGAACCCAATTCATTTCTTCTGCTGCATCTTTAGTTTGCTCAATTAATTTATTTACTGCTACAAACCATTGTTTTTTAACTAAAATTTCAATAGGAGTTTTACATCTCCAACATTGCCCAACATTCTGATCGATTTTTTCTTGTTTTAAAAGATAACCCTCTTCATCCAAGTCTTCAATAGTTTTAGCCTTACAAGTAGCTAAATCCATCCCTTCATATCTTCCAGCAGCTGCAGTTAATCTACCTTTTTCATCAATTGCATCAATAATTTCTAAATTATGTTTATTTACCCAGCTTACATCAGTTTTATCCCCAAATGTACAAACCATTACCGCACCAGTACCAAATTCAGGATCCACTTCTTCATCCGGATAAATTTTTACTTTTTGATGAGATAATGGAACTTCAACATATTTATCTACTAAATGACCATATCTTTCATCATCAGGATGAACTACAACAGCTACACAAGCAGACATTAACTCAGGACGAGTAGTAGCAATCATTACACCTTCATCTTTAGGATTAGCTTGTTTACCTGAAACTTTAGAACTAGCTATATCATCATAAGAATCTTCCATAGCTGGCGGGAAGTTAACATAATTTAAAAATGTTTCATTATCACTATATTCAACTTCTGCAAAAGCAATAGCTGTTTCACAACGAGGACACCAATTAACAGGATGAATACCTTGATAAATTAATCCTTCATCATACATTTTTAAAAATGAATATTGTGTCCTTTTCATATACTCCGGAGTCATTGTAATGAACTCACGACTCCAATCTTGTGAAAAACCTAAAGATTGCATTTGGTCTTTCATTTTAGCTATATTCTGGGTTGTTAACTCAATACAATATTCTCTGAATTTAGCTCTAGAAACATCATTTTTCTTAATTCCATGAGTTTCTTCAACTTTAACTTCAGTAGGAAGACCATGACAATCCCATCCTTGAGTAAAAAGGACATCATTACCTTTTAATCTCCTATATCTTGCATTCATATCAATGTAAACCCAATTCAATACATGACCTAAATGAATAGAACCAGTTGGATATGGTGGTGGAGTATCAATTATATATCTAGGTTTAGTTCCATCACCAAGGAATTTATAAAGTTCCTCATCTTCCCATTTCTGCTCCCAAATCTTTTCTTTTTTAAAATCATAGTCTTTAGGAATATTCTCATTTGACATATCTTTTCTCCAAATAATTAAATAAAAATAATATTATTAATTATATAGTTCTTCATTTAAAAATCTTAAGAAAAAATTCACCATAAAAATTATTATTTTAATTACACTAATGCAACAAATAATAATAAATAATTCTATTTTCTATTTTTATCATTAGAATTTCTTTAAATAATATTTCCCAAAAAATATTATATCTTAAAAAACCTACCAAAAAGTAAATTAAAAAGAAACCATAACCAAATAAAATATCATCATGACCAATATTTACATAATAATATTAAAACATTTTATGAAATATTTAATTAAATACAGTAAAATAGAGAATCTATAAAAACGATAATTTAATAATTGATTAATACATTAAATAATAAATGTATAAAAAATAAAGGACTGTTAACAATGGAATTATTATGGTTTTATGTTGCAATCGTACTAGCTATAAGCGACACAATCCACACACAAATTGTATGGAAAATCTTTAATAAGTTCTACCTTATTTTAGCAGGAATAATTAATAATTCAGTAAATGCTCCCTGGAAAACTTGGATTATACATGAATTAATGGAAGCTGGATTCCATTTTATTTTTGTGTCAGTAGTATTTTTAAATTTAGAAGTGGGACTTTTAGCAGCATTTATCCACTTTGTAATAGATGTAAGTCACACATTATTTATTAACAGTCATATGAATGAATTAGAACACAGATCATTACATTTTGTAATTGAATCAATATTCTTCATAGCTATTTATGGATTATGAAAATAATTTTATTGGAGTATATTAAATGCCAGTTATTACATTCAAATATCAAGATTTAAAAGATTTAGGAATAGATATGGAAAAAGATGAATTAATAAACACCTTACCTATGATGTCAAGTGATATCGAAGACTTTAATGATGAAGAAATTAAAGTAGAATTTTTCCCGAATCGTCCAGACAATTTATCAGTAGAAGGAGTAGCTAGATCTTTTAAAGGATTTATCAATCAGGAAACAGGACTTCCAAAATATGAAGTTACACCATCAAATGAAAGTGTAATTGTAGATGCTGAAGTAGCTAAAATCAGACCATACATTGCATTTGCAAAAATAGAAGGAGTAGATTTTACTGGTGATAAACTTAAATATATTATGGATTTCCAGGAAAATCTTCATTGGGTAATCGGAAGAGATAGAAAAAAAGTAGCTATTGGTATTCACAATGCAGATGTTGTATCCCAACCATTTAATTATATAGCTACTCCTAAAAATGAAAATGCTTTTGTTGCTCTTGAAAAAGATACTCCAATGACTCCTGAAGAAATATTAACCCAACACGACAAAGGAGTTGCTTATGCACACCTTCTTGAAAATTTTGATAAATACCCGTTGATTGTTGATAAAGATAATCAAGTACTTTCCATGCCTCCAATTATAAATGGAGAACTTACAAAAATTCATGAAGGCGTGAAAAATATCATTGTAGATGTAACTGGAACTGATGAACGTGCAGTAAATCAATGTTTAAATATAATCTGCAGTTCATTTGCAGAAGTTGGTGGAAAAATAAAAAGTATGGAAGTTAAATATGAAGATAAAACAATAATTACTCCTGATTTAACTCCTCAAGTAAAAAATGTCCATGTTGACGTGACTAATAGTTTAATTGGTGGAACTAACTTAAATGCAAAAGATATACAACAGTTATTATCTCAAGCTCGTTTTGACTCAGAGATATTAAATGATAATGAATTAAAAGTTTACATTCCTTCTTACAGGATAGATATTCTTCATGAAGTAGATGTTGTTGAAAATATTGCAGTACAATATAGAATTAATGATGTTGAAGCTAAACTTCCAGATATTTCAACAATAGCTTATGAACATGACTGGTTTAGGTCAGAATCTATTATGAGAGAAGTTATGATTGGATTAGGATTCCAGGAAATTATGAGTTTAATGCTTACTAATGAAGATGCACATTTCACTAAAATGAAACAAAAAGAAATCAATCATGTACAGGTAGCTAGACCAATTACCATCGATAGAACTATGATTCGTACCAGTTTAATTAACAGTTTAATGGAGTTCTTAGAAGATAATAAACATGAAGATTTACCTCAAAAAATATTTGAGATTGGTGATGTTTTATACATGGATGAAACTCAAGAAACCAAAGTAAGAGCTTCTAAAAAACTGGCTGGACTAATTTGTCACTCAAGTGCAAACTTCACAGAAATCAAATCTGTTGTAACTAGCTTACTTCAAAACTTAGGTTATACTATGGAAATTAGCGATAGTACCAATCCTAGTTTCATAGCTGGAAGAGTAAGTGATGTAAAAGGAACTTCAGCTAATGGAACTATAACAGGTTTCTTTGGTGAATTCTCCCCAGAAGTAATCACTAACTTTACTTTAGATTATCCAGTAATCGGATTTGAAATTGAATTTAACCCTCAAGAATAATTCAATTTCTTAATTACTCTTTTTAATTGTACATAATCTGTTTTATTAGTATAATAACAATATTTTGAATAATTCCTCCATCAGTACCATAACTTTTCATTTGAACATCAATTTCAGAGTAATTTACATTAGGATTATCTTGAGAAGTATTATTAACTGAAATGTTTTGTAAATATTCACCAGATTGTGGCGTTTGTTCAACAGCTATTAAAACACCAACAACAGCTATAATTACAATTAAAATAAAACCCATTTATTCATTGTTATTCTCCAATTATTGTTATGTTAACTATCCTATTATGTCTTGGTCCATCTAATTCTATAAAAAATATTGATTGCCAAGTTCCTAAATTTAATTTATTATTCAATATAGGAATAGACTCACTAGAAGAAAGTAAAAATGATTTTAAATGAGATTTCGCATTATTATCAATATCATCATGTTTATAGCTAAATTTATTAGAAATTATATTAGATAATGCAAATTCTAAATCTTCGAGTAGACCTTCTTCATTTTCATTTACACAAATAGCTGATGTAGAATGTTTGGAAAATATATTTACAATCCCATTACTGATATTAGAATTAATTATTATTTCATTAATCTTAGATGTTATATCAATAATTTCAAAATTTTTATTTGTATCTAAATTAAACTCAGTATTTTCAATTAACATTATGAAAATATTATATAAAACTAGTATTTAAAAATTAAAAAACAAATAAGCCTATAAAAATTTATAGACTTCTTTCATTAGAATTAATAATTATTTCTTCTAGAATATGCAATGTAAACAATGAATATTCCAATTAATAGAAGAACAATTTGTGGAAATATTGCAAATAAAACAACTGGAATCAATTTTAATTCTGCTAAAATCCATAAAACAGCATAAATCACGATTAAAATTCCCATAAGCATAGCTATTTTATTAGCTATTTCTCCAAAATTATATGGAATTCCACCAGGTATTGGCATTTTAACACCTCATAATTCTTTTATACCTTCAGAAGTACCAATTATAACTTTATCAACCATTTGAGTAAAAATACCATTTTCAACAACACCAGGAATAGAATTTAAATCTATTTCTAAGTGCATTGGACTTTCAATTTTTTCAAATTTAGCATCAATAACAAAGTTTCCATTGTCAGTTATAACTGGACCATCTTTACGTTCACCCATTCTTATTTCACATTTTGCACCCATATCTTCCAAAGTTTGTACAACTACACGGGATGCATCAGGTATTACTTCTACAGGTACTGGGAAATTTCCAATTTCATCAACATATTTAGATTCATCTACAATTACAATAAACTTTTTTGCAGAATAATCTACAATTTTTTCTTTTGTATGAGCTGCTCCCCCACCTTTAATAAGATTAAGATTTTTATCTACTTCATCTGCACCGTCAACAGCTAAATCAATATCATTTTCCTCTAAGCTAGTAATTGGTATATTCCATTTTTTAGCTAATAATAATGACTGGAAAGAAGTAGGAATTCCTTTAACATTTATTCCTTCATCAGATATTCTTTTACCTACTGCTTCAATGAAATAATGAGTAGTGGATCCTGTTCCAAGTCCCACTACATCTCCATCTTTAACATATTGTGCTGCTTTATAACCTGCTTCTTTTTTAAGATTCATAATTAATCCCTCATTTAAATAACAAAACCTAATGTTAATTTATTAAGTTTATAACCTTTTTTACATTCACCTTTATGTTTCCCATAATTCTTTAAAACAATACATTTATCATTATCCACTAATCCTTCAGGGAAACAATATTCATTATATTCACAATCTTCATCACAATCAATAGACTTATAGGAAAATGTAGATCCTTCAAAAACACTTTTTGAAGGAGAAAGTAAAGTTATGCTAGACCTTTCCACTTCAACTGGGACAACAATATTTTCAGCATGAATAGGGCATTTTTGCTCATTATCACGAATGCCTACAATTTTGTATTTTCTATTTTTTTCTAGAGAATCTACACATGATGCTTTAAATCTACAGTTTTTACATTCATCTGCAGGACCATAAAAAACAAATTCATTACCCTCTTTTGCTAAATCTTTACCAATCAATGTAATCATTTTATATCACCCTAGTTTTAAAAGCCAATTCATAAGCGGCATCCTTAGATATACCATTATCTCCCAAAATAGTATATCTTTCTGGTCTAATTGTATGTGCCATTGTTAATGCATCAATAACATCTTCATCAGCAATTCCCAATTCCTTAGCTGTTGTTGGAGCTCCGACTGCTTTCAAACTATCTCTAATAAATTTCCAATTTCCACCATATAAATACATCATCAATATAGTTCCAACACCACATTGTTCACCATGTAAACAAGGTTTTTCTAAAATTTTATCTAATGCATGTGAAAATATGTGTTCTGATCCACTAGCTGGACGACTAGAACCTGCAATACTAATTGCCATTCCACTACTGAATAATGTTTTAACAACTAAACGTGCACTTTCTTCTAAACCTGGTTTAATATTGTCTACATTATCAGTAATCATTTTTGCAGACATTATAGATAATGATGCTGCAGATTCACTATATGGCTCATTTTTTAAACGATGAGCTAATTGCCAATCTTTAATTGCTGTGAAATTTGAAATTAAATCAGCACACCCTGCAGATAATAATCTGGAAGGTGAATTTGCAATAATTTTACTATCTGCAATAACAGCTATTGGTGCATGTGCTTTAGCAGATGTTGAAGTTTTAGGATTTTTTATGGAAGCTAAAGGAGATACAATACCATCATGTGAAGCTGTAGTTGGCATGGAAACAAAAAATACATTTTTATTATAAGAAGCTAATTTAGCTACATCAATAACTTTTCCACCGCCAACACCTAAAACAGTAGTTTTATTAGTAATCATGTCACTAACTTCTTCTACTGAATCATAAGATACTTTTTCAACAATTTTAACATCTACTTCAATGTCATTATCTTCAAAACTTTGAATAGCATGTTTTGCTGCAATATCATAAGTATTTGGACCTGTTAAAATTAAAACTTTATTATCTAAATGTAAATCTTTACAGATATCTCCAGTTTCATATATAACCTCAGGACCAATATAAACCTCACGAGGCATTTGTATTTTTCTAGAATTCATAAAATATCTCCTAAACACATTATACATTTGTATATTTTTAGCTTGTACTTATAAATAAGTTATCATTTATGTGAAACAACAATTTCTTCAAATATATTTAATAGGCATTAACAACTAATATAATTATTATAAAAATTTAATTAAGGTGATATGGTGGAAAATTTTAGTGAATGGTTTCATGATATATTAGAAGAAGCTAACATAACTGATTCAAGATATCCTATTAAAGGAATGGCTGTATGGATGCCCTATGGATTTCAAATAAGAAGGAATACAACAGATTTAGTAAAAGAAATATATGATCGTGATCATGACGAAGTTTTATTCCCACTTCTTATTCCTGAAGCAGAATTAGCTAAAGAAGGATTACATGTAAAAGGATTTGAAGATGAAGTTTATTGGGTTACTCACGGAGGACAAACACCCTTAAATGAAAAATTAGCTTTAAGACCAACTAGTGAAACATCTATTTATCCAATGTATGCATTGTGGATTAGATCACATATAGATTTACCTATAAAATATTATCAAATTGTAAACACTTTCAGATACGAAACAAAACATACCAGACCACTTATTCGTGTTCGTGAAATTACAACATTTAAAGAAGCTCATACTGCACATGCAACTAAAGAAGAAGCTGATGAAGAAGTTGAAAAACATATTGCTAAATATAAAGAAATATTCGACACATTAGGAATACCATATACTTTAAGTAAAAGACCTGAATGGGATAAATTCCCCGGTGCTGACTACACAATGGCATTTGATGCAATCATGCCTGATGGAAAAACATTACAGATTGGTACTATTCACAATTTAGGTCAAACCTTTGCAAAAACATTCGATATAACTTTTGAAGATAAAGATGGAGAACATAAACTTGTTTATCAAACTTGTGCAGGATTATCTGATAGAGTAATAGCTTCTGCAATTGGAGTTCATGGGGATGAAAAAGGATTATGCCTCCCACCAGAAATTTCACCAAATCAAATAACAATTATTCCTATTTTATTTAAAAAAGGAAAAGAAGAAGTTTTAGCTAAATGTAATCAACTTAAAAAAGAGTTCGAAGATGCAGGATTGCGCGTAAACATTGATGACCGAGATATTAGACCAGGTAAAAAGTTCTATGACTGGGAATTAAAAGGAACCCCAATAAAACTTGAATTAGGTCCTAGAGATCTTGAAAACAACAAAACAATAGTTATGCGCAGAGATGAATTAGAAAAAATTGAACTTGACTTAGATGAAAACCTTGTTAATAATATATGTAATCTAATTAACCAATATGAAGAAAACTTATCTAAATGCGCTTGGAACTTCCATGACGAACATGTTAAATTTGCATCCAGTATAGATGAAGTTAAAGAATTAATTGAAAACGGAAATGTTGTAGCAGTTAATTGGTGTGGAGATACTGACTGTGGACAAAAAATAGAAGAACTCACAGGTTATTCTGTTTTAGGTATTTATGAAGAACTTGAAAAAGGTTCCAAAAAATGTATAATCAGTGATGAAGATGCAAAATATGTAGCATTAATAGCTAAAACTTACTAGAGATGGAAACTATGGATGATATTTATGGAATAATACCTGTCAGTAAATTTAAAGAATGTAAAACTAGGTTATCTCCATTTTTAAATGAAAATGAAAGGGAAAACTTATTAAAAGTTATGCTTAAAGATGTTACAGATACCTTAAGGAAATATACTGACAAAATAATCATTATTAGTGCTGATGAAGATGTTCTGAATTATGCTAAAAGTTTAAATTTAAATATTTTAAAAGAAAATGAAAATTCAAACTTAAATAAAGCTTTAAAACAAGCCATGGAATATTGTAAAGGTAAAACTAAAAAAGTAATTATAATGCCATCAGATATTCCTCTTTTAGGTAAAACTAATCTTAAAATGGTTATTGATTCAAGTAAACAATTGGATTTCATTATTGTTCCTTCAAAAGGAGGGGGAACAAATGCAATCATTATGAAACCATTAGCAATTAGAACTAAATTTGGAGATTTTAGTTATAAAGAACATGTAAATGCTGCAGATAGAAAAAAATTAAACCCACAAGTTCACGACTCCTTATTTATGGCGTTGGATGTTAATACTACTGAAGATTTAGGAGAAATAATGGTTCATGGGGAAAATACTGAAACTAGGCGTTATTTAAAAGAATTAAAAATAAATGTTGAATCAGTACATGGTAGTGAACGTTTAAAAGTCACAAGAGGCAGTTAAATGATTGTAATGTCCATAGCAGGAGTAGATCCCTCAGCTGGAGCAGGTATTTTTGCAGATCTTAAAACTTTTCAAGCATTAAAAGTTTATGGAACTGGAGTTGTAACTGCTCTTACTGCTCAAAATCCTAATGAAATGTTTTCATTGCAAGCTGTTGAAACTAGTTATGTTGAAGAACAGCTTGATGCTGTTTTAGATAGTTATGATATAGAATACATTAAAACCGGAATGTTATATTCAAAGAGTATTATAAAATGTATTTCTAAAAAAATTAAAGAATACAATCTAAAAGCTGTTGTTGATCCAGTTATGGTTGCAACTTCTGGTGGAAAATTAGCTAAAAATGATTTAAGTCATAGTTTGCTTAAATATCTCCTCCCCCATTCTATTTTAACAACCCCCAATATATCTGAAGCTGAAAAATTAACTGGAATTAAAATAAATAATGAAAATGATGCTAAATTAGCTTGTGAAAAATTAGGAAAAACATGCAATAATATTATAACTGGTGGACATTTAAATGGAATTAATACTATTTTTATTGATGGGAAAATTAGTATTTTAAAACAAGAACTGATTAAAACCAGTAATTTACATGGTAGTGGTTGTAATTTTTCAGCAGCTATTGTAAGCTTTTTAAGTAAAAATAACGATTTAAAAACAAGTATTTTAAAAGCTTCCAATTATACTTATGAAAGTATAAAAAATGGAAAATATGGAACTTTAATAGCTAATATATAGCTATTAAAAATCTTCCACATTTAATTTTTCAAGGATTTTTTCTTGAATTTCAATAAATTCTTTAGATTCTCTTTTTCTAAGTCTAGGCATGTCTACTTCAAAGATTTCTTTAATTTTACCTGGATTTTTATCCATTATAACAATTTTATCTGCAAGATAAACTGCTTCATCAACATCATGAGTTACAAAAACAATAGTATTGTTAAATCTTTTCCAAACACCAATCAATTGTTCTTGAAGCATGTGTCTATTTTGCATATCCAATGCAGAAAATGGTTCATCCATAAGTAAAATAGGAGAATGATTAAGCAAAGATCTAATAATTGCAACCCTTTGTTTCATACCACCGGAAAGTTCATAAGGATAACTATCTTTAAAGTCAATTAATCCAACACTTTCAAGATATCTTTCTGCAGCTTTAATATTTTCTTCCTTATTTGAGTCTTTTTTAAGATTAAGACCAAATAATACATTATCTAAAACTGTTAACCAAGGAAATAAAGAATATTGCTGGAAAATAACCGCCCTATCTCCAGAAGGTTCATTAACATGTTCACCATCTGCTATAACTTCCCCATCAGTTGGATGATCCAGTCCTGCTATTAATCTAAGAAGTGTTGTTTTACCACAACCAGAAGGGCCTAAAAGACAAACGAATTCACCATCTTTAATATTTAAATTAACATTATCTAAAACTTTTATATCATGATCAGAACCACGAGCATGAAAAGATTTATTTATATTTTTAATTTCAATTGCCATTTAAACCACCTACCAGAATATTCTTTTTTCTACAAGTCCAAAGACATAATCAAAGACTAAACCAATTAAACCAATGACTAACATACCTACAACAGTAGTTCCAGTATCAAATAAATTTGTAGATGTTAAAATTAAATATCCTAAACCACTACTTGAACCAATCATTTCTGCTGAAATAGTACACATTAAAGCTATCCCAATACCTACTTTAAGTCCTGATACTATATGTGGTACTGCAGAAGGTAGAATAACTTTTGTAAGTACTGTTTTATCATCTGCCCCTAATGTTTGTGCAGATTCAATTAAAACTTTATCTGTTCTTTTAACTCCATCAATAGTATAAATAAGAATTGGGAAAACACAACCAACAAAAATAATAAATATTGCTGGAGCAGTTCCTATTCCAAACCATAAAATTGAAAATGGAATCCAAGCTATTGGAGGTATTGGTCTTAATACACTAATTACAAAGCTACAAAGAGTTTCTAATTTATGATACCATCCAAGTAATATTCCTAAAGGAATAGCTACAACAGATGCAAGAATCATACCTCCAAACACTTTAAATAAAGTATCCATAGTGTCAACAAACAATTCTCCAGATTGAATAATTGACCAAGCAGAAGTACAAACATCTACTGGACTTGGTAAGAAATAAGGATTAACTAATTCTAAAACAGAAGTTATAATATACCAGATAATTATAATAAAAATTGGTAAAATTATCGGTGAAAACTTATTCTTATTCATTAAATCACATACATAAAACTTTTTTTTACATTTATTAATATTGATTGTATTTTTATATAAATATTTCACACGATTTTAAGTAGATAATCACAAATCAATATTGAAATAAAAAGGTATATATATCGGAAAAAGTAAAATAAATGTTACATAACATAACAGTGAGGTGTACAATTGGAAGCAAATAGAAGATTTTTTTCAAAAATTGGATTTAATTATTTTGCACTAGGAATTATAATAGTAGTATTAAACATAATTATTGGATTAATAATAAATGCAATTGATCCAAGAATATTATCCAATCAAACACTTATGACATTTTTCTCAGCTATTTGGACTTATCTCTTACCCTTACCAATATTTATTTATATAATGAGAAAAACAGAATCAAAAACTCTTGAAAAACATAATATGAATATAAAAACATTTATAATTTGTATATCAATTACAATGTTTTTAATGTGGATTGGAAATATGATGGGAGTTGTTATAACTGCAGGAATCGGTTCATTAATCCAACATGATGTAGTTAACCCAGTTAATGAAGTGATAAATAACTCCGGTTTAATTGCAAATTTAATTATAATAACTTTAATAGCTCCAATATTTGAAGAATTGATATTTAGAAAATTGTTGATTGACAGAACTATAAAATACGGAGGTACTATTTCAGTACTTTTATCTGCATTATTATTTGCATTTTTCCATGGAAATTTAAGTCAATTTTTCTATGCATTTCTCCTTGGAGGATTTTTTGCAATAATTTATATAAAAACTGGACAAATCAAATATACAATCGGTTTACACATGATTATAAACTTCATAGGGTCTGTTGTTAGTTTATTTGTTTCACAACCATTAATGGATTTAGCAAATGGAAGTGTCCTTTCACCAACAAGTACAGTTGGCGTTTTATTATATATTTTAATAACACTGGGACTAACATTTATGGGTTTAATTTATTCCATCAAATACTTTGATAAAAGTAAATTTGACGGTAGTGAAAAAGAAATTATTTTAAAAAATCCAGTAGATACAATTCTTTTAAATCCAGGAATAATTTGTTTTATCTTATTGATGTCTTATACAATATTCACATCAATAGCTTAATTAAAAAAATAAATTAAGAAGTTTATGCAGTTTCTACTGCATTCACTTCTATTTCTCTTGGTTCTTTTAATACAGAACGAGTACTTAAAGCTCCTAAAAGCATAGTTGATAAATTATGTATTAATGAAGATACAGAAGGAGTTATAATTCCAAACATACCTAATGCAATTAAAGTACCATTAATACCAATTATACTACGATAATTAGTATCTATTTTTTCTAACATACCAACACTTAACTTTCTAAGTGTTACTAAGTCATATAAATCATCAGATAATAATGAAATATCTGCAACTTCCCTAGCTATATCTGAAGAGTTTTTCATTGAAACAGATACATCAGCAGCAGCTAATGCTGGAGAATCATTTATTCCATCCCCAACCATTATAACAGTTCTACCTTCTTCTTTTAAACTTTCAATAATACTAGCTTTATCTTCTGGAAGCACTTGAGATTTGTATTCAGTTATACCTAATGCATCAGCACTACTTTTTGCACCGCTTTCACTGTCACCAGTTAACATGATAATATGTTCAATGCCTGTATTTTTAAGTTGATTAATAACTTCTTTAGCTTCAGGTCTTACAGGATCACTAATACAGATAATACCTTCAAGTTTACTATCAATAGCTAAGTAGACAACAGAATATTCTGAAACTTTTTCCTTAATGAGTTTTTCTTCTTTTTTAGATATTTTTATACCTTCATCATCAAATAAAAAGTGCCTACTTCCTATAACTGCACGTTTACCATTATAACTTGTTGCAATACCATGAGCCACAATGTATTCAACTTCACTGTGATCTTCTTCATGTTTTAAACCTTCTTTTTCAGCTTGTTTTACAATAGCAGTAGCAATACTATGTGCAAAATGCTCTTCAATACATGCAGCCATTCTTAAAACTTCATCCCTACTGTAACCTCCAAGAGGAATTACATCAGCAACTTTTGGAGTTGCATTAGTAAGAGTTCCAGTTTTATCAAAGACTATAGTGTCCGCAGTTGCATATTTTTCAAGGAATTTTCCACCTTTAACCATCATCCTATTATCTGAAGCCTCTTTCATAGCTGAAATAACAGATAAAGGAGTAGTTAATTTAAGTGCACATGAGAAATCAACCATTAAAACAGATAATGCTTTTGTAGTATTTCTAGTTAAAATATAAGTAATAAATGTTGTAAGGAAACTATATGGCACAATAGAATCTGCCAATTCCTCAGCTTTACTTTGAGCATCTGCTTTTAATTCTTCGGAATTTTCAATAAGATCAATAATTTTATTTAATCTAGTTTCTTTATCAAAAGAATAAACTTGAACAATCAAATTACCTTCTTCAATAACAGTTCCAGCATGGACAGTTTTACCAAGATGTTTATGGACAGCTAATGGTTCCCCAGTCATAGTTGCCTCATTAACCATTCCTTCACCATCAATAACTTTTCCATCAACAGGTATTACATCACCCATATGAACTTTAATTTTATCATCTTTGTTAATTTCTGAAATAGATTGTTGTATTTCTTCACCATCATCATTTACCACCCATACAGTATCAATATTTAAAGTTAAACTTTCTTTCAAAGTACTTTTTGTTTTTTGTAAGGTGTAATCTTCAAGCAAATCAGAAATTGATAATAAGAACATCATTGAGCTTGCAGGACCAAAATCTTTTTTAAGAAGTGATCCTGCAACTGCTGCACCATCAAGTAAAGCAACATCTATCCTAAAACTAGTTAAACTATCCAAACCATGCCAAATATATTTAGCACCCCTATAAATAGTTAACAAGTTTCTAAATGGAATAGGTAATATAATTTTACTTAATACCCTTCTTACAACCATACTTGACAATTTAACCCAAAAATTATTAGTTAATTCATTTGAAGTCATATACATATCTGGTTCAACTTCAACTAAATCATCAGCAGTTATATTATCAAGTGCATCAAAGACTCTTTTTCTGTTTTTAACATCATCATAGTAAATTAAAATACTTCCATTTCTATGAGATGTAAAAACTTTTTCAATAAAATCGTTTTCTAAAAGTAATGAAGCAATACCATAACCTTCTTTCTCAGTGAAAGCTGCTTGGCCTGAACGAACCCTAATTCTGGTTCCGTTATTATACATTACTTGGTATTTCATGTTTTAAACCTTATTCTTTGTCTTCAACATAAATAGCTTTTTTATCATCTTTGTTAGCATCAACAACAATATCTTCTGCATTTTGAACCATGTCTTGATAACATTCTTCAGCATCTTTTTTTGCAGATAATACAGCAGCCATACCTTTAGTACAACTATCTTTTACTGTTTTAGATTCTAATATTTTTTTACCTGCAATAGCTGCAGCCATTCCTCCAACAAAAATTAATGCATGTTTATGTTCCATAATTTTATTAATATATTCTTCCATAATTATTTCCTCCTTAATATAATAATTAATAAATAGCAAACCTAATATTTTAGGTCTACCTAAAATGTATGTTTATTATAATATATAAATTATTAGACTAAAAATACTAAAATAACATATGCTTAGCTAATAAAACACATACCTACACAAATATTAATTCAAGGCCATATATAAAGTTAAACATTTTTAAGAACACCTAATAAACCTCAATTAAACTTAAAATCCATGTACAAAAGTTAGACTGCCCTAAAAAATGTTAAAAAATAGAAAAAATAAAAAAATTATTTTTTATCTTGATTAAATAATTCAGAAATACCTGCAACTGAACCTAAAACTCCACTAGATTCAAGAGGTAAAAATACTTTACTGGCCTTCCCATCAGCTATTTTTTCAAGAGATTCCAAATATTTAACAGCTATTAAACCATCATCAGGATTTCCTTCATGAATTGCATTATAAACTTTTTCAATAGCTACAGCTTCACCTTCAGCTCTAAGAATAGCAGCTTGTTTATCTGCTTCCGCCATTTTCTTAATAGATTCTGCATTACCTTCAGCTTCAAGGATAGCAGCTTGTTTATCACCTTCAGATTTTTTAATTTCAGATTGTTTATAACCTTCAGCTTCAAGAATTGATGCTCTTTTCATCCTTTCAGCTTTCATTTGTTTACTCATTGCATCAACAATATCCTGTGGAGGTTCAATTTTTTGAATCTCAACACGAACAACTCTACTACCCCATTTATCAGTAGCTTCATCTAAAACTTCACGTAATTCTGTATTAATCATTTCACGAGAAGTTAAAGTTTGATCTAATTCCAAATCCCCAATAATATTCCTTAAATTAGTTTGAGCAAGTTTAGTGATAGCTTGATAAAAATTAACAACATGATATGTTGCATTAAAAGCATCTACAACTTCATAAAATATAACACAATCAACTACAACAACCGTATTATCTTTAGTAATAACTTCCTGAGGAGGCACATCTACAACTTGTTCCCTTAAATCTACTTTCTGTAATGATTCAATAAATGGAATTAAAACAACAATTCCACTACTTGCAGTTCTTTGATATTTACCTAATCTTTCAATGACTCCTTTTTCATAAGGTCTTAAAATCTTAATACATTTAATCCCTATTATAACTAACAGTACAACTACTAAAATAGCTATTTCAATCATATTATCCTCCTTAATCTATTTTTTTAACGATTAACTTAATACTATCAATTCCAACAACTTCAACATTTTCACCAATGTTCAAAATGTCTTCACTATAAGCAGACCATTCTTCACCCATCACTTTAATTACAATATTATCTTTTATTTTATTCAAAACAACACCCCTTTTTCCAATAAGCCTTTCAGGAGTTGCTTCTTTAGTTGGATTTTTAGTTATTTTTTTAGCAAATTTTCTAGTACATATAATTAAAATAAAAGAAGATAATGCAAATCCAATAAATTGAATATACTGATCAAATCCTAAATAATTTAGTATAATCGCTACAATTGAACCTACACCAAACCAGACTAAAAAAAAGCTAGTTGTAACTAATTCCATTATAAAAAAGATAACCATTAAAGCTACCCAAATATAAATATCCATATGAATCTTTCTTTTAATTTTTTATAAATAATTGTTTTAGTTATAATATAATTTTATTTATAATTTATCATACTTAATATTACCGTTTAAACACATCATTATCTCAACAGAGAAATAATGATTAAATAGATAACTTAAAATATAACAATTGTTAATAATAAAAGCAAGAAGGCAATAATATGGAATTTATCAAAACAATACCTGTAATCAAATGGAAAAACAAAAAATACGAAAAAAACGAAGAACAAACTGTTGAAGACAAATATGCTTATTTATTTATAGATTATTTACCTCCAAGAAAATTTTCAGTTTATCCAAAAAATTTAGAGGACTTTGCAATTGGATATTGTCTTGGAGAAGGATTAATAAAAGCAAAAGAAGACCTAAAAGAAATTAAAATAAGTAAAACTAATATATTAATTAAAACCCATCTAAATCATACACCTGAGGAAGATTTTGAACAGGACGAAATAATTCAAAGGAAAAAAGGAAATTGTGAACATGCATGTGTCTGTAGACTACTAGAATATCAGGGAGTAAATTCAGACAATGCTGGAGGAATAAGATCACAATTAAAAACAATAACTCCTAATAATTCCACTTTAAAAATCAATGCTACACAAATTATAAAAGACATGCGAAATTTAACAAAAAACGCTAAAATTTGGGAAAAAACTGGAGGTGTTCATGTAGCCCAATTAATTTATAACAATAAAACAATCATACGAGAAGATGTTAGTAGACATGTAGCTGTAGATAAAGTTATTGGAGCTGCATTTAAATTAGGCTATGATTTAACACAATCTTATACCACATATAGTGGAAGGATGCCTGCAGATATGATTATAAAAGTAATAAGAGTAGGAATACCTATCATTATTTCAAACGCTGCACCTGCACATTCAGGGTATGAAATAGCTAAAAAAGGCAATATAACTATGATTGGTTTTGTTAGAGAAAATAGATTTAATCTTTATAGTGCTCCTGAAAGAGTAAATCTTAAAAAATAAAAAAAGAAGAAATATTACATTTTTGTAACGCTGTTTAAAGTTTGAACAGCTTTACTAAATGCAGGCATTCCTGAAGTTAAAAGAACTATCTTAAAAACATCCATTATTTCTTCTTTATTAATTCCCAATTCACCAATACCACTTTCTATTTGTTTTTTAGTAGCTTTAGAATCAGATCTTGAAGCTGCAATTCCAATAGCTATTAATTTTTGAGTTTTATAATCAAGAGAATATCCCTCATAAAGTATTTCATTCATGTCCTTAGCAAGGCCATAAAGATCAGGATATTCATTTTCAAGCTCTTTAATTCCTTTCCCATAGAAAACTTCATTTTTCATATAACCACTCACCTAATTTGATTGATTATAATATAAAAATAAGTTCTATATAAAAGTAATTAATTATTTTCAATAGCTTCACGAACTTTATTAATAGCTATTTCTTTTTTAGCAGGATATGCTGCTATTTTAACTTTAAGATGAATTGAATCTCCAGAATCAACAATTTTTATTTCTTCATTAATTGCATCTTCTTTAGATAATCGTAAAAATAGATTTCCTTTATCATCAACTTTACGTTCCAAATCATTATTTAATTTGTCAAGTTGATTTTGATCTAATTGTAAAAGTAAATTAAAAAAAGCTTTTGTCTGTCTTTTTTTGTCTACAACACCAGACAATATAATAATTTTATCTTCCATTAATCCTTCTGCTTCTTCAATTTCAATTTCAGCATCAGGAAGTATATTGTAAATAGCTTGAGTTAATTCATCGAGGTTTTCACCTTCATAAACAAACTCTCGGAATCGAATATTATGTATCATTTTATCAAAAAAGGTATTTAGAAAAAGGAAAAATTTATTTCCTTCTTCTTGCTTGTTCACTACCTTTTCCTTTAGAAGTTAATCCACGTCCTTTAGTTCCAGCACTAGTCAAACCTCTAAGAGCTCTGTTAGTGTGTTTTTTGGAGCAAATCCAATTAATTTTTTTATCGTTAACGATAGAAGGACTTTGTGGATCCACTAAAATAACTTCATAATATTTATATTTACCGTCAGCCCATACCCAGTAAGAGTTTAATACTTCTAAATTAGGGTATTTTTTAGCTACACGTTCTTCAGCAATCCTTTGAATAGATTTAGCTTGAGTAATTTTATTTACACCCATTCTTTTAGGTTTACGTCCACCTATAAAACGAGATTTCCTTCTTCCACCACGTCTTACTCTAGTTCTTACTACAACGAAACCTTTTTTAGCTCTGTAACCTAAACTTCTAGCTCTATCAATTCTAGTAGGTCTTTCAATTCTTTGAACTGCTGATTCTCTTCTCCATTTAGGAGCTCTTTCCCACATTAATTCCCTTACATAGGATTCATCTGGGTTTTTCCATGCATCTCTAATATATTTATACATAATAACACCTTTTGTTCAGCTTTCTTAAAAAAGCCACATCCATGAGACAATGTCTCTAAAAAAGTTATGTAATCGTCAATAAAATAACGATAATACAATATTTGTTTTATTTATTTATATAGTTATTGGGAACTTTATAAAAAGAAAATTAGAATTAAAGAATTATTTATAATCAATCCCATATAATATTAACGAGGATGAAAAGTATGAAAATGCCTGAAAAATTAAATCCAAAACTGCTTGCACCATGTGGAATAAATTGTATTAGTTGTGAAAGATATCAAAATCCATGTGTTGGATGTTTAATAGGTAATGATGGAAAAACTAAAGCTAGTCTAAAATGTAAAATTAAAACATGCTTTGATACAAAAAATTTTAGTTATTGTGGTAGATGTAGCGAATTTCCATGCCCTCAAATGAAAAAGCATGGGAAAAAATACATGAAAAGACATGATTTAAATACATTAAATAGTGCTAGAAGAATAAAAAATATGGGTATTGGAAAAATAATGGAAGAAGATTATGAAAAATGGGTTTGTCCACAATGTGGTGGAATCATTAAATTTCAAACTAAAAAATGTAGCGAATGTAATTACTCAATTTAATTAATACTCCCTATTTAAAGAAGTTAAAAAAAAGTAATACTAATTTATAATACTCCATATTTAAACAAATGCCAAAAAAGTAATAATTATTACTTTTTTGATTAAATTAAGGCTTTTAATAATACTTTTTTTAGTAATATTTATATAAAACTTAGAATAATAAAATTTAATAGATTATTATTACATAATCAACAACATTTTAAAAAATAGAATAAAGTGAATGCAATGAATAAGAAATATATTATTGGAATATGTATTATAATTATTATAATAATTATAGGATGTGCAGTCTATTTCGGACAATCACATGCAGAACGTGCAGATAATGAATTAGTAGTTGCAGCTTACAGTCATGGAGGAGAACCTGACATGGGTTTTGACCCTATTTTAGGCTGGAATTATTATGCAGAACCATTAATACAAAGTACATTATTAAAAATGAACAGAAACATGAGTTATGAAAATGATTTGGCTACAAATTACACAATAAGTGATGATTATAAAACTTACACAGTTCAAATAAGAGATGATGTTAACTTTACAGATAATACTACATTAGATGCAGATGATGTAGCATTTACTTACAATGAAGCTAAAAAAAGTGGATCTAGTTTAGATTTAAGTAATTTAAATAATGCAAAAGCATTAAATTCAACAACAGTTCAATTTAACTTAAACAAATCAGATTCTACATTCTTAGATAAATTAGCATATATTGGAATTGTACCTTCTGATTCATACAACAATGAAACATATGGAAATAATCCTATTGGATCTGGACCATATAAATTTGTACAATGGGACAAAGGTCAACAAGTAATTTTAGAAAGAAACGATAATTATTATGGCACTCAACCAGAATTCAAAAAATTAACAATTCTCTTTGCACAAAATGAAGCAGCACTTAATGCTGTTAAAAATAAAGAAGTAGATGTTGGTGCAGTACCTTTAGCTTATGCAAATGAAAAAATTGATGGATATGAAATGTATTTAATGGATAGTATTGATGTTAGAGGAATTTCATTACCAAACACAAATGATACTGGTGAAACAAATATTGATGGTGGAAAAGTTGGTAATAATGTAACTGGAGACCTTGCAATTAGACAAGCCCTAAATTATGGTATTAATAGATCTAATTTATGTGAAGGTGCATTAAATGGATTAGGCTATCCAAATTATGATGGTATTGCTCATCAATTACCTTGGTCCAATAATGAAACAAAAATTAATGATGGAGACATATCCAAAGCCAATAAAACATTAGACAATGCTGGTTGGATAGATAATGATGGTGATGGAATTCGTGAAAAAAACGGGGTTAAAGCATCATTCGGATTATATTATTCATCTGACGCTCCTGAAAGGCAAGCAATTGCAGTTTCTGTTTCAGAACAAGCAAGACAAATGGGAATTGAAATAAATGCAACTGGAACAAACTGGGATGAAATGGATAAAGTTAAAAATTCACAAGCAATTGTCTGGGGCTTTGGTAGTACTGATCCTTCAACAATATGGTCAGAATATTACAGCACACAAGCAGGTCTTGGAAATAACAATCCAGCTTATGTAAATAATAGTGCTGTTGACCAACACATCAATAATGCTCTTAAACAATCAAGAGAAGATTCTTACAGTGAATGGTCTAATGCAGTTTGGGATGGAACAAACGGTATTTCACCTCAAGGAGACAACTCTTGGTTATGGATTAGTGAAATAAAATATGGATATTTCGTTGATGACAGTTTAGATATATCCAATGACACTGCACTATTACAACCACATGGTGGAGATATTTTTGGAAATATTTATGATTGGAAAAGAACATCACCAATAAACACTAAATAGACTTTCTTTTTCTTTTTTATTTTTTATAGGTAACTGATAATATGGAAAAATATGAAAAAATACTTAGATTTTTAGGTTATAAATTAATAAGATTTATTATTCTAATTATAGTGATTATCCTTTTTAGTTCATTGTTAATTGAATTATCCCCAATAAACCCTGTGAAAACTTATATAAGTAATATTATCGTTAGCCCAGAACAAATTTCTGCTCTTGAAGCATATTGGGGTGTAAACGAACCCATAACCACCAAAATGTTAAATTGGTTAAATCATGTTATTCATGGAGATTTAGGAAACTCATTAATATATAGAGTTCCAGTTATTGATGTTATTAAAGAAAAATTTAGTGCATCATTAGTTTTAATGGCTACTTCTTGGGCAGTTTCTGGAGTACTTGGATTCGTTTTAGGAGTTATTGCAGGATATAAGAAAGATACATGGATAGACAAAATAATAAAAGTTTATTGTTATATTTTACAATCTGCACCAACATTTTGGATTGCATTAATCATCCTTATGATATTTAGTACTCAACTTGGATGGTTCCCTTCAGGATTAGGAGTTCCAATTGGTAGTTTAACTCAAGACGTAACCATTTGGGAATGGTTAAATCGTTTAATTTTACCTACATTAACATTGAGTATTATTGGTGTGGCTCAGATTGCAATGTACACTAGAGATAAATTAGTTGAAGAAATGAATAGTGACTACTTTTTATTTGCTAAAGCAAGAGGAGAACATGGTTGGGATTTAATAAGAAGACATGGTATTAGAAATATACTATTACCTGCTATTACATTGCAATTTTTAAGTTTTAGTGAATTATTTGGAGGAGCAGTTCTTGTTGAACAAGTATTCACATACCCCGGAATAGGTCAGGCAGCAGTAAGTGCTGGATTAAACAGTGATGTTCCATTATTATTAGGAATCATATTATTTAGTACAATATTTGTTTATATTGGTAATTTAATAGCTGATGTAATTTACACGTTTGTAGATCCAAGAATTAAGGAAGGTGCAGAAAATGAAAAATAAAAATCTAATTTCAATGAATTTAAGGACAAAAACATTGTTAACTATTTCATTAACTGTATTCTTGTTAGTTGTCATTGTAATTTGTAGTTTATTTATAGACCCTAAAAATATCACTACAAATTTCTCAATAATAAATCAGTCCCCATCTTTTGAACATTTATTTGGTACTGACTGGATGGGAAGAGACATGTTCACACGTACCCTAAAAGGATTAGGTTTAAGTATTCAAATTGGAGCTATTGCATCAATATTAAGTTCAATAATTGCAATCACTTTAGGATTATTATCAAGTTTCAACAAATATTTAGACAGTTTTATTTCATGGATTGTAGATTTAGTCTTATCTGTTCCACATATTTTATTAATTATAGTTATTTCCATCTGTCTAGGTGGCGGTGCATTTGGTGTTACAATAGCTGTTGCATTAACACATTGGACATCATTAACAAGAGTACTTAAAGCTGAAATAAAACAAATACAGACTTCAGATTATGTAAAATTATCTAAAAATCTTGGAAAATCCAAATTATGGATAGCTAGAAAACAGATATTACCTTTAATTACAAGTCAAATAATTGTCGGAACTATATTAACATTCCCTCATGCCATTATGCATGAAGCTAGTGTTACATTTCTTGGATTTGGTTTATCACCCCATGAACCTGCAATAGGAATTATTTTATCTGAATCTATGAAATATCTTGCAACTGGAAATTGGTGGTTAGCATTATTCCCTGGTTTATCTTTATTAATAATAGTATTACTCTTTGATATAGCTGGAGAAAGCATTAAAAAGCTAATTAATCCTGCAAGTGCAAATGAATAAAGGTGAAAATTATGAATAAATTATTAAATGTGAAAAATGTCTCAATTTCATTTACACAATATACTAAAGGATTACATCAAAATAACCTTAAAGTTATCAATGATTTAAGCTTAGATATAAATGAAGGTGAAATTTTAGCAGTATTAGGTTCTAGTGGATCAGGAAAAAGTTTGCTTGCCCATGCAATATTAGGTATTTTACCCGAAAATGCTAATTTAAATGGAGAAATAAAATATGATAGTGAAATATTAACTCAGGAATCAAAAGAAAGATTAAGAGGTAATGAAATATCATTAATCCCCCAATCAGTTAATTTTTTAGACCCATTAATGAAAATAGCTGATCAAGCTATTGGAAAAAATAAAACTCCAGAAAAAATAGCTAAACAAAGAGAAATATTTGAAAAATATGGGTTAAGTAAAGAAGTAGACAATATGTACCCATTCCAATTATCTGGAGGTATGGCTAGAAAAGTTTTAATATCTACAGCACTTCTTTCAAATCCAAAATTAGTTATAGCTGATGAACCAACACCCGGATTAGATCAAAAATCAGTGAAAGAAACTTTAAAACATTTAAAAGAATTAGCTAAAAATAATGTTGGAGTTTTACTTATTACTCATGATATATATGCTGCATTAAGTATTGCAGATAAAATATGTATATTTTATGCAGGTTATGTAATTGAAATAGTAAATACCAAAGACTTTAAAGAAGGTAAAAATTTACTTCATCCTTACACTCAAGCATTATATGATTCATTACCTCAAAATGGTTTTAAATTAACAAAAGGACACCAACCTTCACTTGAAGAAATTCAAAATGGTTGTCCTTATTATGATAGATGCGATTCACATTTAACTCAATGCCAAGATCAAAATCCACCATTGGTAAATTTAAAAGATAAGAAAGTTAGATGCTTTAAATATAAAGAGGAGATATAAAAATGGAATTAACTGGAAATAATATATCATATAAATATCCTTCTTCAAATAAATATATTTTAAAGGATGTTAATATTTCATTAAATAGTAAAAAAATTACCGGACTTATAGGAAATAGTGGAAATGGTAAATCTACATTGTGCAAAATATTATCTAATTATATCCCAAAATATGAAGGTGAAGTATTTTTAAATAATGAACCACTTCCCAAAAAAGGATTTTGTCCTGTTCAATTGATTTTCCAACATCCTGAAAAAGTAATGAATCCCAAATGGAAAATGAAAGACATTCTACATGAATCATGGGATGTTGATGATGAATTATTAAATGAATTTGGTATTCAGAAATCCTGGATGAATAGATTTCCAAGTGAACTTTCAGGTGGAGAATTACAAAGATACTCTGTTTTAAGATCATTAAATCCTAAAACAAAATTTTTAATAGCTGATGAAATGACAACAATGTTAGATGCTGTAACTCAAGTACAAATAATAGATTCAGTTATTAAGATTATTAAAAAAAGGAATATTGGTTTACTTATTGTAAGTCATGATTTAGATTTAATTGATACCATCTGCGATGATAAAATATATTTAAAAGATATTAATAATATCTAAACTATTAATATCTTATTTTCTGGCATTTCCTACTTTACGAGCAATTACTAATTCCCCAACAGATATTAACCCTGCGAAGAAATTTTCGAGACCTTTAGTTGCCCAAATAGCCTCCCCAAAAGTAGCATTCCTAATAATTTCCTCATATTCTTTTGGTTTAACTCTTTTACCCGTTGCTCTTTTAGAAACTATAGCAGCTGCAGACATTAATTCTTCCCAAGTTATTCCTTTTAATTGTTTGCACATTGCAACATATAACTTATAAACTTTAATATCATAAAGTGCAGACAATAATTCTACAATATCACAAGAACGAATCATACCTACAACTTGATTATCATCATTTAAAACCGGTACAGTAACAAATTTGTTATTAGCTGTTTCTATAACAGCTATTCTTGAAGGAGCATTTTCATTGATAGTGGTGATTTCTTCATAAGAACTCATAATCTCTTTTATTTTTTCATTTCCTTCACGTAATCCCCTAGTAATTTCAAAAGAAGTTACCCAACCAATTAGATGTTTATTTTCATCCACAACCGGACATGTGAACCTTCGTATTTTTTCCATAGTTATAGAAACTTCTTTAACACTGTCCTCAGGACTTATATATACAAATTTTTTATCCATTAACTCTTTAGCTTTCATAAAAAACAACCTCTTTAGTCAATATCAACAAAGTTCAACGCCCCAACTGGACAATGACTTGTACAATTAATGCATCTTATGCATTTGTCATTATTTAATATAACTTTCTCCCCATCTAACCAAATAGCTTCCACAGGACAGTTTTCTTCACATAAATAACAATTAACACAAATATCCTGATTAACTTCAAGATTTTTAGTATGAACAACAGGACCAATAGTTCTATCTAATTTAATAGAATCATTATCACAAAATTGAACACAAGACCCACAGCCAATACATAATTTTTCATTAACAACAGGATATAAAATATCCTCCTCCAGCTCAATACCTGTATCAATATTTAAATCTTCAAGATAAGATTTAAATTCTAATGTGAAAGCTTTATTTGGACAAAATTTAGCACAATTATCATAATTAGTAAGGTTAGAATAATCAATAGAAATACTATCCATCCTAACAACCCTATGTGGACGACTAATACTAGCTAAATTATATTCAATAGCATCATCACCATTTTCATCATCATATGAAACTTTATTATCAATTAACTTAATAGCTGAAACTGGACATGTTTGGACACAAATTTCACATTTAACACAATTATGAGTGATTTTAGCTATTTTAAAAACATTAGCTGATTCAATAGCACCAACCGGACATTGATCAACACACATATTACATCTTACACAACGAGGTGCAATAGCAATAATTTCTTTTTGAGAAAAGAATTTATTTAGTTCAAACTGGAAATCATCACCATTATCATGTATTTCTACAGATTTTAAGAGAATTTCACGCTCTAAACCAGTAATCTGCTTATCAAAAGACACATCCATACTATTACCAACTAAATAATTTTCATATTTAAATTTAACTTTTGTTTTTAATAATTAATAAACATTGTTTTAATTTATAAACTCATTTAAATCTTTTAAATTAGGGAATTTTTCCATTCCAAAACCTTCAATAGCCCTACTAGCTACCCAGTTTCCAAGTTTACATGATTCTTCAAGAGAATAATCATTCAACATGCCATATAAAAACCCACTGTTAAAACTATCTCCTGCACCAGTTGTATCAACAACATCACATTCATATGTCGCAACATCACATTCTTCATTAGAATTAATTGCAAAAACACCTTCAGATCCTTTTTTAACAACTACTGTTTTGATACCTTCATCCAAGATATGAATAGCTATTTCTTTTATAGATAATGAATCAACACAGTCCATAATTTTATAATATTCTTCATATAATAATCTTAATTCAATTTCATTAATTAATAATATGTCTGTTTTATCCAGTATAGGTTTTAATTCATTTAATCCTTTTTGAACATATAACATCCCTGGATCAAAGCTCAATAAAATATTATCATTAATTTTATCTAATAGTTCAATTTGAGTTTTGAATGAATCACCAACAAATGAAGTATAATGTATTATTTTACATTTAGTAAGATTTAATAAATTAATTTCATTTAATGCAATGTCATCATTAACTCCAGGATCAACATAAAGACAACGTTCACCTTTTGTATCAACAAACCCTAATACTTTGCCAGTATTACCTTCATCTGCATAAATTAGATTATTAGTATAAACTCCATTTTTAGCTAAATTTAATTCTATTAAATCACCATCATCATCTTCAGCTATTTTACCAATTATTGATGAAGGACAACCTAATCTAGCCAATCCAATTACAGTATTTGCTGCAGATCCACCAGGAGTATTTTTTTGAGATTTAATAAAGCTTTCTTCATCATTACATGCAATATTTTCAACTGTATGCAATTTATCTACATTTAAAGCTCCAAATCCTATTACTTCAACATTAATGTCACTATCTAAAAATTCCATTTTAAAACCTTATTTTAAAATATCCAATAAATTAATATTTTTATCTCCAAGCTTTCCATCATAATTACCTGCAGATATACCAATTACCCCTTCAACTTCTAAAACCGCATCAATTCCAGCTTTTATAGCTTTATTCATTGCTTCTTCACTTGTTGCATTAATTACAATTTCAGGAATGTATTTAACACCCTCCCCAACTTTAGATTCATCACCTAAACGTTCTTTTAAGGAAGGACAATAAACATGATTAGTAGTAGGCCCAATTTCAGGATAATTAGTTTCTGGTTTTGAAGCTGCAGAACATATATCAAATGGTGCTATAGCCCCTTCAACTGATTGAATTGCATCAAGAGCTCTTTTTCCACCTTCTAAAACTGATTCTTCAGTTTCACACAAATACCAAAAATTACCCCCCATAGTACCCTTATTTAAAGATAATTTTTCCTCAATTTGAAAATCAGGAACAGCGATTGGAACATTAATCAATTTACGGCCATATTCTTCAATAGTCCATTCATATCCATCACCACAATGTCCTACAATATCCATCATTTCAATACATTCATCACTTTGACTATCCGGATAATCAAAAACTTTCATAAATGGTTTAACTAAAATATCCTGCCTAATTCTATAAGATAATTCGAATGCAAATTTTTTTACATTATCTCCACCAAGCCAATATTGTACTACTGCACCATATCGTCCATCAGGAGTTTCATCTTTTGATAAAAATCCTTCAACTCCACCTTCTACTCTTCCAATTACAGCACTTGGAGTTGATGTTGAATCATACGCTGCTCTTTCAACCAATTCACTAGTAGGACCAGTGATTAAAGCTCTTACATATTGACCTTCAAAAGCTTCAAAAAATGTATCTTCTACTTTTTCATAACTCATTTATATTACCTTCTTAATTATTATTTAACCTAATCCACCAACATCTTGGCCACGAATATTATTTCTCATTTCAATACTTTCTTCCAAAATATCATCAAAATTTTCTTGACTAACCAACTTAATAAGTGGATATTCAATATTTTCAAATATTCTAAAAAATTCTTTATTGATTTGAGAATTTATTTTATAATCTTCAAATAACTTTTTCAAGTCCTTTGAATTATTATAATCATGAATAAAATTTAAAACTGTAGTTTTATCATTTTCAACATAAATATTTGCTATCACTGCTGTTGCAATTGCACTAGGAGATACAATAGCAATTTCAGATTCTTTCAATGGATACTCATTACCATTAAATGATATGCTAATTCCATTATTATTACGTGCAAATCTCAATGGTTCAACATCAGTAATACTATCTCCAATGTATAAAATTTCATTAATATCAATATTATTTTTAGCTATTATATTATCAATAGCTAATTTTTTACCTTCACCACCTACAACATCAATATTTTTAATATTTTTATAAATTTCCATTTTAGGAATCTCATTAAAGAAGATATTATTAAACAATTCATAATCTTCAGGATTTTCCAATATTTGTTCTTTAAATTTGATAATTTTAACTATTTCTTCATCAGTTAGATTTAACTCATCTAAATCAACCTTAGTATAATATGTATTTTTAAATGGAAACTCCATAAAATTAGATACTGCTTCAATATATTGACCATAACTAGTACTAACTATATAAGTATTCATAGCATTTTGCAAATATTTTAATAGAAATTTTGAATCATTGACTGCATAAATATGATTTTGTGAAAAACTAATCAAATCATTATTTTTAAGATTTTCAACAACAAAAAATGGTAAAATTAACTTTAAAGTATTGCCTGCCTTGTAATTTTCCTTTTTAATTTCATCAACTAAATAATCATCATATAAACTAAGAATTTTAAATAAATCTCCGCCATTCTCAATGAAATGTACACATAACTCAAAAGCATTATCATTTAAAGTAAGTGGACCTTCACAATCAGTAATAAATGATTTTTCAAACACACAATCACCTGAAATTAACTAATTTTATTGCAGTTACAGGGCAAATTGATTCACATTGCCTACAATATATACAATTATCCTCATTAAAAATAATTTTATCATTTTCTAACGTTAATGCTAAAGTAGGACAATTTTTTACACAAATTCCACAAGCTTGACATTTTTCATTAGCTAACAAAAAGTCAGCTTCCCTTTGACCTTTTAAATTAGATCTACTAAAGAACAAATCTAATCCTTTACTATGGAAATAATCATCATAAGCATTAATAGCCCCAAATTGACAATTTTCAATACATTTACCACAGTAAACACACTTATTTTTATTTATAACAATAGGTTTTGGAGCATCAAGTGATATTGCATTTGTTGGACAGTCATTTAAACATTCTCCACAAGCAATACATTTATTTTCAAATACTTCTATATCCCTATTAATTAAATAAGAGTCAAATAACTTGTCAAATTTTTTAATTTCAATATTTTCACCTAAAATTAAATTTAACTCTCTATTCATCATGTCATTAACTTTATATTCTATATAATCCTCATAATTAGCATCATCAAATTCCAAAGATAAAATATTAGATATTTTTTGAAGAGACCTGTTTAAACCAATTAAATCTAACGAAAGTCTTTTCATATCTTTATCTACAATCTCAGAAGCCATGTCATAAGATTTAATTTCACTATATAATTTAAAAGCTTTTTTACGTGAAGAATATTTAATAGCTGTTGATGGACATGAATGCATACATTCTTCACATCTGGCACAATATCCCGGATTAATATAAGGTAATTTATTAGTTCTAGAAACATTAATTGCACCTGCAGCAGGACAAACTCTCATACAAGTCATACAACCAATACAAACGTCCTGATTAACAATAATGACCTTTCCACCTTTAACTGTTTTTGGAAGAAGTTGACCATATTTAATAGCATCTGTTGGACAAACTCTAAAACAATACCCACACCTAACACAAGTATCTGGATTTATTACACTGTAAGCTTCACCAGAACTAGAGGTTTGAATATGAATCGAACCTGTTTTACATGCCTGAACACATGCTCCACAAGATTTACATAATTTTGTATTAATATTTGGAACATTTTCTTTAATTGGATCCGCAATATCTACATCAAGACTTATTGCATCATAAGGACAACTATTACGACATAAAACACAACCAAAACAAGTGCTTTTTATTTTAACAAAATTATCAGTAGAATCAATATAAATTGCTCCAATTGGACAAGATTCAAGACATGGTTTATCTATACAATTTACACATTTAGTTTGATCAATTGAAGATTCAACCTCTACATCTCTCAAAGGTCTTGGAGTTTTAGTATAACTATCAATCATAACACTCAATCCATAATTAAATCATCATTTAAATTTGAAGCTTTAACAGCAACATGAATAATTTTTTCATCATTTTCAAAAGAGAATTTAGATATGAAATAATTGATTGTTGAAAATGGACAAGATTGATAACAAATACTGCAACGTAAACATTTATTTTCATCTCTTACAATCATATCCTTACTCTTATCAAAGAAAATTGCACCTGTAGGGCAATCTGGAATACACATTTGACATTTTTTACAAGAAGAACTATTCCAATCAATAATTCTAATTTTAAGTCTATTTACCGTGTTTTCCAATATTTCCAAAGCCATTTCTTCATCTGGAATGATATTTAACACATCATCCAGTATAGTAGAAAGTGGGATTTTATATTGCAGTAACCTATCTTTTTCTAAAGATCTTAAATCTTCTTTTTTATTAACAATATATCTTTCAAGAAAATCCACTGTTTTAGCAATTAATTCCTTTTGATCTTGTAAATTATCAATGAAAACACCTTTCATAGCACCATGTACTGGACAAACATCAAGACATTCACCACAAGAAATACATTTAACTTGATTTACAACAACTTTACCATCATCATTAACATAAATCGCATCAACTGGGCATTTTTTCATGCATTTTTTACAACGAATACACAAATAATCATCAATAATAAATTGCCTTTTAGAAGGAATAATATTAAATTCTGGTTTCAATAAATGATTTTCACCACATTCTAAAGTTTTAGGTTCCGTTGGACAAACCTCAGCACAAAAACCACAGCGAATACAAGCAGATTTATTTATCATTGGATAAGTAATGCCCTCTTCTGTTTCATCATCCTCATCACGAACTAATTTAATTGCATTTGGGGCAGGACATGAAGCAATACATGCACCACAACCTATACAATATTCTTTAATCACTACCGGAAAATCTCTAAATCTATCAGGTTTTTCTACAATCTTTGAAGTAGTTTTAGCATTAGCAAATCCTTCCGCCCATGCTTTCCTAGCAAAATCATAAATATACCACATTAAAGAAGACATTTACATTACCTCAAAAATATTTTTAGTAGTTGTTTTACCTTCTTTATCAATAATAGCTACTCTTTCTGCACATGCAACACAAGGATCACTTGATGCATAAGTAGCTACTGCATCTGCAACAGTTGCAACATTTTTAAGCATGTATTTTGCACAAGAATCCATATTTGCAATACTCGGAGTTCTAATAGAAATATGTTTAATTAGATTACCATTAGTTTCCATCATATAACTTACTTCGCCACGAGGTGCCTCATTTTTCCATTCAGCATATCCTGATTTAATATCCACAGGAACACGAATATCCCCATCAGGAATATTTTCAATAGCTTGCCTAATCAAACTAATACATTCAGGAATTTCATCAATCCTATTTAGAGTCCTTGCATAATTATCTCCTTCACTTCTCCAAATAGTTTTAAAATCAAAATTATCTTTATAAGTATAATGATCTTCTCTTAAATCATGCTTTAATCCAGAAGCTCTTCCAATAGGTCCTACAGCCCTTCCCTTAATAGCTTCTTTTTTAGTCATTACACCAACATCATGAGAACGCATACCAATAGCTGGACCTTCAGCATAAATTTCTCTTAATCTAGGAATTCTTTCCTCAATTATTTTTAAATTTTCAAGAATTGGTTTGAAATGGCGCTCATCAGCATCCATTTTAACACCACCAACAACATTCCACCCCATATTAACCCTATTCCCAGTTAATAACTCAATAGAATCCATAGCATATTCCCTTATATCCAAAGATTGCATAAACAATGTTTCATGATCAATTGACTTGAAAAATGTAGAATTACCTAACAAGTGACTTTGAATTCTATCTAACTCATTTGTAATAACTCTTAGAAATTGAGCTCTTAAAGGAGGATAAACTCCAGAAATTTGTTCAATAGTTTCCGCAAATGATTGTGTATGTTCATAAGAACATATTCCACAAATTCTTTCAGCTAAAAAAATACCTTTTTGCCAAGGTTTACCTTCTATTATCTTTTCAATTCCTCTATGAACATAACCATATTCAATTTCAGCTTTAACTACTTTTTCCCCATCAGTTTGAAGTTTAAGTCTCAATGGTTCTTTTAAATAAGGATGGATTGGACCAATAGGCAATATCATTTTCTTTCCCTCCCACGATTAGCAATAGCTTGTGGACCAACAGACAATATAGCTTCTAAAATTTCACTAGGCCTAGGCGGACAACCTGGTATAACTGCATCAACAGGTATAAAATCAGAAGCAGGAGCATTAACTTTCCCACCTTCCTGATTAAATACATCGCCAGATTGTGGACAATTTCCAACAGCCACTACAATTTTTGGTTCAGGAGCTTTATCATAAACTCTCTTTAAATTATCAATCCACTGTTCAGTAACAGCACCAGTCAATAATAAAACATCAGCTTCACGAGGATTATTGTGAACATAAATACCATATTGTTCCAAATCATATCTTGGAGACATTAATGCAACTAATTCAACATCGCACCCATTGCATCCCCCACAATTCACAATACAAACATGAATTGAACTTTTCCTCACAACATCCCTAATAGCATTTAACATCTATAAGCCTCTCAAATTATTAATTATTATATTTATAGTATTCATTATTAATTAATATTTATATTCTTCAATAAATTAAATAAATCATTTCTACCCTTATTTAATGCATCATCATAAGATTTTCCATCAGTAATCTCACAGGCAATCTTATTTTTGATTTCTTCACCTTGATCAACAGATAATAACCCCAAGATATCAACATACCAAGGTAATCTTAAATCAGCATCTATCCTTTCAAGTAAACATCTATAATTAGCAAACTCTAATGTCCCATGCAATGATTCTAAAGATGACATATCCAAGAGATTCATGAATATTTCTTCCAAATCTTCAGTCTCACAATTAAATTCTTTTGAAATAGGAATTATCACATCTTGTTGCCATTTAAAACTTTCAAGGATTCTTTTTTTCATCAAATTAAATTTAACTTCATCATCCATACAATCACAACATTAAATTAAATTGATTAATACATACACAATAACTGCAATAACTAATCCAATTAACGTTTCCAATCTACCATATCCCGGTCGTTCACCCATTACAAAACCTACTAAGAAAAGACCAATAGCTACTAAGATTTGAGAAAATTGACCATTAATTATCATCATCCATCCAATAATTGAAATTACACACATAACCACATTTAAACCATTAACAACAAAAGGTTCACCATGCTGTTTATAACTATACAATAATCCAATTATTGAACCTATAATAAATGTAAATAAATAAATTAAAAATTCTAACATAATATCATTCCTAAATTGGTCTAAATCTTATTATAAATAAACATACAATAATCATGAAAGTTATAATAAATGCTAATTTTTCTAAGTTCTCAACATGATGAGCAAAATGTCCTTTAAGAGTTAATAAAATTAACACCATACAAATAACCATTAAAATAACCATATATCCAATTAAAGTCGTGTGAAGAAATGTAGTTATTAAAGTAAGAATTATTGCACCAAATCCCACTAAAGAAGTTAAATATATTGTAGCTTTATCATTCATCATTTCAACCTCATACAAATATCATTAAAAGTGTTCCAACAAAACAAATTGCCCCAATTGTTATTTGAGTCATGACAGAATGGTTGGGACTTAACATAGGAGTTACAGCATTGATAAAACCTGTAATAAATGTTATAACTATCATTCCCACAACATAATAACCTACAGACAAAGGTCCAAAGAATATTGTTAAAAATACCCAAAGCACCACATACCATGAAACAGACTCGGAAAACATTATAAATCCTTTTAAAAATCCAAAATGTTCTGTTTCAAATCCAGACACCAAATCTTTTCCTTTTGTAATCGCAAATGGAGAATATGGTGATTTAGATACAATTAACATGAAAAACATCAATGCAGCTAATGGAATAGACAAAGCAAGAGGTCCATGAATTCCCTGATATGAAATAATTTGCCCAATATTCATAGAACCTGTTTTTAAATAAACAAGCACAATAGCTGCAAATAATGGAAGTTCAGTAGCTGCAGACAAAACAGCTCTTACACAACTTAATTTACCATAAGGAGATCCTGAACTTGACCCTGAATTATGTTCCACAATTTTATAAACTGCATAAACACCAAACAATATAAGTAATGATCCATGAGTTACAGGAGCTACAATAACACCAACAACCCAAACCATAGCTAAAATAACTACAATACCCACATAAAATGGCATTGCTGCAGTTTTTGGAAATGAAGATTCCTTAAAAAAGAATTTTAAAGAATGCAATAAATGTTGAACAATTGGAGGGCCTGGTCTAAGCTGAATACGTGCCATAATCTTCCTATGCAATCCTAAAAGTAAACTTCCTGCAAGAAATGCAATGATTACATTAATTAAAATATTTGCCATCAAATTCATAATATCCCTAATATCCTGTAAATGGTTCTTTTATTCTTTCTGCTTCATCATCTTTTCTTGGTTTAGCCATTGTTAAAAAACCTAATCCTAAAATCCAAAACGGAATGCATAAAATAGCTATTACATATACAACCCAATCAGATGAATTTGTTAATAAAGCACACAATATTGCCAAAGTAGAAACTACTAATAATATACAACTCACAATTTTTTGAACATTCATACTTCCACTACCATAAAACTAACAATAATATTTCAACTGCCCTAATAATAACAAATAAAGAGCTTAAATGAATAACAACCAAAAATGGAGATCCTGGTGTTCTAAACATTTCTGCCTTACTTGCGAAAAATGGTGCCACACCACATTCCCCTAAAATCCCAAGTAACATCAATAAAGCTCCAAAAATCATCATTGGAGTTGCATGTATTTGATTTAATACAAATAAACTTAAAGTTCCTGTTGAAGCCAATATAATTGCTGCTCCACCAAATAAAGGTAAACTACACATCATAGCTATTAAACCATAATTAAAAGCTGAATTTAAAACACTAACTTGTTTTACAGTAGAAACAATACCAATATTAACAATACCTATCAAAGCCATAAATAAAGTAAAATTAAATAAATCCCCTGTAATCATCGCTCCAGCAGAAGCTAAACCACAAATTATTGACAAAAATCTTCTTTGTTTAAATTCTTTTGGACTTACCTTCACATTAGTGTTTTCAAGTTTCATCATAGAAGCTTCAACTTGTGTTTCAGTTTTACTTATAGCAATTAATAAAGTAAATCCCAACATTACAATAAATAAAAACAAATTAAGAGGAGTAAAATACAATACAATATCCCCAAATGGAATTGTACCTAACAAATTTCCCCCAAGTGTACTAAAATCCATAATTATTTACTCCTTATCCATATCTTCTCTCATAAGCACTCCAATTAAACCAACTTTTGAAGCTACTTTTAATAATAATCCACAAGCTGCTAAAAACAATCCTAACAACCATAATTCAGGCATTATAAAGAATACTGCAAACCCAATAATCCATAAACACCATGCAATTCCTGAAACTCCACCAAGACCTTCCAAAGTAAAAACAGATAAACCTTTTGCCTTTTTAGATATTGCATACAATAATATTCCCCCACCAGCTACTGCTCCACCAGTAAATCCAGTTAAAAAAATACCATAAGCAATTAAAGCCAAAGCCAAGAAATTAGGTGCAGTAGTCATGATTTCCAAATCTAAATTAAAAGGTACTGGGAATAAAGAAGAACTTTTAGATAGATTTTTCTTAGGATTTTGTTCTATAATATGCATTTCTCTTGAAATTAAAATCTCAGAAATAGCTAAAGTCTCAGCTAATTCAACTACCAAACCAGGCAAAATTAAAGACTCTGCCAAATCAGTTCCCACAGCAGAAACGACAAATATCATCGCAAGCCCAATCAAATCTGTGAGAATAAGTATATGGATTTCTTCTCTTTTCATAGCAATAGCTATTGACCCTATAAATCCAATAATTAATCCTGCATAAATTGAAGGCAAATACATTGATAAAAATGTTTGAGGAACAAATTCAGGTAAAACAACCATTAATTATCCCTCCTTAATTGTTTAGCTCTAGCTTTAGCATCATTTATTTTAACTTCATTAGCTACTTTTACAGAATCTCCAATAGCTTTTTTAACATCTTTTTTTATTTTAATTTCATCATTTTTTCTATTCATTGTATAATTAATAGATAACCATGAAGCAATTATAAAAGACATCATCAATATTGAAGATTCCAATATAGTATCAAAACCTCGAGTATAATACAATATTTCATCAATTAAACCACCAGGAGATGAATAAATAGATGTTCCAAAATATGGGGAAATTTGAGAAACCCACACTGCTACAGGAGACATATAACTAGTAATCATACCTATTTTTTCAGCATTTTGAGGGAATTGAGCCATAACAATACCTGGACTTTTTAAAACTTCCCCTCCCCTATCATAAGGTGCTACATGCAAACCTTCATCAATTTGTTCTTGAGGTTCAGGCCTAGGATAAATTTGATTAGGATTTAAATCCATTGGCACAATAAAACCAATTAAAAGAATTATACCTAATGAAAATGCAAAGATTCTCGGAACATTTTTTGGATTAGCTAATTTATTCCATAAATTTCCTATCCTCATACATCAGCCCCCATTTCTTCTAAACGAATAATAGCTCTAAATAAAACAAAAGTGATAACTACAGTTGTTGCAAGTAAAGTTAATAAAGCTAAAATATGATTATAAGTTAATAATACTAAACAAACACCTATAGAAGCTACTTCAGTGTTAAATGTCCTTATAATCGGATCTTTTACTCCCGGACCCCATGCAGTAGCCAAACTACCAATAATAGCTAGAAAAATACCAACATAAAAGAACAAATTGACATCAACCATGTATCTCACCACTATTAACTTTTCTTTGTCTAATTTCTTTAATTTTTACAATAGCCATGATAAATATTAAAGTACATAATGGATCAGATAATGCAACAAACATTGCAACATCCAAGTATTTAAATAAAACAACGACAAGTAAAAAACCTGCATCCATTATAGAAAACATAATTACTTTATCTAATGGTTTTTTTAAGAATATTACTCCAAATGCCCCAATTAACATTAAAACTATTGCAATAATAGATACTAAAAATTCCATTTTACCCCTCAATCTAAAATTATTTCATCATCTAATTTATCTAAACTTGTTGCAATAGCATTTGCACTAATTGTAGAACATATGAAAAATAAAACAGCAACTATGAAAGCAAAAGGTGTTTGAATTGTTAAAGCTATCAAAGCAGGAACACAAAACCCAATTACATTTAAATATAGCAATCTTGAAACTTTATCCTGAGTTATTAAAGCTCTTAATGCTACATATACCACTATTATCCCAATTATTATTTCAACATACATACAATCACTCTTTAGCATGTTTATTAAATTTTTCAGCAATTTTACCAAGAATAATAGAAGCTTTAACTTGATCAATTCCCTGAATAGTTAAAATAGCTATACAAATACCTGCAATAAACATTTCAGGAGTTAATCCTATAAATGAACAGACAAATAATATAACTACCATAGTTAAAGAACCTATAGTTCCTGCATAACCTGGATCAGCACATAACCTATTTCCAATAAATACAAAGAAAGCTGCTAAAATACCTCCAGGAATTCCCAAAATCATGAAACCAATAGAAACTATTAATGTACCTGCAGATGCATCTGGAGAACATAAAACATTTCCTTGGAAAAATCCTCCCGCAATATCACCATTTCTTTTTTTAATTGATTCACCGACAGTTTTGACCCCTTTAACTCCTGGTTGCTGTGGAAGTCCCAAATAAGTATCAATAATAACGAAATTCAACCAACAGATAACAGATGCTATTATAATACCAATTATCTCATTCATTAACTGGCCTCCTCCCCATCATTTTGTAAAGGTTTTGGAAATACTTCATAAAATAAATATTTCACAAATAATGAAGTTACTATACCAATCACTACAGACAACACAATCCCATTGTATATAAATGTATAACCTAAAACAAAGAAAAGTGAAAGAATACCCATAGCTATTATTGGAGTAGGATATAATGCACTTACATCAAAAGAATACATATAGGGTTTATTAGGAAGTAATGGAACTCGTAAAATCAAAGCAAAGATTATTGACACGATAATTGTAATAACATAACTTAATACCACATCAAAACTAGAAATATTAATATTTACAAGCCCATAAACCCCACTATAAACACATGAATGAATAATATTAAGATTAAACATATAATATTCCTCTCTATAATTATTAACTATTACAAATGAAAATATATAAATGTTGTTACTTAAAAATAGCTTATATAGCAATAATAGAATTAATAGTGGTTCAAATGAAAAATAAAAAGATAATAATAACTGGAGGACTTGGTTTCATAGGTTCACACATTGTAGATGAACTTATAGAAGACAATTATATCACCATAATTGATAATATGTCTTCAGGGAAAGTGGAAAACTTAAAAAACCCATATCATGAAAATTTAACTATAATAAAAGAAGATTTAAATACTGTGAATTTAAATGAACTAATCATTGATACAGATTACATTTTTCACCTTGCAGCTATGGCTAATGTGCCATTAAGTGTAAATAATCCCTTAAAATGCCATGAGAATAATGTAAACTCAACTATCAAATTATTAAATGTTGCAAAAGAAGAAAATGTAAAAAAAATAATATTTTCATCATCTTCAGCAGTTTATGGAAACAATACAAACACTCCATTAAAAGAAACTGAGCTAATGAACCCTACATCCCCTTATGCTGCATCTAAAGCAACATGTGAATTATATTTACAGTCATTTAAAGAAAGCTATGGATTAAACTCAATAGCTTTAAGATATTTTAACGTGTTTGGACCTAAACAAGATAAACATTCACAATATGCTGCAGTAATACCAAATTTTATTAATGCAATACTTAACAACAAACAAGCAACAATCTACGGAGACGGACAACAAACAAGAGATTTCATATTTGTAAAAGAAGTTGCAAAAGCAAACATAGCTGCTGCAAAATCAAATTACTGCGGATCAATTAATATAGCAACAGGTAAAGAGATAACAATAAATAAATTATATGAACTAATTGCAAATTCTCTAAATTGTGATTTGAAACCAAAATATCTCGATGAAAGAAAAGGAGATATCAAACATTCAATAGCAAATATTGATAAAATGAGTAAGATTAATTTCAAAATAAATCCACATAACTTTGAAAAACAAATTAACGAAACAGTACAATGGTTTAAAGAAAATTAAAAAATAAGAAAATTAGTGAAAACCACAATGAGAACAGGTTTCACATAATTCTTCTTCTGAAGGTACTGTTTTTCCAGTTTCTTGTAATAAAATAGATAATGCATAATAATCTTCAGATGCATTTTCTTCTCTTAAAACTGGAGAAATTCCTTTAAATATACATTTAATATCACCAGTTCCTCCAATATCTACAGCAGTAGGCTCACCCATTTGAAATCTATTGAAATATTCAAGAACTTCATCTCTTAAAGCTGAAGGTACTCTAAAATTAAATGAAAGCATATTATTTTCTTTCATTTTGAGTCCAACATATTTTTGCTTTATTTCATAATTTAATCCTAATTTTTTTTTAAAAATAACAATATCAGAAATATCTGAAGATGCCATATATATTCCCCCAATTCATTTAACTAAAACATAATTATAATTTTTTTTAGTATATAATAATTATTCTTTAAAAAAATTACCTATATTTTAAAATTTTTAAAATTCATAACGAATTGTCACGATTTTTAATAATATTTATATAACTTAAAAATCATACTTACATCATTATAATAATTATATTTATTATATAATACATTTATTAACAATTATAAATTAAAGGTGTTTACTTTGAACGAATATAATAAAAATATTGGTAATAGAGTAAAAGAATTACGAGAACTCTCCGATATTACAATTCAAGACTTTGCAGATGAATTGGATATTGATGAAAATATGTATAAACAATATGAAAATGGTGAAGTAGACATACCCGCAAGTTTCTTATGTGAAATTGCAAACAAATTTCAAGTTGATTTAGGTTTACTTTTAACCGGTGAAGAAACCAGAATGAACATTTTTGACGTTACACGTGCAAATAATGGAATTTCAGTAGAAAGAAGAAAAGAATACAAATATGAAAATTTATGTACTAAATTTATTGATAAAAAAGCTGAAATATTTATTGTAACTGTAGATCCAAAAGAAGACAGTGTTCCTTCACTAAATAGCCATCCGGGACAAGAATTTAACTATGTTCTTGAAGGCTCTCTAAAATTTTACATCCACAATAATGAAATTAAATTAAACAAAGGAGATTCAATATTCTTTGATTCAAGCCATAGACATGCTATGGCAGCACTTAACGATGAAAAAGCTAAATTTTTAGCAATAATAATGTAACTTTGAGGTTAATAACATGACATCATTAATTAAAGATTATGTGAACAGAGTTGATTTCAACTCTTATGAAGATTTTCACGAAAATTTCAAAATATCTTATCCTGACAATTATAACTTTGGATTTGATGTAATTGACAAATATGCAGAAATAGACCCGGAAAAAGTTGCTTTAATTTGGACAAATGACAACGACGAAAAACATACATTTACTTTTCTAGATGTTAAAAAATACAGTAACCAAATTGCAAACTTCTTTATAAAAAAAGGTATTAAAAAAGGAGACAAAGTAATGCTTACCTTAAAAAATAGGTATGAATTCTGGTTTACCATGATAGCATTACATAAAATTGGAGCAGTAGCTATTCCTGCAACACACATGTTAAAACTTCATGATATTGATTTCAGGATACAAAATGCAAATGTGAAACTTATTGTAACTGTTGAAGAAGATCAATTAATCCCAGATTATGAAGAAGCTCAAAAAGAATTAGGCATAGATTTAGTAAAATGTGTAATTGAAAAAGATATTGATGGTTGGATTAACTTTAATAAAGCTATTAAAGAAGAAAGTGATGTTTTTGAAAGACCAACTGGTGACAAAGCAACAACTGCAGAAGATATTTCTTTAATATATTTCACTTCAGGTACTAGTGGACTTCCTAAAATGGTAGCTCACAAACAAACTTATGGACTTGGACACATACCAACAGCAAAATACTGGCAAAAAGTTGAAGAAGGTGGAGTGCATCATACTGCTGCAGATACTGGATGGGGAAAAGCTGTTTGGGGAAATTTCTATGGCCAATGGATTGCAGGAACTGCACTTTTCATATATGACTATGATAGATTTAACGGTATTAAATTACTTGAAAAAGTTATTGAAAATAAAGTAACAACTTTCTGTGCACCTCCAACAATATATAGATTCTTAATTAAAGAAAACATCCAAGAATATGACTTTTCAAATATCCATCATGTAACAACTGCTGGAGAACCATTACCTCCAGAAGTATCTAAAAGATTCAAAGAAATATCTGGATTAAGAATAAAAGAAGGATTTGGTCAAACTGAAACTGCATTAGTTATTGGAACTTATGATTGGATAGATGCAAAACTAGGTTCAATTGGAAAACCAAGCCCATTATTTGATGTTAAATTATTAAATGAAAATGATGAAGAAGTTGATATTGGGCAAGAAGGAGAAATTTGTATTGATGTATCTCACGGTGTAAGTCCAGGATTATTCAAAGAATATTACAAAAATCCAGAAAAACAAAAAGCACAATGGCACGACGGTTATTACCATTGTGGAGATACTGCTTGGAAAGATGAAGACGGTTATTTCCACTTTATAGGAAGAAATGATGATATAATCAAAAGCTCAGGATATCGTATTGGGCCTTATGAAGTAGAAAGTGCAGTATTATCCCATGAATCTGTAAGTAACTGTGCAATTACAGCATATCCTGATGAAATAAGGGGGCAAATTGTAAAAGCTACAATTATATTACAACCAGGATATGAAGCTTCAGAAGAACTCAAAAAAGAAATTCAAAATCATGTGAAAAAAGTGACTGCACCATATAAATATCCTAGATTAATTGAATTTGTAGATGAAATCCCTGAAACAATAAGTGGAAAAATAAGAAGAGTAGAAATAAGAGATAAAGATAGTAAAATGGAGTAAGATGATAAAATGGCTGATGTATCATATCCAATAATACATGAAGAAGAATGTAAAGGTTGTGGAAGATGTGTTATAGGATGTTCAAAAAATGTTATTGAATTAGGCACTAAACTTAACAAAGCAGGATATCGTTATGCTTGTTATAGTGGTGAAGGTTGTAGTGGATGTAGAGATTGTTTCCTCACATGCCCAGAACCATTAGCTCTTGAAGTTTATGTATATACTAAAAAGGAGGAAGACAATGACTAATCAAATGGTGAAAGGAAATACTGCAGTTATCATTGGAGCAATGTATGCAGGATGCGATTGTTTCTTTGGATATCCAATTACTCCTGCAAGTGAAATACTTCATGAAGCTTCCAAATATTTCCCAATGGTAAACAGGAACTTTGTTCAAGCAGAAAGTGAAGAAGCTTCCATCAACATGATTTATGGAGGTGCTTCAACTGGACATAGAGTTATGACAGCATCTTCAGGACCTGGAATAAGTTTAATGCAAGAAGGATTTACTTATTTAGCTGGAGCAGAATTGCCTGCAGTAATAGTTGATATTATGAGAGCAGGACCTGGACTCGGAAACATAGGTCCTGAGCAAGGAGATTATAATCAAGTAGTTAAAGGTGGAGGACACGGAAACTACAAAAACATAGTTTTAGCTCCAAATAGTGTGCAAGAGATGTGTGATTTAACTATAAAAGCTTTTGAATTAGCTCATAAATATAGAAATCCTGTTGTTGTACTTGCAGATGGTACATTAGGACAAATGGCAGAACCTTTAGAATTCCCACAAGAAGCTATTGAACCTATAATTGATAATTCCTGGGCAGTTCGTGGAAATAAAGACACTATGGAAAATTTAGTTACATCTATTTTCCTTGATTTTGATCAACTAGAAGAATTCAACTATGAAATTCAAGAAAAATATGCTAAAATAGCTAAAGACGAAGTAGAATATGAAAATTATCAACTTGACGATGCAGAAATTGTTTTAGTATCCTATGGAATTAGTAGCAGAGTTGCTAGAAGTGCTGTTGATGTTTCACGTGAAAAAGGATTAAAAGTTGGACTCTTAAGACCTATTACATTATTCCCATTCCCCGAAGAAAAAATTAAAAAACTTGCAGATAAAGGAGTTAGTTTTATTTCAGTAGAAATGAGTAATGGTCAATTATTAGAAGATATTCAATTAGCTGCTTTAAGAAAAGAGAATACATATCTTGTAAATAGAATGGGTGGAAACTTAATTGAACTTAAACAAGTTCTTAAAAAGATTTATGAAATTGTTGGAATTGATGAAGAATTACCTGAGGGCACAGGAGATAAAGAAAAAGCTAGCCCAAATATTATTGATTAAGGATGTGAAAAAATGGATAAAAAAAGTTTAGAGCCAGAAAACTTAGAAGATTATGAATTATCAATACGTAAACGTCCTGAGTCAATTTACCCTTCATTTCCAAGAAAAGGTGAAACAAATCAAACTACAACTCATTACTGTGCAGGATGTGGTCACGGGATTATCCACAAATTAATTGCTGAATGTATGGATGAACTTGGAATACAAGAAAGATGTGTTATGATTTCACCTGTAGGATGTTCAGTATTTGCATATTACTATTTTAATTGTGGTAATGTGCAAACAGCGCATGGAAGAGCACCAGCAGTAGCTACAGGTATTTCAAGAGCTGAAGATAATTCTATTGTAATGAGTTATCAGGGAGATGGTGATTTAGCATCCATTGGTTTAAATGAAACATTACAAGCAGCTAATCGTGGAGAAAAAATAGTTGTATTTTTTGTAAATAACACTGTTTATGGTATGACTGGTGGACAAATGGCTCCAACAACATTAGTTGGAGAAAAAACTGTTACTTGTCAAACGGGTAGAGATCCTGCTTATGCAGGTTACCCAACGCATATGTGTGAATTAATTGATACCTTAAAAGCACCAGTGTTCATTGAAAGAGTTTCATTAGCTACACCTTTAAAAATCAGACTTGCAAAATATGCAATTAAACAAGCTTTAACTATTCAAAAAGAAGGAAAAGGATATGCATTTGTAGAAATTTTATCTCCATGTCCTACTAACTTAAAACAAGATGCACAAGGTGTTCAAGATTTTCTTGAAAATCAAATGGAAAAAGAATTCCCTGTTAAAAACTTTAGAAACGAAGCAAAAGATAGAAATCCTGTAGTAAGGCCAGAAAATGATTTTACAATTGAATCCTTAGATAAAATATTCAATGTAGACAGAACTGAAGATTCTGGATACTGTGAAAACACAGGAATGAAACCATTGACTATTAAAGTAACTGGATTTGGAGGTCAAGGTGTATTAAGTGCTGGACTTACAATAGCTCAAGCAGCATGTAGTGAAGGCAAACATGTTTCATGGTACCCTAGTTATGGACCAGAACAAAGAGGTGGAAGTTCTAATTGTTCCATTGTAATTTCTGATGAAACTATTGGAACACCTGTTGTAGAAGATATTGATATACTTATTGCTTTAAACAAACCATCTTTAGAGAAATTTGCAGATGATGTAAAAGAAGATGGAACAATAATTTATGATTCACGGATTGGTGAATTTGAAGCTAATAAGAATGTTAATATAATCAAAGTTCCTTCAATTGAAATAGCTGAAAAATTTGGAAACACAAGAACTGCAAACACAGCATTAATTGGTGTTTTAATGGAATTACAAAAAACTTTATCTCCAGAATCTTATGAAAATGCTATTAAACATATGTTTGCATCTAAACCAAAAGTTATTGATGTGAATATTGATGTTTTAAAAGCTGGAGCAGAATGGATGAAAGAAAACTCTTAAAATCAAATAAATGTGGTCTCATGACATATAAAAAAATAGCTAAAAAATACTTAGAAACTAATGGAATTACCATAGGAGATACTATTAAAATCAACAAAGAAGATATTTCTTATGAAGGTATTCTTTTAGATAGATCCGAAGATAGTGAAGATGGATATTTAGTTTTAAAATTAGATAGTGGATATAATATTGGTGTAAATATTGAAAATACTGAAGCTAAATTAATCCAAAAAGGAGATAAGCCAAATATTGGTTATGATGCTGAAGAAATAGCTCATGATTCTTCTAAACAAGATATTTCAATAATATCCACTGGAGGAACTGTTTCTTCAATTATTGATTATAGAACTGGAGCAGTTCATCCTAAATTTACTGCTGCAGATTTGATTAAAGCAAATCCTGAATTATTAGATTATGCTAATTACAATGTTAAAGCATTATACAATATATTAAGTGAAAATATGCAACCCAAATATTGGGTTAAAGCTGCTGAAGAAATAGCTAATGAAATATCTCAAGGATATGACGGTATTGTAATAGCTCATGGTACTGATACATTACATTATACTGCAGCTGCATTAAGCTTTATGTTAAAAACACCAGTTCCTATCATAATAACCGGAGCTCAAAGAAGTTCAGACAGACCTTCAAGTGATGCTAATATGAATCTTATAGATTCTGTAATAGCTGCAAAATCAGATGTTGCAGAAGTTAGTGTTTGTATGCATGGAAGTTTAAATGATTCTTATACTTACCTTCATAAAGGAACTAAAGTTCGTAAAATGCATACTAGTCGTAGAGACACATTTAGAAGCATAAACTATGAACCAATAGCTAAAATTGAGAACCACATGATGAATATTAACCCTAATTATAGATATACTAAAAGAAATGAAAATGAATTAGAAGTTAATAGTGCTATTGAAGAAAAAGTAGGACTTATCAAAAGTTTCCCTGGAATTACTGAAGAACTTATTGATTATCATATTGATAAAGGATATAAAGGTCTTGTTATTGAAGGAACTGGACTTGGACATGTTCCAGATAAATTAATTAAACCTTTAGCAAGAGCATATGACGAGAATATTCCTATTGTTATGACATCACAATGTTTATATGGTAGAGTCAATATGAATGTATACTCAACAGGAAGAGAAATTTTAAATGCAGGTGTTATTTCTGGATTAGATATGACTCCTGAAACAGCATATGTGAAATTAAGTTGGGTTCTCGGCCAAAGTAATAATATACAAGAAGTTAAAAAATTGATGAATCAAAATATAGCTGGAGAATTTAATGAAAAGTCTTCAATCAAATATTTCTTGAATTAAGGTTGTGCAAAAATGGATTGGGAAAAATTAGGACTTAAAATGGGACTTGAAATTCATCAGCAATTAAATACAAAACATAAACTATTTTGTCCTTGTAAAACTGAATTAGTTGATGATGAGTATAATGAAATTGTCGAAAGAAATTTGAGACCAACACAAAGTGAACTTGGTGAAATTGATAGAGCTGCTCTTCAAGAATCTTTACGTGGGTTAAACTTTAAATATGAAGCATACAATCATCATACATGTCTTGTAGAAAGTGATGATGAACCACCTCACAGTTTAAATAAAGAAGCTCTTGAAATTTGTATTACAATAGCTGCATTAATGAATATGCATATTGTAGATGAATTTCATACTATGAGAAAACAAGTTATTGATGGAAGTAATACTGGAGGATTCCAGAGAACAGGACTTGCAGCAACAGATGGTTACCTTGATACACCTTATGGTAGAGTAACCATAGAAAGTCTTGGTCTTGAAGAAGATGCTGCTAGAAGAATTGAGACTACTGATGATTATACTGAGTTTAGATTAGATAGGTTAGGAATTCCTCTTGCAGAAATTACAACTGACCCATCTATGCATCATCCTGATCAAGTACGTGAAGTCGCATATATGATTGGTCAAGTTTTAAGAAGTACAAATGTAAAAAGAGGTCTTGGAACAATTAGGCAAGATTTAAACATTTCAATTGAAAAAGGAGCTCGTGTTGAAATTAAAGGTGTTCAAAATCTTGATTTAATGAGTGAAATTGTAGAAAATGAAGTTCAAAGACAACTTGCTTTAATTGAAATAAAAGAAGAGTTAAATAAAAGAAATGCTAAAGTACTTGAAGAAATTCACAATTTAGATGAATTATTCAAAAACACACAATCAAAAATATTATCTTCAGCAGAATCTATTAAAGCAGTAGTTTTAAAAGGATTCAATGGACTTATTGGAAAAGAAGTTCAACCGGGAAGAAGATTTGGTACTGAAATAGCTAGTTATGCTAAAAAACGTGGTGTATCTGGAATATTCCATAGTGATGAATTACCAGCATATGGAATTACCCAAGAAGAAGTGGATGTAGTGCGCGATTATTTAAATCTTGAAAAAGAAGATGCTTTTATTATAGTTGCTCATGATGAAGAAATAGCTATTTCTGCTTTAGAAGAAGTTAAAAGAAGAGCTAATCTTGGATTTGAAGGAGTCGTTGAAGAAACACGTAAATCTCTAGATGATGGAAATACAGAATACATGAGACCACTTCCTACAGCTAATAGGATGTATCTAGAAACAGACATCCCATTATTTAAAATAACTGATGAATTAGTTGAACCTATTAAAAATAATCTACCTGAACTCCCAGATGCTAAAAAAGAAAGAATTATTAAAGAATATAATTTAAGTGAAGATTTAGCTAGCCAATTAGTTAAACGATTAGAAGCAGATGTATTTGAAGAAATATTAACAGATATTAAAGTAGATCCTACTCCCGTTGCATCCCTTCTTGCATATGATTTAAAAGAAATAAAAAGAGATGGGTTTGATATCAGTATTTTAACTACACAACACTTAAAAGATATTTTCCAACTTTTAGCAGATTCTAAAATAGCTAAAGATAGTGTTACAAAATTAACAACCTGTGTAATACAAACACCAGATACTGAAATTGAAGAAATTGCTAAAAATAACAATTTAACATTACTTAGCCAAGAAGATGTTGAAAACATCATTGATGAAATAGTTATGAAAAATGAAGCAATGGTTAAAGAACGTCAAATGGGTGCTATGGGTCCTTTAATGGGAATGAGTATGAAAGAACTCAAAGGAAAAGCGGATGGAAGTATTGTTAATAAATTAGTTAAACAATCTATTCAAAAATTATTATAAAAGAGTTTAACCTCTTTTAATCACTTTCTTTTTTTGAACAAAATATTATTAAAAGATTTTAGATTCATTGCTATTTTTTAATACGATATTAATTATTTTTCAAAACAAGTCAAAAAATTTATATTAACACCTTAGTAAATATTATAACTGGAGGTGAAAATATTAAGAAGTTGTCAATTCTTCTTATATTCTTGCTTTTAGTAATTGCTATTCCTGTAGTTTCTGCTGAAGAAAATACAACTACCATAGATAATTCAATAACTATCGGACCTGATAATTCAATACAGAATGCTGTAAATAATGCAAATGCAAATGATATTATCTACTTAACACTAGGAACTTACTACCAAGAAGGTATTCAAGTTAATAAAAACTTAACATTCCAAGGAAAAGGAAATGCTGAGGACATTATTATAAATGGACAATTTAAAAACAGCATAATAGAAATTAATTCTGTTTCAACTGTTAAATTTTTAAATATCACATTTATAAATGGAAATAGTCCTTCTCATGGTGGAGCAATTCATGGTGAAAAAGGTGGATCAATATACATAACTAATTGTATATTTAAAAATAATAAAGCTGATCAAAACGGAGGAGCTGTTTCTGTAGCAGGAGCCGAACCATATTACAAATATGGGAAAAAAATTATTGAAAAAGGATATCTCAGTATAAATAACTGTCAATTTATAGACAATTATGCAGGGCATGATGGTGGTGCAATAAATACTTACAGAGGAGACACAAACATTTACAATTCCATATTTAGATACAATTATGCATATCGTGATGGAGGTGCTACTCGTACAGGCATTTATTCAACAACAAATGTTGAAGGATGTATATTTGAAAATAATACTGCAAAAGAATGGGGTGGAGCATTATATAATTGGCCAGGAGAATTAACTGTTAAAAATTGTACAATAGCTAATAATACAGCAGGTACAAAAGGTGCAGCTATAATCACTTCAGGACCATTAAAAGTAATTAAATCAATTATTAAAAATAATTATGGTAAATATGGTGCAATATACGTAGATGAAGAAACTCCTGAAATTCCATCTAGAGTAATATTTAGAGACAATATTATAACAGATAATTACATTGAAAATAATGTTATTTTCTATTTTGAAAGGACTACTGCAAAAAATTCTATTATTGATAACAATTATTTTAAAACAAATAATATTTCTGAGATAATTTTAGATAAAAGTGGTTTAATCAAATCACCTACAGGAAAACCATATAATCCTAATCCAACTCCAACTACTCCAAAACATCCTACTAATGAAAATAATACTATAACAAATACAACAAATCCAACTAACGACATGACCAATACTACACAAACAACAGAAAATACACTAACTAATATAATTTCAGAAATAGCTAATGAAATCAATAAATTTACATCAAATGCAAATAAAGTAGTTAGTAATTCTACTGAAAGTAATAATATAAATGTAGGAACAGATATTCCACAAGAACCATCTAAATCAAGTGATTCAAAACAAAGTGTTCATGAACTTCTTGATAATGATGTTTCAAAACAAACACAAAATAATATTATACCTTATATAATCATATTAATTATTGTTTTTGCTGTTTTAATCTTTGGTTATTACAGATATCGTAAAAACGAATAATTAATCTCTTTTTTCTTTTTTAAACAAAATACTGATAAATCCACTACTTTTAAATAATCTCAAATAATATAATAAATTGAGGTTAACCCTATGAAAACATATGATATAATTATAGTTGGAGCAGGACCTGGAGGATTAACTGCAGGAATTTATGCTGGTCGACAAGGAACAAAAACATTAATATTAGATAAAGGATTAGCTGGAGGAATAGGTCGTGAAGTCCCTGAAATGGAAAATTATCCTGGATTTGATATGATTTCTGGATTAGAATTAGTTGAAAAAATAAAAGAACAATGCATAAAATATGTAGAATTACATGAAACAGAAAAAGTAGAAGACATAATAAAATCCACTGATAAATTCATGGTTAAAACAAATAAAGAAACATATTATGGAAAAACTGTGATTTTAGCTACAGGCAGTTCTCATAAACATCTAGGAATTCCTGGAGAAGAAGAATATTTGGGAAAAGGAGTCAGTTACTGTGCAACTTGTGATGGATTATTCTTTAAGGATAAAGATGTCATAATAGTTGGAGGTGGAAATAGTGCATTGCAAGAAGCTCTTTTCTTAGAAAATATAGGATGTAAGGTTACTATTATCCATAGGAGAAATCAATTAAGAGGACAACAATATTTACAAAAAAATATAAAAGAAAAAAACATTAAAATCATTTATAACACAATAGTAGAAAAAATTAAAGGAAAAACTTTCGTAGAATCAGTAATTCTAAAAAATATAGAGACTAATAACTGTATTGAATTAAAAACAAGTGGAGTATTTATTAGTATAGGTTATATTCCACATAATAAATTAGCTAAAAAGCTAAATGTTAAATTAAATGAAAATGGTGAAATAATAACTGATAAACATCAAAAAACAAATGTTAAAAATGTTTATTCAGCAGGAGACATATGTGGTGGTTTAAGACAATGGATTGTAGCATGTGGAGAAGGTGCAATAGCTGCAACTTCAGCATACATAGATATCCAACAATCAGATTAATTAAAAACGTTCTGACAAATATAAATATATGAAAAATGCTATAATCAATACTATAAATAATGGTAATAACCACATAAATATTTTTAATAGTAATACTGCAATTAAAATTGCAATAATAATATAAACTAAATCTTTAAGTTCCATGAGAATGTGATTTATTTAATATAGTATATAAATTTTAAGTATGATGTGATAAATATGGATAAAATGATAATTAATTATCCATGACATTCTTATCTAAATAGAACACGTTCATATTATCTGTAAAATTACAGCACTTCCAAAAATAGAAAAATGTAATTTTAAAGAACACATAATGAACATATTCTAAATCAGTGAAATCATTAAGTGCAAATCTAAAAAAAAAGAAAGACCTATTTAAAAAAAATACTTATATTAATCCATTAAAAATAAAAATATGGAGAATAAAGATAAAATCTTATATGGCATACTTATTGTTGTAATAATAATTGCTGCATTTATAGCTATAACCGTAGAATCAGAACAAAATAAAAATCAAATTGCTGATTTTGGAGCATTTACACTAAGTGTCTCCCATGATTCCAAATTTCAACAAGTTGATGGTGATTATAACTATGTTAATATGTATATAGATTATGAAAATAATATTGAAGTATTATTTTTAAACAGCTCATTTATTGAAGAATGTGTAAAAAACTCAACAGGATATACTATAAATTTTAAAGAAATATGTGTGGATTATTTAGAAGAAAAAAACATGACTAAAATTAATGAAACTTCTAATAATAGCAATATTAAGTTTTATATTGATTACTCAGTGCCAAAAAATAATACTACACAACAAAGTTATGCAGGTATTTACAGCGATGATAATCAAATGATTATTATTGAAGGGCCTGATTTAAATCTTGTAAAAAATATAACACAAAGTATTAAAATTAAATAGGTGCAAAAACCTATACTTCTTTTTTTAAAATATCATACCTAAATTTAGTACAAACATATAATAAATAAAAAAAACTAAAATAATACTATTAAATTAGGGAGCAAAAAATGACAATATTAGTTATTAATAATAAAGGACAATATAATCATAGAATTCAACGTAGCTTACAATATCTTAAAATTCCAACCCAATTAGTTCCAAATACATTAAGTATTGAAGAAATTGAAGCTAAAAACCCTAAAGGATTAATTTTAGGTGGAGGACCTTCTATTGAAGGTGCTGGGAATAGTGAAGAATATATTAAGCATTTTGATATACCTATTTTAGGAATTTGTTTAGGACATCAGTTAATAGCTAAAGCTTATGGTGGACAAATAGATACTTCAAATACTGAAAGCTATGCTAAAGTTGAAATTGATATTATTAATGATGAAAATTTATTTACAGGATTAGCTCCAAAAATGGAAGTTTGGTCATCCCATAAAGATGAAGTTAAAACTATCCCTAATGATTTTGAAATTTTAGCTAATTCCAATTTATGTGATGTTGAATCCTTTAAACATAAGACAAAAGATGTTTATGGAATACAATTCCATCCTGAAGTACATCATACTCCTAAAGGATCAACCATATTCGAAAATTTCTATAAAATTTGTGAAGAAAGGTGTAATAATGATTGATAATGCAGAAGATTTAAAAGAAAAAGCACTTGCAAATAAACCAGGTTTAAAAAGACAATTCGTTAATATCCCGATAGGAGATGAAGAATACGGATTTAAAATTTCTGGAATCGGTGCTAAATCTGTAAAATTAGAAAAATATGTTAAATATGATGAAATAATTGAAGCTGTCAATGATGGAAACAACGAAGGTTTAGAAGCAATAATTAAACAAATCATAGAAGATTACGAAGAAGAAGACAGTGACGAAGAATAAATATTTTATGGTTGAAAAAATGTTAAGTCCAGAAGAATTTATTAAAGATGCTATCCAAAAGATAAAAGATCAAATAGGTGATGAAAAAGCTATTATTGCATTATCTGGAGGAGTTGATAGTTCAGTATGCTCTGTTCTTGTTCAGGAAGCTATCGGAGATAACTTAATAGCAATATTTGTAGACCACGGTCTTTTAAGAGAAGGTGAAGTGGATGAAGTAACTAACACTTTTAAAGATAGATTAAACTTTAATTATGTTGATGCTTCTGAAGAATTCTTAAATGCTCTTGAAGGAGTGGAAGATCCCGAAGAAAAAAGAAAAATTATTGGAAAAGTATTTATTGATGTTTTTGAAAGAGAAGCTGCAAAAACTGATGCAAAATACTTAGTACAAGGTACCATAGCACCTGATTGGATTGAAAGTAAAGGTAATATTAAATCCCATCATAATTTAGCACTTCCTAGTGGTATGGTTCTTGATTTAGTTGAACCAATACGTGATTTATATAAAGATGAAGTTAGAGAAATTGGTTTATTATTAGATTTACCTGAAAAAGTAGTTCATAGACAACCATTCCCAGGTCCAGGACTTGCTGTTAGAGTTATTGGTGCGCTTACACAAGAAAAATTAGACATTTGTAGAAAAGCAAATAAAATAGTAACTGATGAAATAGAAGAAGCAGGTATTGACAAAGATGTATGGCAATATTTTGCAGTATTAACTGATAGTAAAGTTACTGGAGTTAAAGGAGACCAAAGAGACTTTGGTTATTTAGTAGTTTTAAGAATTGTTGATTCAATTGATGCTATGACAGCATATGTTCCAGAATTACCATGGAATGTTATTCAAAAAATATCACAAAGAATAACTTCCGAAATTTCTGAAGTAACACATGTTGCTTTATCTATAAGTGATAAACCACCTAGCACTATCGAATTCGCTTAAAATAATATTAGTACTTAAATGAGAAAAAACATTTATGTACTTCATACCTTTTTTTAAAAAAAATAATTAAAATTGGCAATATGAAAACAACTAAAAATGCATATCTTCAAAAATTAACCAAACAGATACAAATGAAATCTGTTAAAATAGGAAAAAATTTAGAAGGTAGTACTCCCCCCTCTGTTTTTATTGGAAGATGGTCTTATCCAAAAGTTTATGCAGGACCTATGATGGCAAGTGCAGTAGGTGATACTGCAATTATGGATTCTCCAGAATCCTGGATTGGAGAACATAAAAGCCAAAATGATATAATAAATTATAGGATGAATCTTGTACGAGGAAAACAATTAATCAAAATTGATGATTTAAATAATCCTTTTGTTGAAAAATTACAAGATATATCTTTAGCATCAAAATCAATAGATAGTGAAGCTACATTTGGTAAACGTCCAACTGGAGCTTTATTAACTGAAGATAGTACTCCACATGGCCCTAGTGCAGTTATTGAAAAATTTGATATAGATGCTGTTCGTTGGGATAAACAATTAGAAAAAACTTATTATGATACTGATTTAAAAGCTAGTGAAGCTGTTTTAAATTTACATAATAAACATGTTCCATTTACAGCTATGCAAAAAGCATTTTCAGTAGGTGCTTTTGGAACAAAAAACAAAAGAAAATTAGTTCCAACAAGATGGTCAATTACAGCATGTGATACAACTCTAGCGGATCAATTCTTAAAAGAAGTTAGAAAATTCGAAAAAATTGATTCATACAGAGTTTATGAATTTGGAAGTTTAAATAATTATTATATAATCATATTAACACCTACAGAATGGCAATATGAATGGTATGAAGCATTTATTAAATTAATTGGTAAAGAAGAACTTATTTTTTCAGATTATGAAACAAATGGTGGAAAAAAAGAATATTCTCAGGTTGGTGGGTGTTATTATACTGCAAAAATGGCTGTTTTAGATTATTTAGTTAGACAGAAAAAACAATCAGGATTACTCATTTTAAGAGAAGCATATGAAGGATATGTTCCATTAGGTGTATTTAATGTTAGGGAAAATATAAAAGAAGCAATGGAAAAACCTTACAAAGAATTTGAAACATTAAACCATGCATTGATATACTGTGGAACTAAATTAAAAATACCTATTAAAAAATATGTAAAACAAGGAACACTTTTAAATGAAATGCTTCACACTAAACAAACTACACTAGATCAATATTTTAAATAGTGATAACATGGAATTTAAATTCAAAGAACCTCACAAAGAAACTAGATGTATAATGGCAAAAGTAGCTGCTGGAGAAAATCCCTATTTAACTGATACAAATAATAGTTTTGAAAAAAACTGCCAAAAAAAAATAAAAAAACTTACAAATCATAAATACAGTAAAATAACAAACAGTGGAAATAATAGTATTTTCATAGCACTATCATCTATAAAAGGATCAATAATCATACCTGATCAAGGAGGATGGCATGGCTTTAAACAAATTGCAAAATTTTTAAATAAAGAAATTATAACCTTAAAAACTGATTTAGGACTTATTAATACAGATTATTTAGAAAACATAGATATTCCTAAAGATTCTGCTTTAATTTATACTAGTTTTGCAGCTTATACAGCTGAACAAGATACTGCATCTATTTCAAAATTTTGTAAAGACAATGAAATTACAACCATTGAAGATGCATCTGCAGGAATTGGAGATAATGAAAAAAAATTAGGGAATGGTAACTTATCCGACATTATAATTGCATCTACAGGATCTCCAAAAATAATAAATGTTGAAAATGGTGGATTTATTAGTACCAATAATCCGGAAGTTTTTGAAAATACTAAAATACCTCAAAAATTAAGCAAAGTTGATGAAATTACATGTAGTGGTATAGATAAGGAACTTGATTTTGTAAAAAATAATTTAAAGGAAACAATAAATGCAACAACAACTCTAAAAAAACATATAAATACCACGTTTCATACCTTTAAAAGAGGCGTTAATGTAATTATTCCACATGAAAAACCTAAAGATATAATGTGGAAATTAAAAAAAGAATTACCAATAAATCACCATAATTTCATTACAAAATGTCCAAATTACAACAGACTAAAAGAAAAAGGAATTGTAATTGAAGTTAAAAATTTAAATTATGAAAGCTTGAAAAAAGAAAATCTTGATAAAATAATTGAAGTTATCAATAATCAACTATAAGTTTAGTTATTCTATCAATTATTATGTTTTCTATATTACTATTTTCTAATTCTTTTTTATTAATACCATATATCTTCATTAATTTTGATTTATCAGCTATTAAAACATCATCATCCCTATCAAACATAGAATTTAAATCATCATATCTATCATTAGAACAATTTATTAAGATAGCACATAAATTCATTTTTCCTTCTTTAAGACCAAGAATTTTAAAAGCTTTAGAAATTTGTCTTTGAGCAGAACATCTTAAACAAATCTCAACACTTAAATCATTAGCCAAATTTTCTTCTCGATTAAATGCTAAAATTGCCTGATTAACACCATGTTTAACATGTTTTAAACCAGCTATTGAATCAGCATCCAATAATTGAATAACTTCCCCATCATTTCTAAAATTATTAATTTTAGCTAATGTTTGATCCACTGAAAGAATATTTCCTTTAAATCCCAATATTTTAATTTCCATGAAAACACCATTAATCAGAAAGTAATCTATTAACTCCAGAAATATAAGCTTTTACACTAGCATTAATAATATCTGGTTCTGTTCCTCTTGCAGATATAATTTTATCACCTTTTTGAAGTTTAATAATTACATCAATAAGAGCATCAGTACCTCCAGTAATCGCATCTACATGATACTCAATAAAATCAATATCTTCAAAAATATCCAAAGATTTAACAGCATTAATTGCCGCATCAACAGGACCAATACCCACACCAGCATTTAAAATTTCTTCACCATCAATAGTTAATTTTACAGATGCAGTAGGCATGACTTTATTACCAGACACAATAGTAACTTCATTTAATTTAATTCTATCTTTATGATTAATTTCTAAAATATTATCAGCTATTGCCTGTAAATCAACATCAGTAACAGTTTTACCTTTATCTGCAAGAATCTTAATATTATCACAAATTTTTTGAAGTTGTTTTTTATTAACAAAAACACCCAATTCTTTTAGCCTTGCATCTAAACCATGAGTCCCCATATGCTTACCAATGACAAATTTACGTTTACGACCAACAAGTTCTGGAGTCATAGGTTCATAAGTTGCCGCATTTTTAATAATACCATCAGAATGAATTCCAGATTCATGAGCAAAAGCATTTTCACCAACAATAGCTTTATTAGGTTGAATATAAACTCCAGTTAATCTCGCTACTAATTTAGAAATAGTATAAATTTCATGAATTTTGATATTAGTTGAAAATTGTGGAAGCAATTTATAAATCCCCACAACACATTCTTCAAAAGAAGTATTTCCTGCTCTTTCACCAATACCATTTATAGTAGAATGAAATTCAGATGCACCTCCTTTTAAAGCAGCAAGAGTATTAGCTACTGCCAAACCAAAATCATTATGACAATGACAACTAATTGGAACATCAATACATTTCTTTAATTGTTTAAATATATCAAATGAAGAATCAGGAGTTAAGACACCAACAGTATCACATAAGCAAACCCTATCAGCACCATGATTAACAGCATTATTATAGACTGTTTTTAAAAAGTCGATATCTGTCCTAGATGCATCTTCTGCAGATAATTCAACAATTAAACCATGATCTTTACAATAATCAACAGCAGCGTTAGACATGTCCAATAATTCTTCTTTAGTAATTTTTAACTTATCAAAAATATGTAAATCTGATGTAGGAACAACTAAATTAACTGCATCAACATCACATTCTAAACAATAATCAATATCCCTTTCAATAGGTCTAGCAAAACTAAGAATTTCCGCATTAAAACCCTGTTGAGTAATATTTTTAATAGATTCTCTTTCACCAGAAGAAGTAATTGCAGAACCAGCTTCAATGAAATTAACTCCAATTTCATCAAGTTTATTTGCAATTCTTAATTTTTCCAAAGAAGTTAAAGAAACACCAGGAGTTTGTTCTCCATCACGTAAAGTAGTGTCTAATATTTTAATATTCATAAAATCACCGAATTTAAAATAATAACATGAAAAAAAACACAAATAAAAATAAAACAATAATAAAATAAGTAAGTAATGTAATAGAAAAAGGCTTGCAGCGAAATGAAATTCCCATAGAAATACCATAGTACACAAACAAAACACAAAAGGACTTCACTACTGGGA